>NZ_JBEOUW010000042.1:0-82893 GCF_040303045.1 Kitasatospora sp. NPDC096140
TCCAAGCACACCTGCTCGAACTCCTCGGCATCGACGAAACCCGACCCCGCTGGCTGGAGACCTAACTCCCCATGTGCGAAGTCCGGGGCTAGCCGACGTACGCCGCCAGGGCCTCGCCGGTCGGCGTGGAGCGGGCGGCGACCAGGTCGGCCGGGGTGCCCTCGAAGACCACCCGCCCGCCGTCGTGCCCGGCGCCCGGGCCGAGGTCGATGATCCAGTCGGCGTGCGCCATGACCGCCGGGTGGTGCTCGATCACGATCACCGACTTGCCGGACTCGACCAGCCGGTCCAGCAGCCCGAGCAGCTGCTCGACGTCGGCCAGGTGCAGGCCGGTGGTCGGCTCGTCCAGGACGTAGACCCCGCCCTTGTCCGCCATGTGGGTGGCCAGCTTGAGCCGCTGCCGCTCACCGCCGGAGAGCGTGGTGAGCGGCTGGCCGAGGCTGACGTAGCCCAGCCCGACGTCCGCCAGCCGCTCCAGGATCCGGTGGGCGGCCGGGAGCGCGGCCTCGCCCGAACCGAAGAACTCCTCGGCCTCCGTCACCGACATCGCCAGCACCTCGGCGATGTCCCGGCCGCCCAGCCGGTACTCCAGCACGGCCGGCTGGTACCGCTTGCCCTCGCAGTCCTCGCAGGTGCTGGCCACCCCGGCCATCATCGCCAGGTCGGTGAAGACCACCCCGGCGCCGTTGCAGGTCGGGCAGGCACCCTCGGAGTTGGCGCTGAACAGGGCCGGCTTGACGCCGTTGGCCTTGGCGAAGGCCTTCCGGACCGGCTCCAGCAGCCCGGTGTAGGTGGCCGGGTTGCTGCGCCGCGAACCCTTGATCGCACCCTGGTCGACCGAGACCACGCCCTCGCCGGCCGCCCCCGACCGTCGACCCAGCGAGCCGTGGATCAGCGAGCTCTTGCCGGAGCCGGCCACCCCCGTCACCACGGTGAGCACCCCGAGCGGGACGTCCACGTCCACGTCCCGCAGGTTGTGGGTGTCCGCGCCCCGGATCTCCAGCTTCCCGGTGGGCCTGCGCACGCTCTCCCGCAGCGGCGCCCGGTCGGCGAGGTGGCGGCCGGTGACGGTGCCGCTGCTCCGCAGCCCCTCGACGCCGCCCTCGTAGCAGACCGAGCCGCCGGCCGTCCCGGCACCGGGGCCGAGGTCGACCACGTGGTCGGCGATCGCGATGGTCTGCGGCTTGTGCTCGACCACCAGCACCGTGTTGCCCTTGTCGCGCAGACGCAGCAGCAGCTTGTTCATCCGGTCGATGTCGTGCGGGTGCAGGCCGGTGGTCGGCTCGTCGAAGACGTACGTGGTGTCGGTGAGCGAGGAGCCGAGGTGGCGGATCATCTTGACCCGCTGCGCCTCGCCGCCGGAGAGCGTGCCCGCCGGGCGGTCCAGCGAGAGGTAGCCGAGGCCGATCTCCACGAAGGAGTCGAGGGTCTGCCGCAGGGTGGTGAGCAGCGGCGTCACCGAGGGCTCGTCGAGTGTGCGCACCCAGTCGGCGAGGTCGGTGATCTGCATCGCGCAGGCGTCGGCGATGCTGATGCCCGCGATCCTGGAGGAACGGGCGGCCTCGCTGAGCCGGGTGCCCCCGCAGTCGGGGCAGGCGGTGAAGGTGACGGCGCGCTCCACGAAGGCCCGGATGTGCGGCTGCAGGGCGTCCTTGTCCTTGGACAGCATCGACTTCTGGATCTTGGGGATCAGGCCCTCGTAGGTGAGGTTCACGCCCTTGACCTTGACCTTGGTCGGCTCCCGGTGGAGGAAGTCCTCCAGCTCCTGCCCGGAGTACTCGCGGATCGGCTTGTCCGGGTCGAGGAAGCCGGAGTTGGCGTACACGCCGACCGTCCACCAGCTGTCGGTCTTCCAGCCGGGGATGGTGATCGCGCCCTCGGCGATCGACTTGCTGTCGTCGTACAACTGCGTCAGGTCGATGTCGGAGACGCTGCCCCGGCCCTCGCAGCGCGGGCACATGCCGCCGGTGATGCTGAAGCTGCGGCGCTCCTTGACGGTCTTGCCGGCGCGCTCGACGGTGACGGCGCCCGCCCCGCTGATCGAGGGGACGTTGAAGGAGAAGGCCTTGGGCGAGCCGATGTGCGGGGTGCCGAGGCGGCTGAAGAGGATGCGCAGCATCGCATTGGCGTCGGTGGCGGTGCCCACGGTGGAGCGCGGGTCGGCGCCCATCCGCTGCTGGTCGACGATGATCGCGGTGGTCAGGCCCTCCAGGACGTCCACCTCGGGGCGGGCCAGGGAGGGCATGAAGCCCTGGACGAAGGCGCTGTAGGTCTCGTTGATCAGCCGCTGGGACTCGGCGGCGATGGTGTCGAACACCAGCGAGCTCTTGCCCGAGCCGGACACGCCGGTGAACACCGTCAGCCGGCGCTTGGGGATGTCGACGCTGACGTCCTTGAGGTTGTTCTCGCGTGCGCCGTGGACGCGGATCAGGTCATGGCTGTCGGCGGCGTGCGGCGCGGGGTGCGCGTCCGTCCTCTTGGGCATCGTGTCGTCTCTCCCTGTCGATCGGGCGGGCCCGTCCCCGCGGCCACGGTCGGCGGTCCCCTCGATCCAACCAGAGTCGAGGGGACCGGTCCGGCCGGTGGGGGTGGGGACGGGCCCGGCGGGCTGTGGCGGGTGCCGACCCGCCGGCCGGGCGAGCCGGCGGGTCGGCGGTGCGGCGGCCGTGCGGTGCGGCAGTTCGCCGGCGGCCGGCTCAGCGCACCTCGTTGAACCGGATCAGGTTGCCCGCCGGGTCGCGGAAGGCACAGTCGCGAGCGCCCCACTGCTGCTCGGTCGGCTCCTGCACCAGCTCGGCGCCGCCGGACTTCAGCCGGTCGAAGACGCCGTCCAGGTCGGCGGTGCCGAGGACGAGCCGGGCGTAGGTGCCCTTCGCCATCATCTCGGTGATGGTCCTGCGCTCGTCCTCGGTGACGCCCGGGTCGATCGCCGGCGGCTCCAGGACGAGGGAGACGCCGGGCTGGTCCGCGGGGCCGACGGTGATCCAGCGCATCGCGCCGCCGCCGAAGTCCTTGCGGACCTCGAAGCCGAGCAGGTCGCGGTAGAACGCGAGGGAGGCCTCGGGGTCGGTGTGCGGGAGGAAGGTCCAGTGAATGGTGATGTCGCTCATGACCGCAACGCTAGGCGCGGGCCCGTGCCGGGTGCTTCTCCAAAACTGATCGACCTGATCGACCCGGTCGATCCGACCGCCCCGATCGTCGGGGCCTCGGCGCCCGGTGCAGAAGTCGGGTCCTGGCGGCCGGGGCCGGCGTCGGGGCCGGTCGTCAACCACCAGTGGTCGTGGCTGTTGCCGCGAGGACGGTCCGAGGCTGGAGAGGTGCTGACCACCAGGCGTGCCCGACGCGTCGGAGGCCGGGCCGACCGGCGGCAGGCGTGACTCCAACTCGACTGCTGCTGCCATCATGTGAACCGAGTACCTGGCACGCGTCCGGACTGCCCGGTGGGTGGTCCGGCCCGTTCGAAAGGCTGGTGCTGCATCTGATGGCCAAGCATCGGGGACAACTGGTCCTCGTGCCCGCCTCCTACAACCCCGCCGAGGTGCTGTGGGCGATGGACGGGCGGACGGTGGTGGGCATGGTGACCGCCAGCGATGTCCACAACGGCCGCTACCGTGCCGGTGTCTACACTCCGCAGACCCAGTGGCTCGGCGATCTTCCGGTGTCAGGCACCCTGTGGATCTGCGTGCAGCGGCACGGCGAAGCCTTGGTGGACAAGCCGCAGGCGGGCACGGAGGAGTTCCTGAGCGTGCAGGATGCGCTCGCCGCGATTGCCAGGAACAGGGTCGTCTAAGGGCCTGCAGATCACCAGCCCGTGGCTTCCGTCGTTGTCGCCGGTCGGTGTGCTGTGGGCGCTTCGCCAGGTCAACGAGCCTTGCCGGCAGGGAAGTTCGAAACGATCATCCCGCACGTGGACGGACCCGTACCCGGGCCCCCGGGCAGGAGCCGGGGGCCCGGGGGCGGTGCCGCGCGGCGCCGGATCAGTGGCGCCCGCCGATCACCGGCGGTGGGGGCGGCAGACAGCCTGGGGTGGGCCGTCCACCGCACGTCCACGGGGCCGGATCGCCGGGCGGGGCACCGAACAGTCCGCCGGGGCCGTCCAGCAGGACGGGGAGCGCCGTCGTCCCCGCCGGGGAGTCGGCCGGGCCGCCGAGGGCGGCCGGCAGGGGCTTCGCCGGCCCGTGCTGCACGGCGACGATGGCGTCCCCCTCGGCGGGGGTCCGGTCGCCGAACGGCTTGAGGTCGGGCTGGTAGGGGATCCTGCGGTCGATCGGCGGTAGTTGTGGCGGGTCGTGACGCATGGTTCCGCCTCTCTGGATTCATCCGCGTTCCGGTCGGCGACAGGGCTCCGGGCCCTGCCGCCGGTGTGGGGGAACGCCGTTCAGAAGATGCCTCCGAGGATGCCTCCGAGGCCCGGGACCACGGTCTTGGCCACCTTGCCCAGCCCGCTGACGAGGTCGCCCAGGCTGAAGTCGGCCTCGACGCCGGGGGCGGCGCCGAGCGCTCCGCCGCCGGTGCCGGTGCGGTCGACCGGCGGGGCCAGCCGCGGGAGCTGCGGCCCGGGCGTGGGCAGCCCGGTCGCTTCGCGCATGCCTTCGTTGATCATCATCCTTCTCCCTTCCGGGTGGTTCCCGCACCCTTCCGCCGCCGTTCACATGCGGGAGGGTGCGGGCGTCGGGAGCCGCGGGCGTCAGCTGAACCAGCCCGCGACGGTGCTGCCGATGCTGCTGACCGCGTCGCCGATGGCGTCGCCGATCTGGTCGTAGGGCAGGTCGGGCAGGCCGACGTACGGGTCGAGCGTCCTGCCGAGGTACTCCAGTGCTCCGATGCTCGGTTCCACGCCGCCACCGGCGGCGCCGCCCGGCCCGTGCCCGGCCCGCAGGACGGGCGGGGCCAGCCGGGGGATCCGTGGCGCGGGCGGCCGGAACGCCGTGGGGGCTGCCAGGGGCTGGTCGGTCATCACGGTCTCCTTCCTCAGGTGTCGGACCGGTCAGGTGCCGTACTGCGCCGCGTAGCACATCTGCCGGGCCAGGCCCGGCATGCCGGCGCACTGGGAGAGGGCCGCTTCGACCCCCGGGCCGGTCCGTTGGTGGGCGGGCTCCCCGGGGCCGTCCCGGCGGACCGGCCGGGCCTGGGCGGGGAGCGCGGGGGCGGGCTTGGGGAGCCTGTCGGGGGCGTTCATCGTGGTTCTCCTCCTCGTGGGGGCTGCCGTGCGGTCGTCCCGGGCCCGTCCGGGGCCCGCGTCGCGGACGCGACCGTGTCCGGCTCAGCCGAGGAATCAGTCGAGGAACTGGTGGGTCGGCGCCAGGCTGACCGGCATCTCGTCGCTGACGTCGATGGTGAAGAGCCAGGTCACCCGGGCCCTGCGGTCGTTCTCCGGGTCGAAGAACCGGACCGTGACGTCCTGGCAGTCCGATCCCATCCGGCAGTACGGGCTCTTCGCGACGCTGATGGATTCGAGGGTGTACAGCCGGTCGCCCGGTCCGGGCACGTGCTTGGCGGCGAGCATGCCCGCGCTGATCTGGCTGCCGAACAGGAACGCGTTGGTTCCGGCGTAGTTGAGGGCCCGGTCGGCGGAGCTCTGGCCGAGGTTGCGGAACTGGTAGTAGATCTTGTCCAGGAACGCGCGGACGGTCGTGCGGATCTCCGTCTCGTCGACCGTGATCTTGCGTGCCTTCGTGTCGTCCTCGACGGCCTTCAGCACCTCCTGGGTCAGCAGCGCCTCCGTCCAGGTGTAGAGACCACGACCCTTGACCTCGACGACCGGCACGACCTGGCCCGAGAACAGCCGGACGGTGCGGTCGGTCAGCCGACCGGGTATCGAGACCCTGGAGACGTACGTCGGGTCGCTCGTGCCCTGGGCCTGGCCGAGCAGCGCGTCCCGGAGCGTGCGGTACACCGTGGAGACCGGCGGGGAAGCGATCCGCAGCAGGACCTGGGCGAGCTCGTCGGGCCGGCCGGCCAGCTGCTGCAGCCGGGCGGTGTCGAAGGACGGGTCGAGGATCGGCGCGCTCCAGTCCATTCCGGCAGCGGGCTCCGCCTCCAGCGCGTAGAGCGGGGTGCCGTCCGCGGTCAGCGTCCAGGTGACCTTGTCGGACGCCCAGGGGTTCTGGACCAGGTAGCCGTACAGCTGCCGGGCGTCGTAGGGGTTGGCGGGCGCCTCGGTCGGACGGCCGTCCGCGGTGGGCGCGCCGCCGACCGGGCTCATCAGCTGGCGGAAGCTGTCCCGGCGGGCCTCGGTGAGGAAGTCGACGCCGACCTGTCCGATCGCGTAGACGAGCGGGCGGTCGTTGGTGGACGCGCACGAGGGGCGCACGCCGCCGCCGACCGCGGCCGCCGGCCGGGCGGGTTCCGTGCGGGGCGGGGCGAAGGTCCGGACCGGCGGCGGGAGCGGCTGGGCGGCCGACTGGGCGGCCGGGGCGGAGGCGAGGGCGCCGCCGGTGCCCGGCCCGGCCTCCTGGGGCCCGCCGCCCTGACAGCGGCAGGCGCCGGGGGCCGGGGGCGCCGGCGGAGTGGCACCGACCGCGGTCGCACCGGCGGGGGCGAGGCCGGCCGGTTCCGGTACCGGCGGCGTGGGGAGGACGGAGCCGGCCGGATCGCCGACCGGGCCGCCCGCACCCGCGGGGACGGGCGCGGCGGCCGGGTCGGAGGCCTGCTGCTGTGCGGTGACGACGGAGGCGCTCTCGGTATCCATGGTGGTGACTTCCTCGTGCAGGTCGGACGAGCCGGACTCGTACAGGTCGGACGAGCCGGAAAGGAAGGCCCCGGCCGGGACGGCGCCGGCAGCGCGGGCCCCGGACCCGGGGGAGGGTCGGACGACGAGCGCGGCGGCCTCGGTGCCGGCCGTGACCGACTCCTGAGGACCGGTCACATCGCCCCGGCTGACGAGCCGGTACGCCCGGGCGGCGTCGAGCCGCCCGGCCAGCCGGCGCCGGCAGTCGGGGGCGTCGACGGGTTGGCAGGGGACGGCGTCCGCGCCGCGCAGCACGGCCCGGCCGGCGCCCTGCGGATCGGCCCCGTGCCCCGTGCGCAGTTGCGCGCCGACCAGCAGGGCGGCGACCCCGGACACCAGGGGTGTGGCGAAGCTGCTGCCCGTGAGGGCGATCCGCCCGCCGCCCGGGGCGGCCCCCTCGATGTCCTGGCCCGGGGCGAGGACGCCGGTGGCTGCGTAGGCGGAACTCCAGTTGTTGATCTCCAGCGGCGAACCGTCGGCCGCGGCGGCGCCGACGGCGAGCACCGACGCCACGGCCGCCGGCACCTGTTGGCAGTCGCAGCCGTCGTTGCCGACGGCTGCGACGACCAGGACCCCGCTCTCGTCGCACAGCCGCAGCGCGCGCTCCAGCATGCCGTCCGCCTGGGCGTCCTGGCTGCGTTCGCCGCCGCTGATGTTGACGATGTGCGCGCCCTCCTGCACCGCCCGTTCGACAGCCCGGGCCAGATCCAACTGCGGGACCCGGCCGGCCCCCTCGTCCGTGAAGACCGGGAGGATCAGGCCCCGGCAGCGCGGAACGATCCCGACCACCGCGCTGCCGGGCTGACCGAACAGGAGGCTCGCGACGTGGGTGCCGTGCAGAGACATCGGGCCGGGCCCGGCCGGCTCCCCGACCAGGGTGTCCAGCCGGGTCAGGTCCGCACCCGCGAAGCAGGGATGGTCGAGGTCGACCGGACCGTCCAGGACGGCGATGCACACCTCGGTGTCGCCCAGCAGGTCGTCGCCCGGCAGGAGCCCGCCGGGCGGGTCGGCGCCCGTCGGCGGCTGCAGGCCCCGCAGGACCGATCTGGCCTCCATGCGGCACCGCCTTCTCGGTGGTTCGGGTCGGGTCGGGGCGCGTCAGGTGCGTCGGGGTGCGTCGGGGTGCGTCCGGTGCGTCGGGGTGCGCCCCGCCGAGGGGTGCTCCGTGCCGCTTCCGTACGGCGACGCCGTCTTCGGCGTGTGCCGGCCGGTCGCTCCGGTGCGGTGGCCCGCACCGGGTGAAGCCAGCGTCCGTACCGCCCGTCGGGCCGGTGTGCGGCGGTCCGTCGCGGGGGCGTGCGTCCTGGCGTCCCCGGGGCGTCGCGTGGCCGTGGCGTGGCGGTCGTCCGGGGTGACGGTCCGCTCCCGGGCCCAACGCTCGGACGGCCGGGGTGAGCTGGTCGCCCGGCGGGCGGGCGGGGCAGGGTTCGGTCGGCCGTGCCACGCCCGTGCGACCCCGGTGCGATGTTCGGGTGACGCCGGCGCAACGGCCGCGCGACGTCCGCCGAGCCCTGCGTGGACGGACGGGGGACGGTGCCGGGATCGGGTCGCGACGAGGCGGTGATCGTGCCGCGACGGGGCAGTGCGATGCCGGCGGCCGGAGCGGCGGTGCTCCTGACGGGGTGCGAGAATCCGCCGGGGACTGCACAGTGGTGGTGTGTCATGGATTGCTCCGGGCATCAAACTACTACGGGGCTTCGAAGCCACCAGCGCGGGAGAGCGTGTTCCCCTCCCGGTGGGCGCACAGCGCCTGTTGGCGTTCCTGGCCCTGCACAGCGAGGGCGCTTCGCGCGGCACGGTCGCCGAGCAGCTCTGGCCGGACTGCACCCGTTGCCGGGCGGCCGCCAACCTGCGGTCGGCCCTGTACCAGGTCCGGCGGTTCGGCCTGACGCTGGTCGTCGAGAGCGACGGCCGCCGGCTGCTGCTCTGCGAGGACGTCCGGGTCGACCTGTGGCGCGCCTGGGGCAGCGCCCGACAAGTCGCGGCGGGAGGCGCCCAGTTGCCCGCCGACATCGACCAGCTGGTGGACGACCTCGCCGCCGATCTGCTGCCCGACTGGGAGGACGAGTGGCTGGCTCTGCCGCGCGAACGGTGGGGCCAGCTGAGGCTGTACGCGCTGGAGGGCCTGGCCCGCCAACTCTGCGGCGCCGAGCGCTACCTCGCGGCCCTCCAGGCCGCGTTGGCCGCCATTGCGATCGACCCGATCCGTGAGACGGCGCACCGGATCGTGATGGAGGTGCATCTCGCCGAGGGCAACATGGCGAGTGCGCTGCGCGCCTACCAGCACTACCGCTCGTTCCTGCAGCGGGAACTCAACGTGGCGCCCTCGGCCAAGATGACCGGCCTGGTGCAGAACCTGCTCGCGCGGTGAACCCGCCCGCCCGGCGCGCGCGGCGGGTGGCGCGTGGCGGGAATCGGGTGCCTGAAAACAAGCAGGCATGATTGCTTTTTTCTCCGGGCGGTGCCACGCTGCTGCCCGGCGGCGCCCGTCCGGGGTCGGCGCCAACTCACCGTCAGGGGAGGCGCCTTGGTGCGCGAACGCACGGTACTGCGGATCGGCAACGCCTCGGGGTTCTACGGGGACCGCTTCGACGCGGTGCGGGAGATGCTCACCGGCGGGCCGTTGGACGTGCTCACCGGGGACTACCTGGCCGAGCTGACCATGCTCATCCTGGCGCGCGACCGGTTGAAGGACCCGGCGCGCGGCTACGCCCGGACCTTCCTGCGGCAGATGGAGGAGTGCCTCGGGCTGGCCCGCGAGCGCGGCGTACGGATCGTGGTGAACGCGGGTGGCCTCAACCCGGCGCGGCTCGCCGACGACCTGCGCGCACTGGCGCGGCGCCTGGGCGTCGAGGCGGCCGTCGCGCACGTCGAGGGCGACGACCTGTTGCCGCGCCGGGAGGAACTCGGCCTGCCGGACGGGCTGTTGGCCGCCCATGCCTACCTCGGCGGCTTCGGCATCGCGGCCTGCCTGCGGGAGGGCGCGGACGTGGTGGTCACCGGCCGGGTCACCGACGCCGCGCTGGTCGTCGGCCCCGGCATCGCCCACTTCGGCTGGACCCCGGACGCCCTCGACGCCCTCGCCGGGGCGGTGGTCGCCGGACACGTCCTGGAGTGCGGCGCCCAGGCGACCGGCGGCAACTACGCGTTCTTCCGCGAGCACGACGTGACCCGCCCCGGCTTCCCGATCGCCGAACTGCACGCCGACGGATCCAGTGTGATCACCAAGCACCCGGGCACCGGCGGCGCCGTCACCACCGGCACCGTCACCGCCCAACTCCTGTACGAGACCGGCGGATCCCACTACCTCGGCCCGGACGTCACCGCCCGGCTGGACACCGTCCGGCTCACCGGGCAGGGCCCGGACCGGGTCCGGATCGACCCGGTCAGGGGCGAGGCGCCGCCGGCCACGCTCAAGGTGGGCCTCAACGCCCTCGGCGGCCACCACAACGAGGTGGTGTTCGTCCTCACCGGCCTGGACATCGAGGCCAAGGCGGCACTGGTGCAACGGCAGTTCGCCGAGGCGCTGCCGCCCGGGGCCCGCCCCGGCGAGCTGCGCTGGACGCTGGCCCGTACCGACCACCCCGACGCCCCGACCGAGGAGACCGCCTCGGCCCTGCTGCGGCTGACCGCCCGCGACCGCGACCCGGCCAAGGTGGGCCGTGAACTCGGCAAGGCAGCGGTGGAGTTGGGCCTGGCAGGCTACCCCGGCTTCCATCTCACCGCCCCGCCGGGGCCGGGTGCGCCGTACGGGGTGTTCACCGCCGCGTACGTCGACGCGAAGGCCGTCGAGCACACCGCCGTGCTGCCGGACGGCCGCCGGATCGCCGTCCCGCCCGCGCCGGTCACCGGCCACCCGGCGTCGGCCGAACTACCCGTTCCAGAGCCGGAGTTGCCCGAGCCGGAGTTGCCCGAGCCGCTGCCCGACGGGCCCACCCGGCGGGCTCCCCTCGGCCTGGTGGCCGGCGCCCGCAGCGGCGACAAGGGCGGTGACGCCAACCTGGGCGTCTGGGCCCGTACCGAGGACGGCTGGCGCTGGCTCGTACACACCCTCACCGTGCAGCGGCTGCGTGAACTCCTGCCCGAGACGGCCGAGTTGGACATCACCCGGCATGTGCTGCCGAACCTGCGCGCGGTCAACTTCACCCTCACCGGTCTGCTCGGCCAGGGCGTCGCCGCCCGTCACCGCTTCGACCCCCAGGCCAAGGCGCTGGGCGAGTGGCTGCGTTCCCGTCACCTGGACATCCCGGCCTCGCTCCTGAGCCCGACCGCGCTCCCCGGTCCGCTCCCGACCGCGACCACGCTCCTGACCGCGACCACGCCCCCGACCCCGGAACCGCTCCCGACCCCGGAACCGCTCCCGACCCCGGAACCGCTCGCCGACAGCCCGGAGACGCCGCTGTGACCGTCCTGCCCACCCGCGTCGACCCGGCCGGGCCCGAGTACGCCGACCACCGTGCCGCGATGCTCGCCAAGCTCGCCGAGCTGGACGCCGAGCACGCCAAGGCCCTGGCCGGCGGCGGCCCCAAGTACGTGGAACGCCACCGCAAGCGCGGCAAGCTGCTGGCCCGCGAACGGATCGAGCTGCTGATCGACCCGGACTCGCCGTTCCTGGAGCTGTCCCCGCTGGCCGCCTGGGGCAGCGACCACCCGGTCGGCGCCGCGCTGGTCACGGGCATCGGCGTGATCGAGGGCGTCGAGTGCGTGATCACCGCCAACGACCCCACCGTGCGCGGCGGCGCCAGCAACCCCTGGACGCTGCGCAAGGCGCTGCGCGCCAACGAGATCGCGCTGCAGAACCGCCTGCCGCTGGTGAACCTGGTCGAGTCCGGTGGCGCGGACCTGCCCAGCCAGAAGGAGATCTTCATCCCCGGCGGCGCCCTGTTCCGGGACCTCACCCGGCTGTCCGCCGCCGGAATCCCCACCGTGGCCGTGGTGTTCGGCAACTCCACGGCCGGCGGCGCGTACGTCCCCGGGATGTCCGACCACACCGTGCTGGTGAAGGAGCGGGCCAAGGTGTTCCTCGGCGGTCCGCCGCTGGTCAAGATGGCCACCGGCGAGGAGGCCGACGACGAGTCGCTCGGCGGCGCCGAGATGCACGCCCGCACCTCCGGCCTCGCGGACCACTTCGCGGCGGACGAGGCGGACGCGCTGCGGCTGGCCCGCCGGATCGTCGCCCGGCTCGACCACCGCAAGCCCGGCCCGGGCCCCGACCCGCTCGCCGAGCCGCCGAAGTACGCCGAGGAGGAGCTGCTGGGCATCGTCCCCGGCGACCTCAAGGTGCCCTTCGACCCGCGCGAGGTGATCGCCCGGCTGGTCGACGGCTCGGACTTCGACGAGTTCAAGCCGCTCTACGGCACCAGCCTGGCCACCGGCTGGGCCCGGCTGCACGGCTACCCGGTCGGCGTCCTGGCCAACGCGCAGGGCGTGCTGTTCAGCGCCGAGTCGCAGAAGGCCGCCCAGTTCATCCAGTTGGCCAACCAGCGGAACACCCCGCTGCTGTTCCTGCACAACACCACCGGGTACATGGTCGGCAAGGACTACGAGCAGGGCGGCATCATCAAGCACGGCGCGATGATGATCAACGCCGTCTCCAACTCCACGGTGCCCCACCTGTCCGTCCTGATGGGCGCCTCCTACGGCGCCGGCCACTACGGCATGTGCGGCCGGGCGTACGAGCCGCGCTTCCTGTTCTCCTGGCCGAGCGCCAAGTCCGCGGTGATGGGCCCGCAGCAGCTCGCCGGGGTGCTGTCGATCGTCGCCCGGCAGTCGGCCGCGGCGAAGGGCCAGCCGTACGACGAGGACGCGGACGCGGCGATCCGGGCGATGGTCGAGCAGCAGATCGAGGCCGAGTCGCTGCCGGTGTTCCTCTCCGGCCGCCTCTACGACGACGGTGTGATCGACCCGCGCGACACCCGTACGGTGCTGGGCCTGTGCCTGTCCGCGATCCACAACGCGCCGGTCGAGGGCGCGCGTGGCTACGGCGTCTTCCGCATGTGAGCCGGACCCCTGTGAGCCAGACCCTGTGACGGAGCCACCCATGACTTCCACGACACTGATCGGCAACCTGCTGGTCGCCAACCGGGGCGAGATCGCCCGCCGGGTCTTCCGCACCTGCCGGGAACTCGGCATCGCGACCACCGCCGTCCACTCCGACCCGGACGCCGACGCGCCGCACGTGCGCGAGGCCGACGCGGCCGTCCGCCTGCCCGGTGCGGCGCCCGCCGACACCTATCTGCGGGCCGAGGCGATCGTCCGCGCCGCGCTCGCCGCCGGGGCCGACGCCGTCCACCCCGGCTACGGGTTCCTCTCCGAGGACGCCGGGTTCGCGCAGGCGGTGCTGGACGCCGGTCTGCTCTGGGTCGGCCCGCCGCCGGCCGCGATCGCCGCGATGGGCTCCAAGACGGCCGCCAAGCGGCTGATGGCCGAGGCCGGGGTGCCCGTCCTGGGCGCGCTCACCTCGCCCGGCGAGGCCGACCTGCCGCTCCTGGTGAAGGCCGCGGCGGGCGGTGGCGGCCGCGGCATGCGGGTCGTCCGGAGCCTCGCGGACCTGCCCGGCGAGCTGGCGGCCGCCCGGGCCGAGGCGGCCAAGGCCTTCGGCTCGGACGAGGTGTTCTGCGAGCGCTACCTGCCCGCCGGGCGGCACGTCGAGGTCCAGTTGCTGGCCGACGCGCACGGCACGGTCTGGGCGGTCGGCGACCGCGACTGCTCGCTGCAGCGGCGGCACCAGAAGGTGATCGAGGAGGCCCCGGCCCCCGGCCTCCCGGCGGACGTCCGCGCCGAGCTGCACGCGGCCGCGGTGAGCGCCGCCCGGGCGATCGGCTACGTCGGCGCCGGGACCGCCGAGTTCCTGCTCGCCGAGGACGGCCGGTTCTGGTTCCTGGAGATGAACACCCGCCTCCAGGTCGAGCACCCGGTTACCGAGGCGGTCACCGGGCTGGACCTGGTGGCCCTCCAACTCGCCGTCGCCGAAGGGCGGCAGCTGCCGCCGGAGCCCCCGGCGCTGCTCGGTCACGCGATCGAGGCCCGCCTGTACGCGGAGGACCCGGCCAAGGACTGGCAGCCCGCCACCGGCACCCTGCACTGCCTCGAACTCACCGTGCCGCACCAGGAGTTCACCGGAGCCGGGGGTCGAACGGACGCCGGGAGCCGGCCGGACACCGGGAGCCGAACGGACGCCGGGGCCCGAACGGACGCCGGGGCCGGACCGGACGCCGGTCTGCGACTGGACTGCGGCGTCGAAGCCGGCAACGAGATCACCCCGCACTACGACGCGATGCTCGCCAAGGTGATCGCCTGGGCACCGACCCGCGCGGCCGCCGCCCGCCGGCTGGCCGACGCCCTGGCCCGCGCCCGGATCCACGGGCCCGCCACCAACCGGGAGCTGCTGGTCCGCGCGCTGCGGCACCCGGCCTTCCTGGACGGGCGCCTGCACACCGGCTTCCTCGCCGAGCACGGCGCCGAACTCACCGCGCCGGACACCGGGGGCGTCGAACGCGCGGCCCTGGCCGCCGCCCTCGCCGACGCCGCCGCCCGGCGCACCGCGCTCCCGTCCGGCTGGCGCAACCTGCCCTCCCAGCCGCAGCTCAAGCGCTACCGGGCGGACGACGGCGCCGAGCGCGCGGTCCGCTACCGCCTCACCCGCGCCGGCCTGCAGGCCGAGGACCACCCGGACGTCGAGCTGGTCGAGGCCGGCCCCGACCGGGTCGTGCTGCGCGAGGGCGGGCTGCGCCGCACCTACCGCGTCGCCCGCCACGGCGACCGGGTGTACGTCGACACCCCGGCCGGCGGCACCGCGCTCACCGCGCTCCCGCGCTTCCCCGAGCCCACCGTCGAGACCGACCCCGGCGCCCTGCTCGCCCCGATGCCCGGCACCGTCGTCCGCGTCACCGCCGAGGTCGGGGACGCCGTCACCGCCGGACAGCCGCTGCTCGTGCTGGAGGCGATGAAGATGGAGCACCGCGTCACCGCTCCGGCCGACGGCGTCCTCGTGGAACTCCGCGCCACCCCGGGCCGGCAGGTCGAACTCGGCACCCTGCTGGCCGTCGTCAAGTCCACCCAAGAGGTCTGAGGAAGGACCCCCGCATGTCCGCCATCGGCAGTCAGCTCCTCGAAACCCCCGAACGCCGCGCCCTGCGCCAGGCCGTCGGCGACCTCGGCCGCCGCTACGGCTCCGCCTACTACCTCGCCAAGGCCCGCGCCGGCGAGCCCGCCGACGAACTGTGGGCGGAGGCCGGCAAGGCCGGCTACCTCGGCGTCAACCTGCCCGCCGAGTACGGCGGCGGAGGCGGCGGCATCACCGACCTCGCCATCGTCCTGGAGGAACTCGGCACCGCCGGCTGTCCGTTGCTGCTGCTCATCGTCTCCCCGGCGATCTGCGGCACGGTGATCGCCCGCTACGGCACCGAGGAGCAGAAGCGGCGCTGGCTGCCCGGCCTCGCCGACGGCAGCCGCCGGATGGCCTTCGGCATCACCGAGCCCGACGCGGGCTCCAACGCGCACCGGATCTCCACCGTCGCCCGCCGCGACGGCGAGGACTGGCTGCTCACCGGCCGCAAGGTGTTCGTCTCCGGCATCGACCACTGCGACGCCGTCCTGTTCGTGGCCCGCACCGAGGACGCGCGCACCGGCAAGCTCAAGCCCTGCCTGTTCGTCGTCCCGCGCGAGACCCCGGGCTTCGAGTACCGGGCGATACCGATGGAACTCGTCGCCCCCGAGAAGCAGTTCCAGGTCTTCCTGGACGACGTGCGGCTGCCCGCCGACGCCCTGGTCGGCGACGAGAACGCCGGCCTGCTGCAGCTGTTCGCGGGCCTGAACCCGGAGCGCATCCTCACCGCCGCGTTCTCGCTCGGCCTGGCCCGCCAGGCCCTCGGCAAGGCCGTCGAGTACGCGAAGACCCGCACCGTCTGGTCCACCCCGATCGGCGCCCACCAGGGCCTGGCCCACCCGCTGGCCCAGTGCGCGGTGGAGATCGAGCTGGCCCGGCTGATGACCCAGAAGGCCGGGCTGCTCTACGACGAGGGCGAGGACCTCGCCGCCGGGGAGGCCGCCAACATGGCCAAGTACGCCGCCGGCGAGGCCGCCGCCCGGACCGTCGACCAGGCGGTGCAGACCCTCGGCGGCAACGGCCTCACCCAGGAGTACGGGCTGGGTGCCCTGCTGGCCGCCACCCGGGTCGGCCGGGTCGCCCCGGTCAGCCGCGAGATGGTGCTCAACTACGTCGCCCAGCACACCCTCGGCCTGCCCAAGTCGTACTGAGTCACCGGCCGGGGACGGCCGTGCGAACACCGCGCTGCCTCCCGTACGCGGCGCCCGGGCCGGTGCGGGACGGCCGGCCCGCGGCGGGTGACGGCCCGGTGTGGGTGACGGCCACCGGAGTGGTGTCGCCGGGCCGGCGGCGGGGGAGGGACGGGGGCGCTCCGGGGCCGGGACCGCGCCAGGGGGCGGGCGGGCGTGGTGCGGCGGCGTCCGGGCGGGCGCCCCCGGGAACACACGTGCCACGCGAGCTCCGCCCCCGGTTCCCCACAATGGCCCAGCCTGCCCCCTGACTGTCCGTATGCTCCTGAACGCGCACCGCACGCAGGTTTAGTTGCCGCGTCAACTTCCTTACTGGAGGCATGCCTTGGTGTTCCGAAGCGAGTTCCCGGACGTCCCCGTGGTCGACCTGCCGGTCCATGACGCGGTCCTCGGCGCCGCGGCCCGGTACGGCGACCGCCCGGCCCTGATCGACGGCCTCACCGGGGAGCACGTCAGCTACGCGCAGCTCGCCGCCGCCGTCGAGCGGGTCGCCGCCGGCCTGGCCGAGCTGGGCGTGCGCCGGGGCGACGTCCTCGCCCTGTTCAGCCCCAACTCGACCGTCTACCCGATGGCCTACTACGGCGCCACCCGGGCCGGCGCCACCGTCACCACGGTGTCCTCCCTGGCCACGCCCGCCGAACTGGCCGGCCAGCTGTGCGACAGCGGCGCCCGCTGGCTGGTCACCGTGTCCCCGTTCCTGCCCACCGCCCGTGCGGCCGCCGAACTGGCGGCCGGGCAGGGCCGCCCGCTGACCGAGATCGTCGTCCTGGACGGCGCGAACGGCCACCGCTCGCTCGCCGACCTGCTCGCCGCGCCCGGCCCCGCCCCCGAGGTCGCCATCGACCCGGGCGAGGACGTCGCCGTGCTGCCCTACTCCAGCGGCACCACCGGCCTGCCCAAGGGCGTCATGCTCACCCACCGCTCGATCGCCACCAACCTCGCCCAGTGCGACGCCCTCTACCGCCCCGCCGAGGGCGAGCGGGTGCTCGCCGTCCTCCCCTTCTTCCACATCTACGGCCTCGCGGCGCTGCTCAACCAGCCGCTGCGCTGCGGCGCCACCGTGGTCGTGCTGCCCCGCTTCGACCTGGAGCAGTTCTGCCGGGCCGTCGAGGAGCACCGGGTGCAGGCCCTGGTGGTGGCGCCGCCGATCGCCCTGGCCCTGGCCAAGCACCCGGCCGTGGACCGGTACGACCTCTCCTCCGTCGAGTACCTGCTGTGCGCCGCCGCCCCGCTCGACCGCGAACTCGCCGACGCCTGCGCCCGGCGCCTCGGCCTGCCGCACCTGCTCCAGGGCTACGGCATGACCGAGCTCTCCCCGGTCACCCACGTGGTCTCCCCCCGGGAGGGCGACCCCCCGCGCGGCTCGGTCGGCCGGATCGTCCCCTCCACCGAACTGCGGGTCACCGCCCTGGACGGCTCCGCCGGGGACCTCGGCGCGGGGGAGCGCGGAGAACTGCTGATCCGCGGCCCCCAGGTGATGAAGGGCTACCTCGGCCGCCCCTCCGCGACCGCCGCCGTGATCGACGCCGACGGCTGGCTGCACACCGGCGACGTCGGCTACGTGGACGAGCGCGGCTACCTGTACATCGTCGACCGGGTCAAGGAACTGATCAAGTACAAGGGCTACCAGGTCGCCCCCGCCGAACTGGAGGCCGTGCTGCTCGGCCACCCCGAGATCGCCGACGCCGCCGTGATCGGCGTGCCGGACGCCGACGGCACCGAGTGCCCCAAGGCCTTCGTGGTCCGCACCCCGGGCAGCGCCCTGACCGCCGAGGAGGTCACCGGGTACGTCGCCGGGCTGGTCGCCCCGTACAAGAAGGTCCGCGCGGTGGAGTTCGTGGACGCCGTCCCCAAGTCCGCGGCCGGCAAGATCCTCCGCCGTGAACTGCGCGCCCGCGAGGCCGAGCGCGCCGCCGTCAACTGAGCGGGCGGGCCCCCGCGGACGAAGACCGGTGCCCGTCTGTGAGGATCGACCCACCGCGCCCCCACCGGAACAGGAGCCGCCCGCAGCCATGGCCAGCCACGCCGCCGCCCGCACGCCCCAGCAGGACCGCAGCCGCGCGACCAGGGCCCGGCTGCTCGCGGCGGCCGTGGACTGCCTGGCCGAACTCGGCTGGAACGGCTCCACCGTCACCGTCGTCGCCGAGCGCGCCGGCGTCTCCCGCGGCGCCGCCCAGCACCACTTCCCGACCCGCGAGGACCTCTTCACCGCGGCCGTCGAGCACGTCACCGCCGAGCGGCTGGCGGCCGTCCGCGCGCACGCGGACGAGCTGCCCGCCGCCGGCCCCGACCGCACCCGCGCCGTGGTCGACATGATCGTCCGCCTCTACACCGGCCCGCTGTTCCGCGCCGCCCTGCACCTGTGGACCGCCGCCGCCACCGAGGAGGCGCTGCGCGAGCGGATCATCACCCTGGAGGGGCACGTCGGAAGAGAGGCCCACCGGGCCGCCGTGGAGTTCCTGGACGCCGACGAGAGCCGCCCCGGCGTGCGCGAATCGGTGCAGGCCACCCTGGACCTCGCCCGCGGGCTGGGCCTGGCCAACCTGCTCACCGACGACAGCCTCCGACGTTCCGGAGTGATCCGGCAGTGGGCGGGCGTTCTTGAGAGTACGCTGCGCCCGGTACGCCCATGACGCCCGTACATCCGGAGCGGCCGGACAACCCCTGACCAAGGGGTCGCCGGGCGGCTGATGTCCGTGCAGTCTGGAGAAGAACCCCGGCCGGCACGGACCGCGAGGCCCACCCGGCCGGGCACGAGCCGAACCGGGGTGCTGCCTGATCATGCACGGACACGAGTGGGACGCGACCGACGCCGCGCGCACGGCACCGGGCGGCACTCCGGCACGTCCCGAGGGCGGCGGCCACGACGGCGAACGCCACGAGGGCGAACACCCCGGAGGTGAGCACCGCGGGGGTGATCACCACGGGAGTGAGCGCCACGAGGACGAACACCTCGAAGGCGTACTCCCCGAAGGCCACCGGCTCGTCCCGCTCGCGACGGCCCTGCTCCAGGACGACGGCCTGATCCTGCACTGGAGCGAGGACGCCGAGGCCCTGCTCGGCTACACCAGCGAGGAAGCCGTCGGCAGCTACGCCGCCCAACTGCTCACCGACGGCGGCGACCGCGCCGAGGTGCTGGACCTCTTCGAACGGATCATGACCGGCAGCGGCTGGTCCGGCGTCTTCCCGGTCCGCCACCGCGACGGCCACAAGGTCGACCTGGAGTTCCGCACCTACCCCATCGCCGGCCCGGCCGGCACCCTGCTGCTCCTCGCCACCGCCTCCGACACCCGCGCCCTGCACGCCGTCGAGGCCGACCTCGCGGTGCTGGACGGCATCTTCGGCCGCTCCCCGATAGGGATGGCCGTCTACGACACCGACCTGCGCTACGCCCGGATCAACGAGTCGCTGGCCCGGATGAACGGCGTGCCGGTCGCCGCGCACCTGGGCCGCCGGATATCCGCGGTGCTCCCCGGCATCAACACCGCCGAGATCGAGCAGATCATGCGCCAGGTGCTGCGGACCGGCAAACCCGTCGTGGACGCCCGTTCGCACGGCCGCGTCCCCGGCGACCCGAAGCGGGACCGCGCCTGGTCCGCCTCCTACTTCCGCCTCGAAGACTCCACCGGCCGGGTCTTCGGCGTCTGCTCCTCGATCATCGACGTCACCGAGCGCTTCCAGGCCGAGGCCCGCGCCTCCCGGGCCCAGGAACGGCTCAGCACCATCGCCGAGGCCACCGCGCGGATCGGCACCACCCTCGACCTCCAGCGCACCGCCGAGGAACTGATCGAGGCCGTCGTCCCCCGGTTCGCCGACTTCGCCACCGTCGACCTGCTGGAGCCGGTGCTGCGCGGCGCCGAGCCCACCCCGATCCCCACCGACCGGACCGTCACCCTGCGCGCCGTCGCCGTCGGGGAGAACTACGAGACCGGGCTCGCGCACGCCGTCGACGTCGTCGGCGAGACCTCCGAGTACGCCCCCGACCGCAGCTACACCCAGTGCCTGCGCAGCGGGAGGCCGCTGCTGCGGGCCCAGGTGGACGAGGAGGTGCTGCGCGGGCTCGTCTCCAGCGAGGACCGGGTGGCCCCCGGGATGGCGGCGGGCATCCACTCGTACCTGATGGTGCCGATCACCGCCCGGGGCATGGTGCTCGGCGGCTCCGAGTTCATCCGGATGCGCAACCCCGAGCCCTTCACGGCCGCCGACGTCGCGCTCGCCGAGGAGCTGGTCGCCCGCACCGCGCTGGCGCTCGACAACGCCCGGCTCTACCGGCGCGAACGGGAGACCGCCCTCACCCTGCAGCGCAGTCTGCTGCCGCAGGAGGTGCACCGCACCCTCGGCCTGGAGATCGCCTACCGCTACCTGCCCAGCAGCGTGGTCAGCGAGGTCGGCGGCGACTGGTTCGACGTCGTCCCGCTGTCCTGCGGGCGGGTCGCCCTGGTGGTCGGCGACGTGATGGGCCACGGCATCCGGGCCGCCGCGACGATGGGCCAGCTGCGCACCGTCGCCCGGACCCTCGCCACCCTGGACATGCCGCCCGAGCAGGTCCTCACCCGGCTGGACGAGACCGCCTCCGGAATCGGCGAGGGCCAGTTCGCCACCTGCATCTGCGCGGTGTACGACCCGCTGGAGCGCACCGTCCAGGTCGCCTCGGCCGGGCACCTGCCACCGGTGCGGGTCGCCCCCGACGGCACCGCCGAGCGGGTCGACGTGCCGCCGGGCGTACCGCTGGGCGTGGGCGGGGTCGCCTTCGAGTCGATCGAGTTCACCATCCCCGAGGGCGGCATGGTCGCGCTCTACACCGACGGCCTGGTCGAGCGGCGCGGCCAGGACCTGGACGACGGGATCGACCTGTTCGCCCGCACGCTCTCCGGGCCCGGCCGGACCCTGGAGGAGAGCTGCGACGCCGTCCTCGCCGCCCTCGTCACCGACGGCACCGAGGACGACATCGCGATGATCATGGCCCGGGTGCTGCCGCTGCCCGCCGACCGGATCGCCACCCTCCCGCTCAGCGGCGGCGGCCGGCTGCCCGGCAAGGCCCGCCGCTTCACCCGCGCCACCCTGGAGGCCTGGGGCCTGTCCGCGCTCACCGACTACGCCGAACTGCTCGTCAGCGAGCTGGTGACGAACGCCCTGCTGCACGCCGACGCGCCGCGCCGGCTGCGGCTGTTCCGCGACCGGGTGCTCACCGTCGAGGTCTCCGACGCCGGCGGCCAGACTCCGCAGCTGCGCCCGTTCGCCGAGCAGGACGAGGGCGGGCGCGGGATGTTCCTGGTCAGCGAGCTGGCCCAGCGCTGGGGCAGCCGGCTCACCCGGGACGGCAAGGTCGTCTGGGCGGAGCTGGAGCTGCCCTTCGGGGCGAAGTAGCGGCGCCCGACCACGCGGGAACGGCCGCTCCCCTCGGGGGGAACGGCCGTTCTGCCGAGCTACGGAGGGGGTGTCACGCGCCGGTCCTCGGGAGGGCGGGTCAGGCGTGGACCTTCTCCGCCGCCCCGGCAGGCGCGTCGGCAGCCTGGGCAGGCGCCTCGGCCGGCTCGGTGGGCGCGCCGGCCGGCTGGGCAGGCGCGCCGGCCGCGTCCGCCGTCTCGGCCGGGCTGCCCGCCGCGCCGTCCGGCCCGGCGAGTCCGCGCAGCAGGCGCCAGGCCATCACGGCCGCGCCGACCAGCAGCGCGGCGGCCAGCAGCCCGGCACCGTTCATGCCGCCGACGAAGACCTGCTTCGCGCTCGCCAGCAGCGGCTGCGCCACCTCCGCCGGCAGGCCCTGCGCCACCTCGACCGCCGAGCCGAGCGACTCGCCGGCCCGGGCGGCGGCCGCCGGGTCCGTCCCGGCCGGGACGACCAGACCGTTCGCGAAGACCGAGCCGACCACCGAGCCGACCAGGGCGATGCCGAGCGCGGTGCCCAGCTCGTACGCGGTCTCCGAGACCGCCGAGGCGGCACCGGCCTTGTCGGCGGGCGCGGCGCGCAGCACCAGGTCGGCACCGAGCGTGTAGACCACGCCCTCGGCCGTCCCGACCAGCAGGAAGGAGGCGGCCAGCAGCAGGTAGGTGGTGTCCTGCTCCAGCCAGCCGAGGGCGCCGACGCCCAGACCCATCGTCAGCAGGCAGGCCGTCAGTGCCGTGCGGGCGCCGAAGCGGCGGGCCACCCGGGCGGTCAGCAGACCGCCGACCACCGAGCCGGCGAAGGCCGGCAGCTCGGCCAGGCCCGCCTGGAGCGGCTGGTAGCCGCGGACCAGCTGCAGGTACTGCGAGACCACGAAGATCACGCCGGAGAGGCCGACCAGGGAGATCAGCGAGGCCGAGACCGCCGCGGTGAACCGGCGGTCGCGGAACAGCCGGACGTCGAGCAGCGGGGTCTCCAGTCGCAGCTGGCGGCGGACGAAGCCGGTCAGCGCGGCGGCGCCCAGCACGAAGGCGACCGGCACGTCCCAGCGGGTCACGCCGTGTGCGGCGGCCTCCTTGGTCGCGTACACCACGCCGATCACGCCGGCCATCGACAGCACGACGCTCAGCACGTCCCAGCGGCCCGGCTTCGGGTCCTTGGACTCCGGCAGCAGCCAGGCGCCGAGGCCCAGCAGCAGGAGCAGCACCGGGATGTTCATCAGGAACACCGAGCCCCACCAGAAGTGCTCCAGCAGCACCCCGCCGACCACCGGCCCGAGCGCGGCGCCGGCCGTGGCGGCCGCACCCCAGATGCCGATCGCGGTGGCCCGCTCCCGGTCGTCCGGGAAGAGGCTGCGGATCAGCGACAGGGTGGACGGCATGATCGTCGCCCCGGCGACGCCGAGCAGCGCGCGGGCCAGGATCAGCCAGCCCGGACCGGGTGCGTAGGCGGCCAGCAGCGAGGCCGCGCCGAAGGCGGCGGAACCGGCCAGCAGCAGCTTCTTGCGGCCGATCCGGTCGCTCAGCGCGCCCATGCTCACCAGCAGGCCGGCCAGCACGAAGGAGTAGGAGTCGCCGATCCAGAGCAGCTGGGTGCCGCTGGGGCGCAGCGTCTCGCTGATCGACGGGATGGCGAGGGACAGGACGGTCGCGTCCAGCGCGACCACGGTCACGGCCAGGACGAGGACGGCGAGGCCGGTCCAGCGCTGGCGGGCGGTCAGGGAACTCATGGCGTATCGGTGTCCGGTCTGCAGTCGGAGGTGCTGCGGTCCGTGGCTGTGGGATGAGGTGCGGTGGTGCGGGTGGTGCGGTGCGGGGCGCTGCGGCTTCAGGTGCTGCGGGGTGAGGTGTCGGTGGTGGTGGGAGCCGGGGAGGGGGCGTCCGGTCTGCGCAGTGCGCCCCCGAGGAAGAGCTCGGCGAGCGAGAAGGCGGCGTCGCGCGGGGCGAGCCGGCCGTCCTGGATGGACCAGCCGACGCCGGCGACGAGGTCGAAGAAGGCCTCGCTCAGCCAGGCGGCGCTCAGCTCGATGCGGAACACGCCCTGCTGCTGGCCGCGCAGGAAGAGCGCGTGCAGCCGGGCGATCTGGAGCTCCCAGAGGTCGTTGATCTCGTCGTTGTCGTAGAGCTGGTTCTCGCCGGCCAGGAAGGCGCAGAGCATGGCGTCCGGGACGGAGGCGTCCACCAGGCGGCGCAGCGCGGCCTCGGCGTCGCCCTCCTCGACCCCGGCGGTGTCCAGCGCGGCGGCGAACCGGCGCAGGCCGAGCAGGCCGACCTCGCGGATCAGCGCCTCGCGCCCGGGGAAGATCCGGTGCAGCGTGGCGCGGCTGATGCCGGCGGCGCGCGCGATCTCGTCCAGGTGGGCGGTCGGGCGGCGGGAGAGCACGCCGACGGCGGCTTCGAGGACGGTGTCGCGGTCGGTGGCCATGAGTCGAGTGTAGTTCATGTGAGACATGGATGTCTCAGAATTATGTGGAGCGTCTCAAGCGAGCCTCGGATGACCCTCGACCGACCCGCCGACGATCGGGTTCCGGGCAGCAAAAAACCGGGGACGGCGGGTGCCGTCCCCGGTCGGGGGTGCCGCCGCGCCGGGGCGCCGCGGCTCAGCTCTGGTCGGCTCAGCTCTGGTTGTAGAAGCCGGTCTCGTCGAGCGGGCGGTCGATCACCATCACCTCGACGTCGGCCGGGGTGAGCAGGAAGACCCGGCGGGCGATCCGCTCGATGCCGCCCCGGGTGCCGAAGATCAGACCGGAGGCGAAGTCGACCATGCGCTTGGCCTCGGCCTCCGCCATCTCGGTGAGGTCCATGACCACCGGGGTGCTCGCCCGGATGTGCTCACCGACCGTGCGGGCCGCCTCGAAGCCCGTCGGCCGCAGGGAGACGATCTTCGCGGGCGCGGCGACGGACGGCACCGTCTCCTGGTCCACCCACTCGTCGTCGTACACCGCGGCCGGGTAGTTCCCCGAGGGCATCAGCCACCCGTTGTGGTGCTCGTCGCGAAGTGCTCCCATGCCGCGCCTCCCTGTCCCGTCCCGTCTGGTCCCCCGGGGTTGCGTGCCGTTTCTTGACACGTCATCCACTCGTCGGAACTGTCCGAGTATCGCACTGTTCACCGGTCCCGTGCCCGCTCGCGACCCCCGTACGAGTCGTGCCGCGCCGGAAACCCGGGCGGACCCGGGCAAAAAGAGCGGACGCGGCGCAGCGCCGTACGGTTGCGCGCGTAGACCATATCGGTCGCGGTCACCGCTTAATTGACCTTCTGTCAACAATGCGGAAACGATTTCACACGGCGGATCACTCGCCGGTCGAGCCGTCCACCAATTCGCGCAGAAGATCGGCGTGGCCGTTGTGCCGCGCGTACTCCTCGACCATGTGGGCGAGGATCCAGCGGAGCGTCACTTCCTCGCCGCGGCGCGGTCGCTTGCCGACGGTGTCGAGCGGCAGACCGGCGGCCGCGCGGCGGGAGGCCTCGATCTCGGCGCGCCAGGTGGCGAAGTCGGCCGCGACGTCGGCGGTGTCGACGTTGTCGAAGTCGCCGTCCGGGTCGGCCTCGGTGCAGTAGTGGCCGCCCTCGACCTCCTCGCCGCGCAGGATGCACTGGAACCAGTACCACTCCACCTCGGCCATGTGCCGGACCAGGCCGAGCAGCGAAAGGTTGGACGGCGGGACGGAGCGCAGGCGCAGCTGGTCGTCGGTCAGCCCCTCGCACTTGAGCGCGAGGGTGTGGCGGTGGTAGTCGAGGAAGGCGGTGAGGGTGGCGGCCTCGTCGGCGGCCATCGGCGGGTCCACCCGCGGATCGATGTCGGTCATGCGGGCCATCCTGGCGCCCGGCGCGGCAGGGGCGCGAACGATTTGTTCCGCCGGTCGGCCGGCCCGTCGGCCGCTCAGGCGGCCGTCGCCCGGCGGCGGGCCCTGGCCGCCCGCCAGAGCCCCGCCGCGCTGCCCAGGCCCAGCAGGGCGATCAGGCCCGCCGACACCAGGAACGCCGCCGAACCGGGCTCGCCCGCGCTGGCGGCCGCCGTCACGTACACGGCCGTGGTCGGCACCGCGCCGATCGCGGTGGCGAGGACGAAGGGCAGCGCGCCGGTCCCGGAGAAGGCGGCGCCGAAGTTGATCGCCTGGAACGGCACGCCGGGCATGAGCCGCAGCACCAGCACGCTGCGGAAGCCCTGCTCGGTGAACCGCCGGTCCAGGGCGGCGAGCACCTTGCCGCGCAGGTGGGGGCGCAGTGCCTCCCGACCGAGGCCCCGGCCGAGCCCGAAGGCCATGGCGGCGCCCAGGGTGGTGCCGAGCACCGCCATCGCGAGGCCCTGCTGGATGCCGAGCAGCAGCCCGGCCGCCGCGTTCAGCGCCGGCCGGGGCACGAAGGCGAGCGTGCCCACCGCGTACACCAGGGCGAACAGCGGCGCGAACCAGTACCCGGGCATCCGGTCCGCCAGCCCGCCGGAGAGCAGCTCCGTGGGGCTCCACAGCAGCAGCGAGCCGGCCGCCGCGCCGAGCAGCGCGATCAGCAGCGCCAGCCGCCACCAGGCGGAACGCGGGGCGGCGGGGGGCGCGGGGGTGGAACCGTGCTCGGACATCCGCCCGAGCCTAACCGGGCCGACCGGCTCCCGGGCCACCGGGCCGTGCTGCCGCCGGGTGGTGCTGCCGCCGAGTCACCGGGCCGTGGGCCCGCCGCGCCGCAAGGCCGTCGGCGGCCGGGCCGACCGGCCGCCGACGGAACGCGGGATCACGGGATCAACGGATCACGGGATCAGCTGTACGGGTCCTTCTCGGGGTTGTAGTGCCAGAACTGATTGGGGGTGCCCTGGTACCCCCACTGGATCACCGGGGTGCCGGGGGTCAGGGCGCCGCCGTAGACGTCGAGGACGAGGCCGCTGTGGGCGTTGACGATGCCGCGCGGGGTGCCGGGGTGGCCGGCCGGCGGGTCGCTCCACTTCTGGTTGCTGCGGCCGTCGCAGGTCCGCTGGTCGGCCTGGGTGCCCCAGGCGGTGCTGTCGTCGGGGATCTCCAGGCACTTGCCGCTGTGCAGGTTGATCCAGCCGGCGGCGGTCTGGGTCCACTTCTGGTAGTCGCCGCCGGTACAGGTCCCGATTTGGACCGGGGCGTCGTCGTCGATGCTCCCGTCGGCGACCTCCAGGCAGAGGTTCGGCGGCCCGGCCAGGGGCCGGATCTCGGCGGGGCCGAAGTCGCCCGCGGCCGCGGGGGCCGCCGGGGCGGCGTGGGCGGCTGCGGGGGCGGCGAGGGCGGTGGCGGCGAGGACGGTGGTGGCGGCGAGGAGCCGCGTACGACGGAACATCGGTCGACCTCCGGTGGTGCGGTTCAGCGCGACCGGGCGAGGAACTCCAGCAGACGGTGCCAGGAGTCCCGGGCAGCGCCGAAGTGTTCGACTGCCGACATTTCGAAGAAGTTGTGCGGGGCACCCGGATAGGTGACGAACTCGTGCGGGTGGCCCGCTCCGGTGAGGGCCGCGTCGAAGGCTTCGACCGCGGCGGACGGGATGTGCTCGTCGGCGCCGCCCCAGAAGGCCAGGATCGGGGCGGTGAGGTCGGCGGCGAGCTGGGTGGGCCCCGGGGCCCCGTTGATCGTGTCGGGGTAGCCGTAGTACCCGACCGCGCCGGTCAGGCCGAAGCGCGGTGCGGCGGCGCGGAAGGCCTGGCGGCCGCCGAAGCAGAAGCCTAGCGCGACCACTTCGGCCGGGCCATCCGTGCGCAGTCGCTCCACGGCGGCGGTGAGGTCGGCGTCCAGGCCCTCGGGGGTGAGCGCGAGCAGGTGGGGGAGCAGGTTCGGCAGTTCGCCGAATTCCGTCGGGCGGTTTTCCGGAAAGGCCCCGGCGGTTCGGCCGTAATAGTCGAGGACGAGCGCCGGGTGCCCCTGTTCGGCGAGCCGTTCGGCGGTCTTCCGGTAGAAGCCGGAAAGGCCCTTGTTGTCCGGGAGGACGAGCACGCCGACCCCGGTGGTGACCTCCGGGCGGGCCAGGAAGGCACCGAACTCGGTGCCGTCCGCGGAGGTCAGGGTGAGCGGTGCGGCTTCGGCCGGGGGCCGGGCGGCGGGGGAGAAGGCGGGCGGGGCGGCGTCCGGGTCGTAGCACACGGGAATCCCTCTCGCGGATCGCGAAAACCGCCGGGCGCGGCTGCGCCCGACGGTCGGTGATGCTAGCGGGGAATTCCTTCCGGAATTCGCCATCATATCGTTGAGAGATCTTTTCCGGAAGGCCTTTTCGATTCCGGTGCGGTCACGTTTTCGTCGGCGGGATTCCGCTCGGCCCGGCGCAGCGCTCCGGCGCTCAGGAGCAGGGCGAGGGCGAGGGCGGTGACCAGGCCGAAGGAGGCGGTCAGCGAGGTGGCCTGGGCGAGGGTGCCGATGACCGCGGGGGCGATCAGGCCGGAGGTGTAGGTGACGGTGGCGACGCCCGCGATGGCCTGGCTGGGGTTGCTGCCGATCCGGCCGGCGGCGGCGAAGGCGAGCGGGACGATGACGGCGATGCCGATGCCGATCAGCGCGAAGCCGGGGATGGCGAGGGCGGGGCGGTCGGCGGCGACCACCAGCAGGCCGCCGACGGTGGCGACGGCGCCGCCGATCCGGGTGGTCCGGACGGCGCCGAGGCGGTGGATCGCGGTGTCCCCGGCGAGGCGGCTGACGGCCATGGTGAGCGAGAAGGCGGTGTAGGAGGCGGCGGCGACGGTGGCCGAGGCGCCGGTGACGTCCCGCAGGTAGACACCGCTCCAGTCCATCGAGGCGCCCTCGGCGAAGACCGCGCAGAAGCCGACCAGCCCGATCACCAGCGAGCTGCGCGGCGGCAGCGCGAACCGCGGCGGTTCCTGGGCGTCCTCGTGCGCCCGCAGGTCGGGCAGGCCGCGGCAGACCGGCTGGGCGAGCGCGAGCAGGACCAGTGCGGTGACGGCCAGCTGCAGCCGGGCGTCGAGGGCGAGGTGGGCGGCGAGGATGCCGAAGCCGGAGGCCAGCAGGCCGCCGGCGCTCCACATGCCGTGCAGGCCGGACATGATCGAGCGGCCGAGGCGCTCCTCGATCTCCACGCCCTGCGCGTTCATCGCGACGTCCGCCATCCCGGCGGCGGCCCCGTACGCCAGCAGCGCCACGCACAGCAGCGGCAGGGAGGGGGCGAGCGCGGGCAGGGCGAGGGCCAGGCACCAGAGCGAGAGCAGGCCGCGTACCGCGGCCCGGCCGCCGTACCGGTGGACGAAGCGGCCGGCCAGCGGCATGGCGAGGGAGGAGCCGATGGCGGGCATGACCAGGGCCAGGCCGAGCTGTCCGGTGGACAGGTCCAGGCGGTCCTGGAGCCACGGGATGCGGGTGACGAAGCTGCCGCTGACGGCGCCGTGCACGCCGAAGACCAGGGCGATGCTCGCCCGGGCCCGGCGCGGGGCGGTCAGCGGTCGCGGCGGTGGCGCGGTGGTGCGGTTCATCGGCGTTCCCTCCCGGTCGCGCGGTGCGGGGCGCGACGGTGCCCTGTGGGTGGCCTTGTCGGTAGTCAAGCGCAGGTGCGCGCAGGACGGGCCGCGCGGCGGAGGCGCGACCGGCCGGCGACGGTTCGATAAACTATCAGGAAGGGACCCTGATAGAAACACTCTGGAAGGATGAGCGGCCATGACCACCGCGCGTACGGCCACGCCGAGCACCGCCCGGGCGATCAACGACCGGCTGGCGCTCAACCTCCTGCTCGAACAGGGCCCCCTGACCGCGACCGAGCTGCGCGACCTCACCGGCCTGTCCCGGCCGACCGTCGCCGACCTGCTCGACCGCCTCCAACGCACCGGCCTGGTGGCCGTCGTCGGCGAACGCGGCGAACAGCGGCGCGGCCCCAACGCCCGGGTCTACGCACTCGTCGCCTCCCGCGCGCACATCGCCGCCTTCGACGTCCGCGCCGGCGGCGTCAGCCTGGTCGTCGCCGACCTCGCCGGGCAGGCCCTCGCCACCGCCGAGATCCCGGTCGAGGGCGCGGGCGGGCCCGGCACCGCCGCGGTGATCACCACGACCCTGCTGGAGACCGCGCGCGGCGCCGGCGTCGAGCGGCTGCACACCGTCGCGGTCGGCGCCCCCGGCCTCGTCGACCCCGCCACCGGGCGGCTGCAGAGCACCGGCAACCTCCCCGCCTGGCACGCCGAACTCCTCGCCGCACTGGAGCAACTGCCCGGCACCGACGTGATCCTGGAGAACGAGGTCAACCTGGCCGGGCGGGCCGAGTACCGGGTCGGCGCCGCGCGCGACCGCGACACCTTCGTACTGATGTGGCTCGGCCACAGCGTCGGCGCCGCCGTCATCCTGGACGGGCGGCTGCGCCGCGGCTTCTCCGGCGGCACCGGCGAGATCTGCTTCCTGCCCGTCCCCGGGACCGTCGGGCTGCCCAGCGCCGACAGCTGCGAGGGCGGCTTCCACGACCTGGTCGGCAGCGCGGCGATCTGCGACCTCGCCCGCGCGCACGGGCTGCCCGCCGCCCCGGCCGGGGACGCCGCCGCGGCCGAGGCCGTCGTCCGGGCGGCGGTCGCACCCGGGGCCGGCGAGGCCGACGGGCGCTTCCTGGACGAACTGGCCGAACGGATCGCCATCGGTGCGGCGAGCGTCTGCGTGGTGCTCGACCCCGGCTGCGTGGTGCTCGGCGGGGAGATCGGCCGGGCCGGCGGCGCCGAACTCGCCGGCCGGGTGGAGCGGCGGCTCGCCCGGCTCTCGCCGCTCAGCACCGAGGTGCGGGCCGGCACGGCGGGCGGCGGCGCGGTGCTCGCCGGGGCGGTGCTGACCGCCGGGGACGCGGTGCGGCGGGACCTCTTCGGCGAGCCGTAGGGCCCGTCCCCGAACCCCCGTCGCCCCGCGGGCGAGGCGGCGGACGGGCGCCGGGCCGCTCCGCGCACCCGACCCGGCGGCCCTGGCTTTCCCGCCGCCGCACCCGGTACGGCAGGATGGCGGCGGGGCCGCGCACCGCCGGAGACCCCGGTGCTCCGAAGCCCCCCGAAGTCCCCGAAGTCCCCCCGAAGACCTTCGAACCACCGTCAGGAGTCGCTCATGGGCCAGCCCGAGGCGCCGGCCAACCCGTACCGCATCGGAGAGGCCGCGGCGCTGCTCGGCGTCAGCGCCGACACCATGCGGCGCTGGGTGGACGCCGGGCGGCTCGCCGCCACGCGGGACGAGCACGGTCACCGGATCATCCCCGGCGCCGAGCTCGCCGCCTTCGCCCGCGAGCTGGCCCGGCCGGAGAACGCCGAGGCCGAGGGCCGCCCGTCCTCGGCCCGCAACCGCTTCCCGGGGATCGTCACCGACGTGCTGCTCGGCGACGTGGCCGCCCAGGTGGAGATCCAGGCCGGGCCGTTCCGGGTGGTGTCGTTGATCAGCCGGGAGTCGGCGGAGGAGCTGAACCTGGTCCCCGGCGCACCCGCCACGGCGGTCATCAAGTCCACCAACGTGATGATCGAACGGCGCTGACGCCGTACCGAACGGCGTCGACGCCGCACCGACGAGTCCCGGAACCGCAACGAGAGGCCCGGATGCCACACCTGCCGACCACCCCGAGCGCGAGCACCGACCGCCGCCCCCGGGTGCTGGCCGTCGCCCACCGCGGCGACCCCTACCGGTACCGCGAGAACACCCTGCCCTCCGTCGAGTCCGCGCTGGCCGCCGGCGCCGACGCCGTCGAGGTGGACGTCCAGCTCACCCGCGACCGGGTGCCCGTCCTGCTGCACGACCGCACCCTGGAACGGCTCTGGGGAGACCCCCGGTCGATCGACCGGGTCACCACCGAGCAGCTGGACGAGCTGCGGCAGGGCCCGCTCGCCGTCCCCACGCTCGTCGAGGCGATCAAGGCGGTGAGCGGCTTCGACGGCCGCCGGCTGCTCATCGACCTGGACGAGCCCGGCCCGGCCGCCGCGACCTGGTCCGTGGTCACCGAGCTCGGCGCCGAGCGGCTGGTCGCCTTCTGCGGCCCCGTCACCGCCATGCTCGCCGTCCGCGAACAGACCCCGGACGCCGAGATCGCGCTCACCTGGAAGCAGCCGCGGATGCCCGTCCGCACCCTGCTGGACGACCTGCGCCCGCGCTACCTCAACCCGCCGTTCGGCCTGGTCACCCCCGCGTTCACCGCCGCCGCCGCGGACGCCGGGCTCGCCGTCTCCACCTGGACCGCCGACCGGCGCCGCACCATGCGCCGACTGCGGGACACCGGGGTCGCGTCCATCACCACCAACCGGATCGACGTGCTGCGCTCGGTGCTGGACGGCCCACGGTGACGGAGCCGCAGCCGGTGCTCGGCACCCGGGCGCTCGGCCGGGCCCTGCTGGCCCGTCAGCACCTGCTCGCCCGCACCGACCTGACACCCGCCGCGATGGTCCGCCACCTCGGCGGCCTCCAGGCCCAGGCAGCGCCCCAGCCGCCCTACCTCGGGCTGCTCGCCCGGCTCGACGGCTTCACGCCCGAAGCGCTGAGCACCCTGCTGGAGGAACGGGCGGCGGTCCGGATCGCCCTCCAGCGCGGCACCATCCACCTCGTCACCGCCCAGGACTGCCTCACCCTGCGCCCCCTGCTCCAGCCCCTCCTGGACCAGCAGCTGCGCACCACCTACGGCAAGCGGCTCACCGGGCTCGACCCGGCCGCGCTCGCCGCCGAGGCCCGGGAACTGGTCGAGGAACGGCCGCGGACCTTCCAGCAGCTGGGCGCGCTGCTCGCCGGGACCCGCCCGGACCGCGACCCGGCCGCGCTCGCCCAGGCGGCCCGCTGCCTGCTGCCGCTGGTCCAGGTGCCGCCGCGCGGCCTGTGGGGGCGCGGCGGCCCGGCCGCGCACACCACCGCCGAGGCCTGGCTCGGCCGCCCGCTCGACCCGGCGCCCACCCTCGACGACCTGGTCCTGCGCTACCTCGCCGCCTTCGGTCCGGCCACCGCGGCCGACGTGAAGAAGTGGTGCGGCCTCAGCGGGCTCACCCCGGTGCTGCGCAGGCTCGCGCCGCGGCTGCTGACCTTCCGGGACGAGCAGGGCCGGCTGCTGTACGACCTGCCGGAGGCGCCCCGGCCGGACGGGGACACCCCGGCGCCGGTGCGGCTGGTCGCGCCGTTCGACAACCTGCTGCTCTCGCACGCGGACCGCACCCGGGTGCTGCCCGAGGAGTACCGGGGGCGGGTCATGACGCAGAACGGGATCGTGCTGGGCACGCTGCTGGTGGACGGGCTGGTCGCCGGATCCTGGCGACTGACGGACGGGGAGGGCGTCGTCGTGCAGCCCTTCACGGCGCTGCGGCGGGCCGACCGCCAGGCGGCGGAGGCCGAGGCGCAGCGGGTGCTGGACTTCGCCGACGGGGGCGCCGGCGGGAGCGGGACCGTACGGGTCGAGGCGGCGGAGTAGCCGGGGCGGGGGCGCAGAACGGGCGGACCGTCACATTCTCTGCTGAGATGGGTCGGTTCGGACCCGAAGACGATCCCCCGCGGAGGTGGCCGTGTCCGTGGAGCGCCCGCCCGGTCCGCAGCCCGACCGCCGCAGGCCGTACCAGATGCTGCCGCCCGCGCTGCGGCAGGCGGCGGCCTGGTCGGCGGCCGTCATCCTGCTGATCGCCGTCGCCTCGCTGGTGGTCTTCGCGCTGGTCGAGCTGCGGGCCGCGACCGTGCCGTTCATCCTGGCGCTGCTCGGCGCCTCACTGCTCTACCCCGTGGTGCCGTGGCTGGTACGACGGGGCGTCGGGCGGGGGCTGGCCGCCGGACTCACCTGCGCGGTGCTGGTCGTCGCCGCCGGCGGGGTGATCGCCCTGCTGGTCAACTCCCTGGTGCACAGCGCCCCGCAGATCGCCGAGGCACTGCCCACGGCCGGGCGGCGGCTGGAGCAGTGGCTGGGCCCGCTGGGGAAGAAGGTCCAGCACGCCCTGAGCAACGCCAAGGGCGAGACCAACTCACTGGTCTCGACCCTGACGAACAGCGTGCTGTCCGGCCTCGGCCTGCTCACCCAGCTGATCACCGGCGGGGTGCTGGCGCTGGCCCTGGTCTTCTTCTTCCTCCGCGACGGCCACCGCACCGGCGAGGCCATCCGCTCCTACCTGCCCGGGCGCAGCGCCGACACCGTCATCGCCTGCGCCGAACGGGCCTTCGAGGCGATGGCCGGCTTCATGCGCGGCACCACGCTGATCGCCCTGATCGACTCGGCCTTCATCACCATCGGCCTGCTCGCCCTGGGCGTGCCCGGCGCGCCCGGCCTCGGCGCACTGGTCTTCATGGGCGCCTACATCCCCTTCGTCGGCGCCTTCCTGTCCGGCACCGTGGCCGTCCTGGTCGCCCTCGCCGACGGGGGCCTCGGCACGGCGCTCTGGGCGCTCGGCGTGGTCCTGACCGTCCAGATGATCGAGGGCAACATCCTGCAGCCGGTCATCCAGAGCCGGACGGTCGAGCTGCACCCGGCCACCATCATGGTCGCCGTGGTCGCCGGTTCGGGCATCGCGGGCATCATCGGCGCCCTGCTCGCCGTCCCGGTCTGCGCGGCGGCCACCGGCGTCGTCTCGGTCCTGCGCGGTCTCCCGGGGCGGGGTGCGTAATCGGCTTGCCGTGGCCGGTCGGGGCGTGGCAGCATCACTAATGCGACCAGGGTCGCGATAGTGCTCGGAGGGGTGGACGTGGAACTGTTCGAGGTGGCGGGCGAGGGTGCCGGGCCGTACGGGGTCGCCGTGGGGGCCGACGGGGCGGTGTGGTTCACGCTGGTGCACGCCGGGGAGGTCGGGCGGCTGGCTGCGGACGGCACCGTGGAGCGGTACGGGCTCGGGGCGCCGGAGTGCGGGCCCGCCGTGATCGCGGCCGGCCCCGACGGGGCGATGTGGTTCAGCCGGATGCGCGATCACCGGATCGGGCGGATCGACGCGGACGGGACGGCGAGCTCCTTCGCACTGCCGGGCGAGGGCGCCGGGCCGTACGGGATCGCCGCCGGGCCGGACGGGGCGGTGTGGTTCACCGAGATGACCGCGAACCGGATCGGGCGGATCACCGTGGACGGAGACGTGACGGAGCATCCGCTGCCGGTCCCCGGGGCGTTCCCGTCGCTGATCACCGCCGGGCCGGACGGCGCCCTGTGGTGCACGCTCAACCAGGCGGACGCCGTCGCCCGGATCACCGTGGCGGGCGAGGTGACCGTCCACCGGCTGCCCACCGGCGGCACCGCGCCGGTCGGGATCACCGCCGGGGCGGACGGCGCGCTCTGGTACGTCGGCATCGGCGGCGGGCTGGTCGGGCGGATCACCGTGGACGGAGACGTGACGGAGCACCCGCTGGCCGACCGGGCGGCCAAACCGCACGCGATCGCGGCGGGCCCGGACGGCCGGCTCTGGTTCACCGAGTGGGGCGCCGGCCGGATCGGGGTGCTCACCCCGGACGGGCGGTTCGACGGCCACCCGATCCCGGGCGGGGGCGCCGAGCCGCACGGCATCGCCCTCGGCCCGGACGGCGCGGTGTACGCGGCGCTGGAGCGCGGTCAGATCCTCCGCCTCGACGCCGCCCGGGGCTGACGCCGCCGCCGCCGCCCGGGGCTGACGGCTCCGTCCAGGGTTGACGGCTCCGTCCGGGGCCGACGGCTCCGCTCAGGGCTGACGGCGCAGCAGCTCCTCCAGGTCGGCGAGGAGGCCGAGGGCGGCGGCGCGGTCCGGGGCGGGCTCCGGGGCCGGGGTGCGGTCGGCGATCACCCGCAGGGCGGCGGCGGCCTGGCGGGCGAACATGGCCAGCAGGTCCAGCTCGGGCAGGCTCGCGCGGGCCTGCGGGGCCGGGTCCAGGACCTCCAGCACGCCGAGGACCCGGCTGCCGTGGGTGAGCGGCGCGGCCATCAGGGCGTCGGGGACGTACGCGGTGGACTCGGCGAAGTCCCGGTCGAAGGTGCGGTTCGCGCCCAGGTCGTCGACCACCATCGGCTCGCCCGAGGCGGCGACCCAGCCGGCGATGCCCCGGCCGGCCGGGAAGCGGCGGCCGACCAGGGACTCCTCGCCGCGCCCGGAGACCGCCTGGAACACCAGCTCCCCGGCCGTCTCGTCGAGCAGGCAGACCGAGCCGGCCTGGGCGCCGAAGATCGCCCGGGCGACGTCCACCACGGACTGCAGCAGCTCGCGGGCCAGCGGATCGACGGCGGGGTCAGTGCTGAGGGTCATCGGGCGCCTCCGGGGTGGGGGTGGTCGGGACCTGGACGTTGGCCGCGGTGAGGTAGAGCGCGCTCTTCAGCTGGAAGGTGGTCAGCCTCGGCCGCCGGGACAGGATGCGGGCGCAGAGCCCGGCCACGTACGGGGTGGCGAAGCTGTTCCCGGTGGTGCGGATGGTCGCCCCGCCGAGCCAGGGCACCCGGACGTTCTGGCCGGGGGCGAAGAACTCGACCGGCGGCGCCGGGTTGTACAGGTGCAGCGCCGGGTCGTCCTCCTGGTGGCTGCCCACCGAGATGACCGAGGAGAACCGCCACGGGAAGCTCTCCACCGGGGTGTTGTGGGCGGAGGCGACGATCGCGGTGCGGGCGAAGAAGGCGTCGTCGGCGATCGCGTGCAGCTCCTCCAGGAAGCGGGTCCGGGTGGTGGAGAGGCTGAGGTTGACGACGTCGAAGCCCTGCCGGACGGCCCAGCGCAGGCCTTCGATCAGCATGTCGCCGGTGCCGGTGAAGCGCTCCCCGAGCACCCGGACGCTGTAGAGCTCGCAGTCCGGGGCGGTGCGGCGGATGATGCCGGCGCAGGCGGTGCCGTGGCCGCAGGTGTCGCCCGCGGTGTCGGGGCGGACGGTCAGCTCCCGGGTGACCGGGTCCTTGACCACCGCCCAGGAGCCCTGCAGCGGGCCGACCAGCGGGTGGTCCGGCTCGACCCCGGAGTCGACCACGCAGACCCGCACGCCCTTGCCGGTGCCGTCGCCGTCGTCACCGCCGTCGGTGAGGCGGTCGGCCAGGACCGGCAGGTCGGCGGGGCCGCGGTCGCGCAGGCTCCAGGTGAGGCCGGCCGGGCCGCTCACCGGGTGCCCCCGAGCCGCTCGGCCCGCCGGACACCCGGCAGGTGGCCCTTGGCGGCGAAGTGGTCCCGGGCGAGGGTGGCGGCCACCGCGGCCTCGGCGGGGCGGTCGAGCAGCAGCAGGGCGTGCGCGCGGTCGAGCGCGGTGAGCGCCCGGAGCAGCAGCGACTCGGTGGCCTCGGCCGCGTCCAGGGCGGCCGCGGTGAGGTCCAGCGCCGGCAGGGCCTCGCCCCGGGCGGCGGCGAGCCGGCCGCGCAGCGCGTCCAGCTCGACAGCGAGTACCGGCGGCAGCGAGGCGACGGCGTCCGCGCCGTCCAGGTGCCGGGCGGCCTGGGCCGGGCGGTCGGTGTCCAGCAGGACCCGGGCGGTGGTGAGGGCGAGGCGCGGCAGCGGGGCGGCGGTGCCCTGGTGGCGCGCGATCTCGGCGGCGTCGGCCAGCAGGTCCAGCGCCTGGCCGGACTGGCCGGTGGCGGCGGCGGCCTGGGCGGTCAGAGCCGGCAGCGCGACCATGGCCTCCGCCAGGGACAGTTCGCCGGCCAGCCCGTTGGCCTCGGCGAGCAGCAGCTCGGCCTCCTCGGGGCGGTCCCGCAGGGCCAGCAGGACGGCCAGCGGGCCGTTCAGCGCGACCCGCACGGTCCGGCGGCCGGTGCCGTGCTCGGCGAGCAGGGCCCGCAGCCGGAAGGTGGCGTTCGGCACGGGCTCGGGGCCGGCCAGCAGCGAGGCGGCCAGCGCGGCCAGCACGGCGGCCCGGTCCAGCTCGGCGTCGGTGCGGGAGACGTGGTCGAGCGCCTGCTCCAGCAGCTGCTCGGCTTCGGCGTGCCGGCCCGCCAGCAGGCGCTCCTCGGCGAGGCGCAGCCGGGCGCGGGCCTGGCCGAGGTCGTCCCCGGTGTCGGTGAACAGGGGCAGGACGGCGCGGGCGGTGGCGGCGGGCTGGTCCTGGCCGGGCGGCAGGCCGCGGGAGGCCAGGGCGAGCCGGGCGTGCGCGGCGTCCAGCGGGTCGGCGGCCGCGTCCCGCACCTGGGCGAGGACGGGCAGGGCCTCGTCGGCGCGCCCGACGGCGAGCCGGGCCTCGCCGAGGCGGCGCAGGACGGGGCCGGCGGCGCGCTCGTTGGGGTAGTGCAGCCGGACGGCGCGCTCCAGCAGGTCGACGGCGGCGGGCAGGTCGGCGCGGGCCAGGGCGCCGGCCCCGGCGGCGCCGAGGGCGGCGGCCGCGCGGGTGCGCAGGGTGTCGGTGCGGGCGTCCAGCAGGCCGAGTTCCAGCCGGTAGCGGTGGGCGCGCTCCAGGTGGCCGCCGACGGCGCCGTCCCCGGCGGAGCGGACGGCGGGCAGGTCGGCGGCGCGCTCGTGGCGCTCGGCGCGGGCCCGCTTGGACATGGACTGGTAGACCGACTCCTGGACCAGGCCGCTGCTGAACCGGTAGCCGGGGCCGGTGGGTTCGACCAGGCGGCGCTCGGCCAGCCGGGCCAGCGCGGCGTGCAGCCGCGGCGGGGTGGACTCGCCGTCGGCGGCCGGGCCGGCCGGCAGGCCGTCGATCGGGCCGGTGAAGACGTCGTCCTCAGGGTCCGCGAAGGTGTCCTGATCGCTGCCGCCGTGGGCGAGTTCGGCCAGCTCGGCGGCGGTGAAGGCGCGGCCGAGCACGGCGGCGAGGTCCAGCGTGGCGCGCTCGTCGCGCTCCAGCCCGTCGATCTGGGCGCTGAGCAACGCCCGTCCGGTGGGCGGGAGTTCGTCGTGCGCGGGGCCCTCGGCCTCGGTGAGGGCGGCCAGCAGCTCCTCCAGGTGCAGCGGGTTGCCCTCGGCGCGCTCCAGCAGCCGGGACGGCACCGTGTCCTGGTGGGCGCTCAGCTCGGTCAACTGGGCGGCGAGCAGGGCGGATTCGTCCCAGGACAGGCCGCCGACCGGGAGCGCCGGCAGCTCCGGGCGGGCGGCCGGGAGCTCGGGGCGGGCCAGGCAGAGCAGCAGCACGGGGGCCGTGCCGAGCGCTTCGGTCAGCCGCTCGGCGGCGTCCAGCAGGGCCGGGCCGGCCCACTGGCAGTCGTCCAGGACGAGGACGGCGGGGCGCTCCACGGTGCGTCCGCGCAGGATCGCGGCCAGCAGCTCCAGCGACTGCCCGGCGCCGACGCCCGGCGCGGTCGCCTCGTCCAGCCGGGCCAGCGCCTCGGCCGGGGCGGCGCCCTCGGGCTCGTCCAGCAGGGTGCGGACGGCCTCGGCGAGCGGCGCCAGCACGCCCTGCTCGCCGAAGCTGCGGCAGCGGGCGGTGCCGCAGCGCGCGGTGCGCCGGCCCACCCGCTCGCGCCACTCGCGCACCAGCCGGGTCTTGCCGATCCCGGGCTCGCCCACCACCAGCAGCAGCTCGGCGCCCGAGCCGCCCGCGACCCGGGCCAACGCGGCGTCCAGCTCGGCCAGTTCGCGTTCGCGGCCGACCAGCGGGACGTCGAAGCGGCGCAGCAGCTCCGGGTCGTCCTCGTCCAGGCCGACCAGCCGGTAGGCGGTGACCGGTTCGGCCTTGCCCTTGAGCTGCAGCGGGCCGACCTCGTCCACCTGGGCGGCCGGGCCGGCTGCCCGCAGCGTCTGCGGGCCGATCAGCACCTGGCCGGGGGCGGCCCGGGTCTGCAGCCGGGCGGCGATGTTCACGGTCTCGCCGGAGATCAGCGCCTGGCGTGCCGAGGCGTCCGAACCCGCCACCACCTGGCCGGTGTTGACGCCGATCCGGACGTCCAGGCGGACCCCGAGGGTGGCGTCCAGCTCGGTGTTGAGGTCCTCCAGGTCCTCCAGCATGGCGAGCGCGGCGGCCAGCGCCCGGTGGGCGTCGTCCTCGCGGATCACCGGGACGCCGAAGACGGCCATCACGGCGTCCCCGATGAACTTCTCCAGGGTGCCGCCGTGCGCCTCGATCTGTCGGTGCATCCGCTCGAAGTAGCGCAGGATCACCTCGCGCAGCGTCTCCGGGTCGAGCGCACCGGACAGGGCGGTGGAGTCGACCAGGTCGCAGAACACCACCGTGACCAGCTTGCGCTCCTCGGCGGCCAGGTCGAGGGCGGCGGCCCGCGGGGTGCCGCAGGAGGGGCAGAACTGGTCGTTCGTGGCGACGAGTTGGGCGCAGAGTGGGCAGGGCATGGGGCCGTCCTTCGGTCGTCCTCCGCTGTGCGGGGCGTACGGGGCGCGGGCGCTGCGGGTGCTCGGGCGAGGCCGGTGCCGCGTGCGTGGGCGTTCGGGCGTTCCGGGTCAGGGTCGCGGGGGCGGCTTCGGGCCCGGTTCGGGAACGCCTGGCGGCCGGTATGGCCGCAGGTGGGGCCGGGTGCGGGGGCGTCGCGCGGCGCCCCGCCTGGCCCGGCCGGCGGTGTCGGCGGCGCCCCGGCCTGCGGCCATACCGGTACCCAACCGCCTCCGAAGCCGGGCGCAGCCGGCCGCGCCCACCATGGTCGGCACGGCGGCCGGCAGTCGGTCACGACGCCGCCGTCACCACCGCGACAACCCACCTGTGGAAGGGAGTTCGACCATGGCTGAGAACATGGACCAGAACCTCGGCGAGAACGGCGAGGAGACCCCGGAGGTCGAGGCGCACGCGGCCAACGTCCTGGACCTGCAGTCGATGAAGGTGCTCTCCGAGGCCTCGGACGGCAACTGCTTCAGCCTGATCAGCTACGTCGCCGGCGCCGAGACCTCCGCCTGACACCGGCTGTCACCGGGCCGGCCTCCGGACCGGTCATCAGGCCGAGCGCGGGGGCGGGCGCACCACCGGTCCCGGCCGCCGGCCGTAGCGCAAGGCTTCCGGGGCGGTCCCGTCACGACGGGGCCGCCCCGGCCCGATGCCACCACCCACCACGGAGGACGGCCATGGAGCCCACCCCGCTCGCCCGCAACCGGGACTTCCGGCTGCTCTGGGTCGGCGGCCTGCTGGCCTCGCTCGGCTCCCAACTCGCGTCGATCGCACTGCCGTTGCTTGTCCTGCGGGAGACCGGATCGGCCGCCCGGGCGGGCGCCATCGGCACCGTCTCGGTCGGTGCGCTGCTGCTCACCATGCTGCCCGGCGGCGTGCTCGCCGACCGGATCGAGCGCCGCCGGCTGATGCGGATCTGCGACGTCGGCAGCCTGCTGGCGGTCAGCGCCCTGGTCGTCGCCGTGCTGCGCGGGCACACCCCGCTGCCGCTGGTCCTGCTGGTGGCCGCCGCCGGGGCGCTGATCTCCAGCGTCTACGGACCCGCCGCCGGCGCCCTGCTGCGCGCGGTGGTGCCGCGGGAGCAGGCCCGGGAGGCCTCCTCCCGGATGCAGGCGCGCGGCGCCGCGGCCCGGCTGGTCGGACCGCTCGGCGGTGGCGCGCTGTTCGCCTGGCACCCGGTGCTGCCGTTCCTCGCCGAGGGCGTCGGACTGCTGCTGTCGACGGTCTGCGTGGCCCTGATGCGGACCCGCTCGACGCCCGCCGAGAAGAGCGGATCGGTGTTCAGCAGACAGGAGTTGACCGCCGGGCTGGCCTTCATCTGGCAGCAGCCCTACCTGCGGACCCTGCTGCTGATCTTCGGGCTCGGGATGAACTTCGCCTTCAGCGCGCTGATGTTCGCCACCCTGGCCGTCGCCTCTGACGGCGGGCACTCCGGGATCGGCGGCGGCACGGTGGTCTCCTGCACCGCGGCCGGCGCCCTGGCGGGTGCGCTGCTCGCCCCCCGGCTGGGGAGTAGAGCACGGGACGGCAGCCTGGTGGCGCTGGCCTGTTGGGCCTCCGCGCTGACGGCCGGGGTGCTGACGGTGACCAGGGCGCCGCTGGTGATCGGGCTGCTCTGCGCCGCCTGCATGTGCCTGTCCACCGTCGCCAGCATCGGCTTCGTCTCCGGCATGCTGCTGGCCGCGCCGCCGGACCGGATCGGCCGGGTGCAGAGCGCCGCCGGCTTCCTGTCCACCCTGATCCAGCCGTTCGGCCCCCTCGTGGGCGGCACCCTGCTCGGCTCGGTCGGCGGCACCCGGACCTTCGGCCTGCTGGCGCTCGCCATCGCGCTCTGCGCGGCCGTGGTCACCTGGGCGCCGCCGGTGCGGCGCGGACCGGCGCCGGTGCCCGCCGTCTGACCCACCCCGCACCGCTCGCCCCGGAGTGACCGGAAGAGGAGGCGCGCCATGGCCGGCGCCCACGAGACCCAGCTGTACTGCCTCGCCGACCCGCTGTACTACGACACCCCGGGGCGGCTGCGCGACCGGGCGAGCCGCTACGCGCAGGGGCTCGGCGAGCCGCCCGAGGGCTGGCGGCGCGAGCAGCGGGGCCTGTGGACCGTCCTGCGGCCCGACGGCGTCCGGCTGCCGGAACAGGGCTGGAAGCTGCACGTGTCGGCGGTGGAGGACGGCGCCGAGGAGACGCTGGCCGTCGTCGCAGGGATCTGCACGGCGCGCCGGGTGGCGTTCAAGTTCCAGCGCAGCGCGGCGGCACTGCGGGTGGCGAACGGCAAGTTCATCGGACGCGGGAGCAGCGGCAAGTTCGTCACCGTGTACCCCGTCTCGCCGGAGCAGTTCGTCGAGCTGGCCGAGGAGTTGGCGGCCGCGCTGGACGGGCGCCCCGGGCCGTACGTGCTGACCGACCTGCGGATCGGCAATGCCCCGGTGTACGCGCGCTACGGCGCGTTCGTCGAGCTGTGGTGCGAGGACGGGGCCGGCCGGCCGGTGCCCGCGCTGCGCGATCCCTCCGGAACGCTGGTCCCGGACTCGCGCGAGCCGGTGTTCCGGCTGCCGGAGTGGGTCGAGCCGCCCGCGGCGCTGCGCCCGCACCTGGCCGCGCGGGAGGCGGCCGCCGGCCACCTGCCGTACCGGATCACCGAGGTGCTGCAGTTCTCCGGCGCCGGCGGGATCTACCGGGCCGAGCGGGCGGACACCGGGGAGCGGGTGGTGCTGCGCGAGGCCCGCCCGTACGCCGGGCTGGACTCCGCCGGGGCGGACGCGACCACCCGGCTGCGGCGCGAGCAGTGGGCGCTGGAGCGGCTGGCCGGGCTGGAGTGCGTGCCCCGGCTGCACGAGGTGCGCACGGTGTGGGAGCACACCTTCCTGGTGCAGGAGCACATCGAGGGCGTCCAGTTGTTCGCCGAGGCGATCCGGCGCTACCCGCTGGTGCACCAGGACTGCACGGCCGAGCAGCGCGCCGAGTACGCGCAGTGGGTCGCCGGCGTGGTCGCGGGGCTGGAGAAGGCGCTCGGCGCGCTGCACGAGCGGGGCGTGCGGTTCGGGGACCTCCACCCGGCCAACGTGGTGCTCCGGCCGGACGGCTCCGTGGTGCTGGTGGACTTCGAGTACGCGGCGGAGCTGGACGACCGGCGGGTGCCGACGGCCGGCCCGGCCGGGCTGCGGATCCCGCCGGGCCTCGACGGCGCCGAGGCCGACCGGTTCATGCTGTGGGCGACCTGGCTGATGCTGCTGATGCCGGTGCTGGAGCTGGCCGACCGCGACCCGGGCAAGCTCGCGGCGCTGGAGCGGCGGGCACGGGAGTGGTTCGGACTCGGGCCGGAGGAGGGGCCGGTGCGCCCAGGCGTGTTGACGGCGCGGACGGACTCGGTGAGCGAGCGGCGGGGCCGGGAGCTGCTGGCCGGCCCGTCCTGGACTGCGGCGCGGCGCGAGCTGGTCGCGGGCATCCACGCGGGCGCCACCCCCGACCGGCCGGACCGGCTCTTCCCCGGGGACGTGGCCGGGTTCGCCGACGGCGGTACGGGCGTCGCGCACGGCGCGGCCGGGGTGCTGTACGCGCTGCAGCGGGCGGGCGCCGACCGGCCGCAGGAGTACACGGACTGGCTGGTCGCGGCGCTCCGCCGGCGCGGAGCCCGGCCGGGCACGGGCGGGCTGTACGACGGCCCGCTCGGCGTCGCCGTGGTGCTGGCCCGGCTGGGGCGGCCGGAGGCGGCCGAGGAACTGCTGGCCGGGGCCCGTGCGGCGCGGCCGGCGCGTCAGGCCGGCCTGTTCGGCGGGCGGGCCGGCGCCGCGCTCGCCCGGCTGCGGCTGGCGGACGCGCTGGGCGGCCGGCGGGAGGAGGCGGCCGCGCTGGCCGACGCCTGCGAGCTGGCGGCGGTGGTCCGCGGCGAGCCGGTGGACGGCCTCGACGCGCCCGCGGCGGCCGGGCTGCTGTACGGCCTGGCGGGCATCGCGCTGCTGCAGCTGCGGCTGTACCGCCGGACCGGCGAACGGTGGCTCCTGGACTCGGCGCGGCTGGCGCTGGAGCGGGCGACGGCGCAGTGCGTCCGGGTGCCGGACGGCTCGCTGCAGGTGCTGGAGGCCGGACGGCGGCTGGCGTACCTGGACCGCGGGAGCAGCGGGATCGCGCTGGTGCTGCGGGAGTACCTGGAGACGGCCGAACTGCCCGGCGGGGAGGCGTTCCTGGCGGACGTGCGGAAGGTTTGCGCGCCCGGGTTCATCCGGGAGCCGGGGCTGTTCCGGGGGCGGGTCGGCCTGACGCTGGCGCTGGACCGGCTGGGCGGGGCACCGGAGGCGGTGGCCGGGCAGGTGGCGCGACTGCAGTGGCACCTGGTGGCGCGGCCCGAGGGGCTGCTCGTCCCCGGGATGCGGCTGCGGCGGTTCTCGGCGGACCTGCACACCGGGGCGGCGGGCGTGCTGCTGGGGTTGTGGGGGCTGGAGGAGGAGCACGGGGGCGTGCTGGACCTGCTGACCCTGGGGTGAGGCCCCGTCCGGCGGCCGCAGGGCCCCCGGCGGAGGGGCCCGGCGCGGCGTCAGGAGGCGGCGGTGAGCGGATCCGCGGCGCGTTCGCGGGCGTGCAGGTGGGTCAGCCGGGGCAGCGCGTAGAGCGCGGCGTGGGCGGTGACCTCGCCGGTGGGCGAGGTGACGGCCCCCGTGTCGGTCAGCGCCTCCAGGGTGCGCAGGGCCAGGCGTTCGGGGCGGCCGAGGGCGGCGGCGGCCTCGGGGAGGGTGAAGAGCAGCGACAGCGGCAGCGCGGCGAGCCGGGCGAGGGCCAGGCGGCCGTGGTCGGTGAGGTCCCGCCAGCCGGAGTCGAGGCGGGCGCGGACGGTGACGTCCCCGGCGACCAGCTCGTCCAGGGCGCCCGCCGGGTCCTCCAGCCGGGCCGCGTACTCGGCGAGCGGGAGGTGGCGCAGCACGGCGAGCCGGGTGCCGGCCACCCGGACGGCGAGCGGCAGCAGCCCGCAGGCGGCCACGATCCGGGCGGCGGCCGCGCGGTCGGTGCCGATCCGGCCGGTGCCCACGATGCGGCCGAGCAGTTCCAGGGCCCCGGCGGGCGTCAGCGGCGGGACGGTGATCCGGTGCACCGAGGCCAGACCGGCGAGCTGGCTGCGCGAGGTGACCAGGACGGCGCTCGGGCCGTGGCCCGGCAGCAGCTCGCGGACCACCGACTCGTCCGGCGCGTCGTCCAGGACCAGCAGCATCCGGCGTCCGGCGAGGGAGGCCCGCCACAGGGCGGCGGCCGGGGCGGGGTCGGCCGGGGTGGTGCCCGGTCGGCCGGTGAGGGCGGCGAGTTCGGACAGCACCTCGGGCAGCGGGCGCGGGGCGCCGTCGGCGGTGCGCAGCCGGACGAGCAGCCGGCCGTCCGGGAACCGGTCGGCGAGCAGGTGGCCGGCGTGCACGGCGAGCGCGGTCTTGCCGCTGCCGGCCGGGCCGGAGAGCACCGTGACACCGCCGCCCGTACCCGACTCGTCCACCAGCTCGCGCAGTTCGGCGCTGCGTCCGGTGAAGTCGGCGGTGTCGGCGGGCAGCAGGACACCGTGCGGGGCCGCGCCGCGCTCGGGGCGGGCCGAGGCGGGCCCGGAGCGGCCGCGGGCGAGCAGTTCGCGGTAGCGGGCGGTCAGGGCGGGGCTCGGCTCCAGGCCCAACTCGCGGGCGAGCAGCTGGCGGTGGGTGTCGTAGACGGCGAGCGCCTCGGCCTGCCGGCCGCACAGGTGCAGGGCGTTCATCCGGGCCGCCTGGAGGCGCTCGCGCAGCGGGTGGCGCTCGGCGGGCTCGGCCAGCTCCTCGGCGACGGCGGCGGCGTTGCCCAGCTCCAACTCCGTCTCCGCCCAGTCCTCGTGGACGCCCAGGCAGCGGGTCTCCAGCCGCTGGGCCTCGGCCGCGACGGCGGGGGAGGAGCGCAGGTCGGCGAGCGGCGGGCCCTGCCACAGGTCGAGGGCCTGGCGCAGCAGCCGGGCGGCCGGGGCGAGCGCGCCGCCGTCGGCGGCGGCCCGGCCGGCCCGGGCGAGGGCGCGGAACTGCAGGAGGTCCAGCTCGGGTTCGGCCGCCCGGAGCAGGTAGCCGCCGGCCGAGTGGACCAGCCGGTCGGGCCCGTACTCGCGGCCCAGCAGGGTGCGCAGGGTGCAGATGTAGACCTGGAGGTTCTTGCGGGCGGTGCGCGGCGGCTCCTCGGGCCAGACCGCGTCGGTGAGCAGGTCGACCGGGACGGCGGTGTTGGCGCGGCTCAGGAGGACGGCCAGCACCAGTCGCTGCTTCAGCGGGCCGAGGGCCAGCGGGCGGCCGTCGGCGGCGCCGGTGAGCGGGCCGAGGACGGAGAAGCGCAGCAGCGTGGGGGCGGCGGGCTGGGCCAGGGGCATCGGCGTACCTCCGGGGCGAGAGCGGTTCTGCGGTGGTTCTGCGGCGGTTCCGGGGCGGTGCCGGCGGTTCCGGCGGTGCGGATGCGTGCGGGCGTGGTGCCGGGTGGTGCGGTGGCGGTGCGGCGTCGGTGCGGGACGTTCGATCGCGGTCGTCGGTGGGCGCAGGCTACTTGACGGTCGATCGGCACTGAAGGGCACGGGATCGGGCGGGTTCGCGCACGCCGCCCTCACAATCCGGGCGTCCCGGGGTGGGATCGGCGGGTGGATTCGCACCGGTGTGCGGATGGCGTTCCGGCAGGTCGGGCGGGCCGTGCGGCAGGGCCGGCACCCGGCGCGGGGGCGGCCCGCCGTCGCCCGCCGGCTGCCCGCCCGGGGGCGTGGGGAACGCGCCGTTCCGGTGGTTCTCGACCGGGCCTCCGCGGCCGGGTGAGCGCGGCCCGAGCGGGACGGGGGTGGCCGGGAGGTCCCGGTCCGCCGGTCGGGAGGTCCCGGTCGGGGCCCGGGAACTCGGGCCCAGCGGCCCCGGCCGGGCGGGCCCAAGGGCCCTGGGGCGGGGAGCCGGCCTGTTCGGATCATGGAGCGCCAATCATTCGCACGACGTTCCTAAGGAGCGGGTCCTTGAGCGCCACCCAGGCACAGGGCGACCCCGTACGACCGCCGACGGCCGTACCGGCCACGGCGGTTCGGGCCAGGCGGCCCGGTTCGGCCCTGGTCAGGCTGCTGACCACCACCGACCACAAGACGATCGGCACCATGTACCTGGTGTCGTCGTTCGCGTTCTTCCTGATCGGCGGCATCCTCGCCCTGGTCATGCGCGCCGAACTCGCCCGGCCGGGGACGCAGATCCTCTCCAACGAGCAGTTCAACCAGGCCTTCACCATGCACGGTTCGGTGATGCTGCTGCTGTTCGCGATGCCGCTGTTCACCGGCTTCGCGAACTGGATCATGCCGCTGCAGATCGGCGCGCCGGACGTCGCCTTCCCGCGCCTGAACATGCTGTCCTACTGGCTGTTCATGTTCGGCTCGCTGATCGCCGCCGCCGGCTTCGCCACCCCGCAGGGCGCCGCCGACTTCGGCTGGTTCCTCTACGCGCCGCTGTCCGACGCCGTCCACTCGCCCGGTGTCGGCTCCGACATGTGGATCATGGGTGTGACGCTCTCCGGCTTCGGCAGCATCTTCGGCGCCGTCAACTTCATCACCACCATCATCTGCATGCGCGCCCCCGGACTGACCATGTTCCGGATGTCCATCTTCTGCTGGAACGTGCTGCTCACCTCGGTGCTGGTGCTGCTGGTCTTCCCCGTGCTGGCCGCCGCGCTGCTCGCCCTGGAGGCCGACCGCAAGTTCGGCGCCCACGTCTTCGACCCCGCCAACGGCGGGGCGATGCTCTGGCAACACCTGTTCTGGTTCTTCGGCCATCCCGAGGTGTACATCCTGGCCCTGCCGTTCTTCGGCATCGTCTCCGAGATCATCCCGGTGTTCAGCCGCAAGCCGATGTTCGGCTACGCCGGCCTGATCGCCGCCACGGTCGCCATCGCGGGCCTGTCGGTGACGGTCTGGGCGCACCACATGTACGTCACCGGGCAGGTGCTGCTGCCGTTCTTCTCCTTCATGACCTTTCTGATCGCGGTGCCGACGGGCGTGAAGTTCTTCAACTGGGTCGGCACCATGTGGAGGGGCTCGCTGAGTTTCGAGACCCCGATGCTGTGGACGGTCGGCTTCCTGGTCACCTTCCTGTTCGGCGGCCTGACCGGCGTGCTGCTCGCGGCGCCGCCGATCGACTTCCACGTCTCGGACTCGTACTTCGTCGTCGCCCACTTCCACTACACGCTGTTCGGCACCGTGGTGTACGCGATGTTCGCCGGCTTCCACTTCTGGTGGCCCAAGATGACCGGCAAGAAGCTCGACGAGCGCCTCGGCCGGATCACCTTCTGGACGCTGACCGTCGGCTTCCACGCGACCTTCCTCGTGCAGCACTGGCTCGGCGCCGAGGGCATGCCCCGCCGCTACGCCGACTACCTGGCGTCCGACGGCTTCACCACCCTCAACACCGTCTCCACCATCGGCTCGTTCCTGCTCGGCCTGTCGATCCTGCCGTTCCTCTACAACGTCTGGAAGACCGCCAAGTACGGCGAGAGGGTCACCGAGGACGACCCGTGGGGCTGGGGCCGCTCCCTGGAGTGGGCCACCTCCTGCCCGCCGCCGCGGCACAACTTCGTCAAGCTGCCGCGGATCCGCTCCGAATCCCCGGCCTTCGACCTCCACCACCCGGACATCGCCGCCCGGGACGTGCTGGAGAACAGCGGCAAGCCCGCCACGCACCTGGGCGACGTGGAACCGGCCAAGTACGACCGGCCGCTGAGCCGGGCGGACCGCGCCCGGGTGGCGTCGGCCGCCCCCGTCCCGGCCCCGGCCGGAGGCGCGGCCGCCGGTGCGCCGGCCGACTCTCCCACCGGTTCGCCCACCCCCGGCGGCTGAGGCCGCCCCCGGAACGCCGTCCCCGCCCGCGTCGCTGCCCCCGGGCGGGCGGGGACGGCCCGTCAGCTCCCTCCCCTCACCCCTCTCACCCCTTCGTGACCAGGAAGGCCGGGTCGTGAACCACACCGTTCTCGCCATCGGCACCGCTGCCCTCACCGCGAGCGGCTGTGTCTGGTACCTGCCCGCCATCGCCGACCTCCAGGCCGGCGCCGACCGCCCCCGCTCCACCCGCACCGCCGCGGCGGCGTGCGTGCTGTGGTGGGCGGCGCTCGCGCTGGCGGGCGGACTGCTGCTCGTCGTACCGGACTGGCAACCCGCCGCGCAGATCGCGCTGGCCGGCCTGGTCGGCGGTGCGGCGCTGCGGGTGCGCGCGCAGTGGGACCGTCGGCAGGAGGTGCGGGAGACGGCGGCGCGGTGGGCCGCGCTGGACACCGGCCCCGCCCCGCGCACCGGCCGGCCCCTCGCCGTCGCCCTCGCGGGCTGGCTGGTGGTCGGCGCCGCCGTCGGCTCGCTGGGCGCGGCGGCGATCCTGCTGTCGGGCGACGGCGGGATCGGCCCGCGCGTGGTGCCGGCGGGGGTCGGCGGCGCGGCCGTCGCCCTGGGGTTCCTGCTGGTCGGGCTGGGGAACGTGCGGCGGCAGGGCCGCTGAACGCGAGGACGGAGGACGCGCGCCACGCCGCCGGCGCGAATGGGGCCGTTCGGCCCTGGGAGACGGCCGCACGGTGGGCGATGATGCCCTGGGCCCCGCTGGGAGTGTGCGGGGGTGACGAAGGTGGAGCCGAGTGATGGCGACCAAGACGGAGGGTACCGGGGCCCCGGCACCGGTCCGGGTGTTCCTGCTGGACGACCACGAGGTGGTGCGCCGCGGGGTGCACGACCTGCTGGACGGCGAGCCCGACCTGGAGGTGGTCGGCGAGGCGGCGACCGCCGAGCAGGCGCTGGTCCGGGTGCCCGCCCTGCGGCCCGACGTCGCCGTGCTGGACGTCCGCCTGGGCGACGGCGACGGCGTCACGGTCTGCCGCGAACTGCGCTCCCGGATGCCCGACCTCGCCTGCCTGATGCTCACCTCCTTCGACGACGAGGAAGCCCTGCTGGACGCCGTGATGGCGGGCGCCGCCGGGTACGTGCTGAAGCAGATCAGCGGCACCGACCTGGTCGCCGCCGTCCGCACCGTCGCCTCCGGCCGCTCGATGCTCGACCCCGGCGCGGCGACGCGCCTGCTCAACCGGCTGCGCAGCGACGCCGAACCCGCCCAGCCGGTCACCACCGGCCCCGGGCTGACCGTGCGCGAGCAGGAGGTGCTGGCGCTGATCGGCGAGGGCCTGACCAACCGGCAGATCGGCGAGCGGCTCTACCTCGCCGAGAAGACGGTGAAGAACCACGTCTCGCGGCTGCTCGCCAAGCTCGGTGTGGAGCGGCGGGTGCAGGCCGCGCTGATCGCCACCGAGCTGCGCCAGGCGTCCGCCGCCGCCCAGCCGTCCCCGCTGCGCGGCGGCCGGGGCTGACGGCGGCGGGGCTGACGGCGGGGCCCCGGGCTGACGGACCGGGGCGGAGGGGCCGGGGCTCAGGGGCTGACGGACAGGCCTGACGGGCCGGGGCGGAGGGGCCCTCGGCGGGCGTCGCCGGGACCATCGGCCCTCGTGAGCGGGCCCCGGGCCGGGCGAGCATCGCCGGTATGAACCGCGACCACGTTCCGGCCCCCCGGCCCTCCTCGTACGACCGGCCCGCGCTGCCCGGGCTCCGTGAACTCGACCCGGAGCGGGCCTTGGAGCTGCTGGCCCGGGCCGCCGTCGGCCGGGTGGTCTACACCGTCGGAGCCCTCCCGGCCGTCCTGCCGGTGCCCTTCCGGCTGGTGCCCGCCGGCGTGCTGGTCTCCGCGCCCGCCGACTCCGAACTGGCCCGGGCGGTCGACGGCGCCGTGATCGCCTTCGAGGCCGACGAGGTGGACGGCCGGGACGGCTCCGGCTGGTTCGTCACCGTCCTCGGCCACGCCCACGTCCGCCGGGCCACCGCGACCGCCCCCGACGCCCTGCGGATCCGCATCCGTCCGGAGCTGGTCATCGGCCGCTGCCTGGCGTAGCGTCCGAGGGCGCCGGACCCGGGCCGGGCCGGACATCGCCGACGGAGGGACCGCGACGCCGTGTTCGACCCCGTGATCGCCGCACTGTACGAGCGGGACGAGACCAGCCGGTCGCTGGGCATCGCCCTGGAGGAGGTGTCCGCCGGGCGGGCGGTGATGCGGATGACGGTGGCCGCGACGATGGTCAACGGGCACGGTACGGCGCACGGCGGCTTCCTGTTCCTGCTGGCCGACGCGGCGTTCTCGTACGCCTGCAACAGCCACGGCCCGGTGACCGTCGCCCAGGCCGCACAGGTCGCGTTCCTGGCCCCGGCGGCCGTCGGGGACGAGCTGGTCGCCGAGGCGGTGGAGCGTTCGCGGGCCGGGCGCGGCGGGATCTACGACGTGACGGTGCGCCGGGTGGACGGCAAGGTGATCGCCGAGTTCCGGGGGCAGAGCGTGACGATCGGGGGCCGGCCGCAGCCGGCGGCCTGAGTCGGGGCCTCAGTCCTTCGGGCGCTCGTCCAGGACCTGCTGGAGCTTGCCGGTCCGCGGGTTGGTGACCAGCTCCGAGCGCGGCACCCACTCCACCGCGAGGTCGTGCAGGCTGCCGAGGGCGACCTCCGAGGGGTAGAGCGGCAGGGCCGCGTAGACGGCCTCGACCAGCCGGTCGGCGAGGTCGGCGGGCGGCAGGCCGAGGTGGCCGAGCCGCAGGATCAGGCCGTCCCGGCCGTCCCAGCGCCGCTGCACCAGCTGCATCCCGGCGATGTGCCGGTCCGGGTCGGCGGCGATCAGGACGGCCCGGACCTCCTCGGTGGGCAGGGTGACGGTGCCGACCCTGGCGCCCTCGGCGGAGCGGCCGAGCAGCCGGAAGCGGCGGCACCCGTCGTCCGTCCACTCGGCGCGGTCGCCGGTGGGGTAGCGCAGGATCGGCATCAGGGTGCGGAACAGGTTGGTGACGACGACCCGGCCGGGCCTGCCGGGGGCGGTGATCGCCTCGCCGGTGGCCTCGTCGAGCAGTTCCACCACCGTGCGGTCGGCGAAGGCCTCGTGGACCCGGACGTCGTCCCCGGGGACGGGGGCGCCCACCAGCCCGGCGTCGTTGGAGGCGTAGCCGACCGACGCGACGGCCGCCTTCGGGAAGGCCCGGGACAGCAGCGGGCGGAGGTCGGCGAAGAGCAGGTCGCCGCCGAACAGCAGGAGTTCCACCCCGTCGGCGCGCTGCCCCCGCTCGATCAGGCACTCGGCGACGGCGCTGAGCTTCATCGGCTCGCCGGCCAGCACCTGCACGTCGAAGCCGACGATCAGGTCGGCGATGTACGGGTTCGGGGCGGCGCCGCCCACGCCGAGCCGGACGTTGTCCACCGGCGCGTGGTGCAGGGCGTTCTCGATGTAGAGGAAGCCGCCGTAGAGCTCGCCGGCGGTGAAGAGGTTGGCCACCCGGTGTCCGGGCCGCAGGCCGGACCGGACGAGCCCGGCGCCGAAGGCGGTCACCGAGTCGGCGTGTTCGGTGCGGGTCCACGGCGAGAACTTGGGGACGCCAGTGGTGCCGCCGGTCTTGTAGACGCCGGCGTCGGTGAGCGGGCCGGTCAGCACCCGGTTGTCGGGCCAGGTGTTGGCGGCCCAGAACGCAGCCTGGTCGATCACCGGGAGCAGCTCGATCCGGTCGGCGTCCGGGGGCAGGTCGCGGTAGAGCTCGGCGTAGAACGGGGAGTTGGCGCGGGCGAACCGGATCAGCTCGGCCAGGGGCTTCGCGGGCATGGGGGCTCCGTGGGGCAGAAGGCGGGGCGGGCGACAGGCAGGCAGACGGGCAGACGGGCGGACAGGCAGGTCAGGAGGCGGCGGGTGCGGGCTGCCCGAGCCAGGTCCGGGCGAGGGCCTGGACGGCGGAGCCGTCGGGGTCGGCGAGCTTGGCGGCCAGGTACGCCGCGGCCCACGGGTCGGTGGGCACCCGGAACGGCGGCCGCCGCTCGCGCAGGGTGCGGACCACGACGTCGGCGACCTCCCGGGCGGGCCGGCCGGCCGACTCCCAGCCCTGGCCGCCGACCCAGTCCAGGTAGCCGGCGAAGGTGGGCGCGTACGGGCCGGAGGCGGCGTGGATGGTGGTCCGGTCGATGTCGGGGAAGACGCCGAACGCGGTGTCCGGGACGAAGCCGGGCACCACCACCGAGACCCGGACGCCGTGCGCCGCCGCGACCGGGGCGAGCGCCTCCATGAACCCCTCCACGGCGAACTTGGCCGCGCAGTAGGCCTCGTTGAACGGCTGGCCGACCACTCCGTGCACGCTGCCGACGGTGACCAGCCGCCCGCTGGCGGCGCGCAGCAGCGGCATCGCGGCCCGGCTGACCGCGGCGACGCCGAAGAAGTTGACCTCCAGGTTGGCGCGTAGCGCCGCGTCGGTGGACATCTCCAGGGTGGGGTCGGAGTTGGACACGCCCGCGTTGTTGACGACGGCGTCGAGCCGCCCGTACGAGCGGTGCACGGCGTCCAGGCAGGCGGTGACCGAGCCGGGGTCTGTGACGTCCAGCCGGCGGACGTCCACGGTGACCCCGGCGGCCCCGGCCGCGCTGCGCAGCGCGGCGGCCCGGTCGGGCTCGCGCATCGTCGCGACCGTGGTGTAGCCCGCGCGGGCCGCGGCGACGGCGGTGGCCAGGCCGATGCCGGAGGAGGTGCCGGTGATCAGCAGGACCCTTCCGGCCGGGTCGGCGAGTTCCTCCCCCTCGGGCGCGTTCATGCTCTCCTCGGGCTCGCTCGTGTTCCCCTCGGGCGCGTTCATGCTCTCCATGGGCTCGTTCATGCGGTGCCGCCCTCCGTCCGCGGTTCGGCGGCGTCCAGCAGCGGCTGGAGGCCGAGGGCGGGGAGGAAGGAGCAGGCGGCGAGCAGGGTGCCGCCGGCCATCACCGCCCGGGCGGCGTCCAGGATTCCGAGCGGCCCGGTGAGCAGCGAGACGGCCAGGCCGCCGACCAGTGCGGCGAGCGGGATCACCCCCCAGGTGACGGTCCGGAAGGCGGCGTGCATGACGCCCTGGTTGTGGGCGGACATCCGGGACTGCCGGCACGGGGCGCTGCACACGTTGATGCAGGACATGAAGAAGCCGTAGCAGCCCATGGTCACCGCGATCACCGGTCCGGCGGGCAGGGCGGGCGCGGCGAGCACGCCGAGGCCGACCAGGCAGTGCAGCAGCAGCGACCAGGCCATCGTCCGCCCCAGGCCGAACCGTCGGGAGAGCCGGGGCGCGACCACGGCTCCGGCCAGTGCGCCGAGCGCTGCGACCGACATGGCCGCACCGAAGACGCCGACCTGCACGCCCAGGCCGCGGTAGGCGAGGACGGGCAGCACGGTGACGAAGACCGGCCCGCCGCAGTTGAGCGTGACGGCGGCCAGGACCACCCGGCGCAGCACCGGGTCGGCCCAGTTGAGCCGGAAGCCGCGGGCGAGCCGCTCCCGGATCGCGCCCTGCTCCACCGTCCGCTCGCCCCACGGGCGCATGGCGCGGAAGCAGACCGCCGAGACCAGGTAGCTGGCCGCGTCGACCAGCAGGGCGGCGACGCCGAGCGCGCTGTAGAGCGCGGCGGCGACGGACGGCCCGGCGACCTCGGCGACCGAGCCGCTGCCCTCCAGCCGGGAGTAGGCGCGAACCATGCCGTCCTCCGGCACCACGGCGGGGACGGCGACGAGGTAGCCGACGTTGAAGAAGATCGTCGCGCCGCTGATCACCGCCACGCAGCCGAACAGCAGCGGGGTGGAGAGCGCGTCCAGGGCGTAGGCGAGCGGGATCACCGCCACCGCGACCAGCCGGACCAGGTCGCAGACGAGCATCGTGCGGCGCTTGTCCCAACGGTCGACCAGCACCCCGGCGACCGGCCCGAGCAGCGGGATGCCGAGGTACTGGGCCATCGCCACCACGCCGACCTGGAGGGCGGAGGCGTGCAGCACGAAGATCATCAGGGTGGGGACGACGAAGACCGTGACCTTGTCGCCGACCAGGCTGACGGTCTGTCCGGCCCAGAAGAGCGAGAAGCTCCGGCCGAGCGGCGCCGGGTGGGCCGGGTCCGCGGTGGCGGCACGGGCGGAGTCCGCCGTCACGACTCCTCCCGGACGACCAGGGCGGCGGTCTTGCCGGTGCGGCCGTTGCTGACCAGCTCCGCCACCGGGCGCACCCGGAAGGACCCCGGGTCGTGCTGGAAGGCCGTGCTGAGGGTGAAGGTGGCGGCGAACAGCTCCTTGCGCAGCCGCTCGACGTCCGGGGCAGCCGTCGGGTCGGTGGCCAGCAGCAGCAGCTCCACGGCTGTCGCCCGGCCGCCCCGCTCGGTGAGCACCACCTGGGCCCGGGCCACGCCCGGTTCGCGTTCCGCCCGGGCGATCAGCTCGTCCACGTCCAGCCCGAGGCCGCGGACCTGGACGACACTGTCGCGCCGGCCCAGGACGCGCATCGCCGGCTCCGGGCGGCCGCACGGGCAGGCGGTCAACTCGCCCGCGTCGCCGGTGCGGTAGCGCAGCACCGGGTTGAGCACCGCCGGGTCGAGGCAGGTGAAGTCCAGCAGGCCGTCGGCGTCGGCGTGCACCAGCTGGGTCGGCAGCGGGTGGAAGACGTCCGCCGGGCAGTCCGGGGTGTTGGTGCCCACCACCCAGGTCTCGGTGCTGCCGAACATGCCCCAGCGCCGCGCCCGCGGGGCCACCACGGCCAGGTCCTCCGCCAGCTGGTCCTGCCAGGCCTCGCCGAGCCACAGCACCTTGCGCAGCGACGGCAGTTCGAGGCCGGCGGCGCGGGCGTGGGCGAACCAGAGCCGCAGCACGCTGGGCGTGCCGCCGATGGCCGTCACCCGGCGGGCGGCCAGGAAGTCCAGCCAGTCGCCGTACTCCTCCGCGGCGACCGAGCCGAGCGCGATGATCCGGCAGCCGGAGAGGTCGGCGAGTGCGGCGGCGAGGAAGTGCGCGCCCCACATCCGCCCGGCGCCCCAGGCGTTGACGAAGACGTCGGTGCGGTCGAGGGGCTGCCAGTGGGCGTGCACGCCGGCCATGTAGAAGCCGGTGGGGGCGTAGCCGACCTTGGGGGCGCCGGTGCTGCCGCCGCTCTGGAACAGCCAGGTGGCGGACTGCTCGGCGGCCGGCTCCAGGTGGGCGAGGGCGGTGTTGAGGTCGTCCTTGGCCAGCGGCGGGAGTTCGGCGAGCCGGTCCAGGGTGTCGGCGCCGAGGCGGTCCGGGTAGCGCGCGGCCAGGTCGGGGACGCTCCGCAGCCGCTCCAGGGTGTGCCGGGCCACGTGCAGCCGGGGCCCGGCGGCCTCGGGGGACAGCGAGAAGGCGCTCATCGGGGGTCCGTCCGGTGGTCGGTGGAGGTGACGGGTGAGGCGGGGGCCGGGGCGGGGTCGGTTTCGGTTTCCGGTGCGGGTGCGTGGACGTCGGTGGCGACGGAGAGGTCGAGGGTGAGCGGGCGGGCGCCGTCGGCCAGCCACTTGGCGTGGCCGTCCCGGTAGGCGGCGAACCGGGCCCGGGTGACGTCCCGCTGGAGGGTGCGGTCCGGGTCGGTGAGGTCCGGGGCGATCACGCCGTCCGGCTCCAGCTCGGAGAACCAGTACCGCTCGCCGTCGTGCAGGAAGTCGACGCAGAAGAACGGGATCGGCAGCCGTTCGGCGAACCAGGCGGTGGCGGCGGCGAGTTCGGGCGGCACCGGCGGGAACTCCATGGCGCCGCCGCGGCTGGCGTTGGCGACCGGGGAGCCGGGTTCGGGGGTGCGCTTCATCACCGCGTACGGCCGGCCGTCGACCACGTAGACCCGGTAGTCGACGGTGCCGTCGCCCAGGTACGGCTGGATCACCAGGGTGGTGTCGCCGCCCTGGGCGAGGCTGGCCAGGCCCCGGACGTCCTCCGGGCTGCGGGCCAGGTTGATCCCCCCGCCGCCGCACCAGCCGGCGGGCTTGACGATGGCCGGGTAGGTCATGTTCCCGAGCGCGACCTCGTAGCCGTGCTTGGCGGTGTCCCGGCCCGTCCCGATCCGCACGGTCGGGACGGCCGGCACCGGGGAGCCGGCCAGGAACAGCAGGGTGGCCAGCTTGTCGTTGCCGATCAGCGACACCTGCGGCGGGAACGGCAGGTAGAAGCCGGCCTGTTCGAGCACCGCGTACAGCGCGTACTGGTTGAAGACGTCCATGGACTGGTACGGCAGCGAGTAGAGCGCGGTGATGAAGAGGGTGTCCTCGGGGGTGACGGGCTCGTCGTCCACGTACACCCGGGGCCGGCCGGGCGCGGTGGCGTCCACGGTGACCGCGTCCGGGGCGTGCCGGCTCCAGCGCAGCCCGAGGTCGGCGGCGCTCTCGGCGTAGAGGTCCCAGAAGAAGCCGTGCCACATCTGCGCCATCCGGGAGGACTCCCGGTCGGGGAAGATCCAGCACATCCGGCGCAGACCGTCGGCCGGGGGACTGCTGCTCATCGTGCTCCTCGGGCTGCTCGGGGCGCCTGCGCCGCGGCGGGTTCCGGTGCTGCGGTGGGTTCCTGTGCTGCGGGGCGTGTCGGTGCCGCGGGGGGTGCGTGTGCTGCGCGGGGCGCCGGTACGGCGGGGGGTGTCCGTGTCGCTCCGGGCGGGGCGGAGGGCCCGGCCCACCAGCGGCGGCCGGCCTCGGGGAGGGTGTCCACCGGGTCGTAGTAGGGGCGGCGCCGGTCGAGCGCGGCCTGCGGGCCGCCGCCGGCCTCCAGGCTGGTGCGGTAGTTCTTGGTCCAGTACGAGATGCCGCGCTCGCGGTCGTACTCCACCGCCTGGTGCACCCAGCGCTTGCCGACGTGCGGGACGTCGCAGACCAGCCGCGGGGTGGCGTACCCGGGCAGGTAGCCCATGATCGCCTCCTGCAGGTGCTGCGCCCGGTGCAGCGGGGTCCGCCAGTGCTCCGCGCCCGGGACGAGGTCGCAGAGGTAGAAGTAGTACGGCAGGACGTTCGCCTCGCCCTGCAGCGCGAAGCAGAGGTCCAGCAGGTCCTCCGGGGTGTCGTTGACGCCGCGCATCAGCACGCCCTGGTTGCGGACGTCCCGCACGCCCGCGTCCAGCAGCGCCCGGGCCGCCTCGGCGACCAGCGGGGTGACCGAGCGGACGTGGTTGGCGTGGGTGTGCACCGCGAGGTTGACGGCGCGGCGGGCGGCGACGGCGGCGACCCTCGCCACGCCCTCCAGCACCCCGGGCTGCAGCCAGTGCTGCGGCAGGCCGACCACGGCCTTGCTGGCCAGCCGGATGTCGCGCACCGAGCCGAGGTCCAGCAGCCGCAGCAGGAAGGTCTCCAGGCGCGGCCAGGGCACGTTGGCGAGGTCGCCGCCGGAGACCACCACGTCGCGCACCGCGGGGGTGCGCTTGAGGTAGTCGAGCATCTGCTCCTGCCGGTCGGCGGGGCGCAGCCGCAGTCGGGCCTTGGTCACCTGCGGCGTGGAGGTGCCGACCAGGTCCATCCGGGTGCACTGCCCGCAGTACTGCGGGCAGGTGGCGGTCAGTTCGGCCAGCACCTTCGTCGGGTAGCGGTGGGTCAGGCCCTCCACCGCCCACATGTCCGTCTCGTGCAGGGAGTCCCGCTCGGCCAGCGGGTGGCTGGGCCAGCGCGGGTGGCGGTCGCTGTGCACCGGCAGCATGTAGCGGCGCACCGGGTCGGCCAGGAACGCCTCGGTGAAGGCCTCCGGGGTGGTGGGCGCGCCGGGTGCCATGGTGTTCAGCACCTGCGGCGGCAGCAGGATCGGCATGGTGGCGACGTCGGCCTGGTCGGCCGCGAGTTCGTCGTAGAAGCGGTCGGTGAGCAGGTCGCCGGCGACGGCCCGCAGCTGGCGGGCGTTGCGGACGGAGTGGGCGCGCTGCCACTGGGCGTCGCGCCACTGCGCCGCGGTGACCTGCCGCCAGCCGGGCAGCCGGCGCCAGTCCGGTTCGACCAGCGCCGTCCGCACGTACTGGTACGGCTGGCGGATCACGGGGTGGTCCACGGGGTGGTCCACGGCGCGCTACCGGGCGGTGAGGAGGGCGGTGTGACGGGTGCGCAGTTCGCGTTTGAGCACCTTGCCGGTCGGCCCGAGCGGGAAGTCCTCGGCCGTGCGGGCGATCCGGACGGCGGCGAGGGCGGCCAGCCCGGCGTCGGCCAGCGCCGCGTTGGCCGCGGCCCGGACCTCCTCGGCGGTGGCCTCGGCCGCGTCGGCCTGCAACCGGACCACGGCGACGGGCTGTTGGCCGGGGCCGGAGCCCGCGGGGACGCCGACGACCGAGCAGTCCTGGACGAGGCCCGCGCAGTCGGCCAGCAGCACTTCCTCGATCGGCAGGCTGTAGACCGGGCCGGTGGCGGTGTCGATGACGTCCACCGTGCGGTCGAGGTGGTAGTAGCGGCCGTCGGCGTCGCGGCGGGCGACGTCGCCGGTGAGCCAGTAGCCGGACAGTTCGAAGCTCGCGGTCAGCCGCTCGTCGTTCCAGTACCCCGGTGTCAGGGAGGGGGCGTCCACGGCGAGCAACCCGACCGCGCCGTCCGGGACTTCGGTGCCGTCGTGGTCCAGGACGGCGGCCCTGCGGACGACCTCCAGCGGCTTGCCGACGCAGCGGTCGTCGCGGTCGCTCTCCGGGGTGGTGACCTGACCGAACAGCGCCATGCCCATCTCGGAGGAGCCCAGGCCGTCGATGAACTGCGAACCGGGCAGGGCGGGTTGCTCGGCCTTCTCGTGCGGCAGCAGCCAGGGGCGGATCAGCCCGGCGGGCCGCTCCCCGAGGGTGACCAGGCGGCGGATGTGCCCGTGGTGCGCGCTGTCGCCGGTGTTGAACCAGGAGTGCACCCGGGCCGCGCCGCGCACCGGCAGCTCACCGGTGGCGAGTTCGACGAAGGTGCGCGGGAAGGAGGCCACCATGGTCGGCCGGAAGGCCTCCATCACCGGCTCGACGACGGCGCGCCGCCAGTCGGACATCACCACGGTCGGCAGGCCGAGCAGGACGGCGGTGAGGAAGTAGCTGAGACCGCCGGCGTGGGTGTGCGGCATCAGCGACATCAGCCGGTCGTAGGGCTCGGCGGGGAAGCGCACCATGCGCGGCTGCTTGCCGTCCCAGAAGGCGCGGTGCGCCAGCATGGTGGACTTGGGCGTGCCGGTGGTGCCGGAGGAGTGGATCAGCGCCACCACGTCCTCGGCGGCGTGCCGGTACGGGTGGGCGGCGGGCAGGGCGACGGCGGCGGCGTCGAAGGCCCGCACCTCCGCGGCGAGGGCCAGGAAGCGCGGGCGGCGCTGCGGGTCCTCGCGGTAGGCGGCGGCCAGCCGGGTGGTGTCGTCGGCGACGACACCGACCACCCCGACGTGGTCCAGGTAGCGGACCATCACGTCGTGCCGCATCGCGTCGTTGACGAGCGCGGGGACGGCGCCCAGCGAGGTGAGCGCGAGGAAGTGCAGCAGCGGCTCCAGGCCCTCGCCGATGACGACGGCGACCGGCTCGCCGGGGCGCACCCCGTTGGCGTGGTACCAGGCGGCGTAGCGGTCGCGCAGGGCGACCAGGTCGAGCAGGCTGTGGCCGCGCAGCACGACCTCGCCGCGGTGGTCGGTGCGGTGGGTGAAGACGAACGGGACGGACCGGTGGGGGTTCGCCGCGACCGCGTGGTCGAGGAAGTTGCCCGCCCCGAGGTCGGGTTCGGTCATCAGTCGCTCGCGGGCGGCGAGGGGCGCGATGGGACTCTGGTCGCTCATGGCGGTCTCCGGGCGTGGGGTGCCGGGCGCGGGTTCTCGTGGAACGGCGCCTGGGAGGGGGTGAGGGGGTGCCCGCGGGCCCGTCGGGGCGTGTGGGCGGTGCGGAAGAGCGGGGACGGCGGGACGGTGGGGACGCGGGGCAGGGGCGTTCCGGGTGACGGGTGACGGGTGACGGGTGACGGGTGACGCGGGCCGGGCCGGTGGTGGGGTCAGGCGCGGTCGAGGATCTCGGCGACCACCCGTCGGCCGGAGCGGATCGCGCCCTCCATCAGCCCGAAGAACGCGGTGCTGGTCTCGGTGCCGGCCCAGTGCACCCGCCGGTGCGGCGCGGTCAGCGTCGGGCCGAGCCGCACCCAGTCGCCCGGCCCCAGCAGGGCGGCGTAACACCCCTGGCTGTACGGGTCGTTGAGCCAGTCGGTGACGTGGAAGCCGGTCGGCTCGGGGAGCATCGGGAACAGCCGCGCCGCCTGGGCGAGGGCTTCGGCGCGCTGCTGCTCCGGGGTGAGCGCGCCGAAGCGGTGGGCCTCGGCGCCGGTGACGAAGCCGGTCAGGACGCCGATCCCGCTGCCGGGGGAGTCGTCCACGGTGGAGAGCAGCGGCCCCCGGGCGTTGACCGACCAGCCGGAGAGGCCGTGGTCGCGCCAGAGCGGCGCCGGGTAGACCAGGTGGACCTTGACGGCGCAGCCGCCGGCGGTGCGCTCCCCGGCCCGGGGTACCGGCGGGGCCGGCTCGTGGGCGATCGCGTCGGCGAGCAGCGGCGGCAGCGCCAGCACCGCGACGTCCGCCCGGTACGCGCCGCGCCCGGTGTGCACCGTCACCGCGTGGTCGTCCTGGTGGACGGCCCGGACGGCCTCGCCCAGCCGGACCCGGTCGCCGAGGCGCTCGGCGAGCCGCTCGCACAACTGGTGGGCGCCGCCGTCGATCCGGTCCTGCTGGGCGCCGCCGGCGAAGGCGTTGAGGTAGCGCAGGCCGCCGCCGGAGCGCAGGTAGAAGGCGAGGTGCAGGACGGAGACGTCGGCCGGATCGGCGGCGCACATCTCGCCCAGGAAGAGCGGGAAGAACAGCCTGGCGTCCGGGTGGGTGAGGTGCTGCTCGGCCCAGTCGGCGGCGGTCAGGGTGTCCAGCCGTTCGGCGTCCGGGGTGAGCCAGGGGGCTTCCGGCCGTACGGCGGCGGTGAGTTCGGCCAGCCGCTCGAACAGGTCGCCGAGGGCGACGGCGTCGAGCGGGGGGAAGCGGCCGTCCCGGGTGGCCGCCGTGGTGCCCTTCGACGCAGGGGCGGCCGGGGCGTCGTCGGCAGTCGGGTCGAGCGCGAAGCGGCTGGCGCCGAGCATTGTGGTGGGGACGGTCTTCAGCCCCAACTCCGTGATCAGCGCGTGCAGTTCGGTGTGCTTGTCGCCGAGGTAGGCGGCGCCGGCGTCCACCCGGGTGCCGGGGGAGGCCTCGATGCCGTGGGTGCGTCCGCCGACTCGGTCCCGGGCCTCCAGGACGGTGACGTCGATCCCGTGGGCCGCCAGCCCGTCGGCGGCGGTGAGGCCCGCCAGGCCGGCACCGACCACGACCGCCGATCTTCGCCGGCCGTCGGCTCCGCGGCCGTCGGGTCTGAGGCCGCCTGGCCCGCGGCCGTCGCGTCTGCGGTCCTCGCTCATGCGGAGGCCGTGATGCGCTGCGCGAGGCGGGTCGGGGTGGGGGCGAGCAGGAAGTCGTCGAAGCCCAGCTCGACGCCGTGGGCGCGGGCGACGGCGCTCAACACCCGGGTGGCGACCAGCGAGTCGCCGCCGAGGTCGAAGAAGTCGGAGTCGGCGGTGACGTCCTCGCGTTCCAGGACGCGCCGGAAGACGGCCACCAGGGCCTCCGCGGTGGCGGGTGTGCTGAGGTCAGTGCTCAAGGGAGGTCTCCTTCGACCTGTTGGGGGCAGCCGCGTAGCGCAGGTGGCAGCCGGCCCGGTCGATCTTTCCGCTCGGGGTGTGCACCAGGTGGGGCACGACGGTGATCCGGCCCGGAACGAGGTGGCCGGGCACCCGGTCCCGCAGGTAGGACAGCAGGTCGCGGTCCAGCCGTCGGGCCGGGGGTTGCGGGCGCGCCACCACGTACGCGACCAGGGTGGTGCGGCCGGCCGCGGTGGCGCCGGTGACGGCGGCGGCGGTGACGTCGGGATGCCCGGTGAGGTGCGCCTCGACCTCGGCCGGGTCCACCCGGATGCCGCGGACCTTCAACTCGCCGTCCAGGCGGCCCTGGTGGGTGAGCAGTCCGTCCGGATCGCGGCTCATCCGGTCGCCGGTGCGGAAGTACCGTGCGCCGTCCAGGGTGGTGAACCGTGCCGCGGTCGCCTCCGGCAGGCCGAGGTAGCCGAGTGCGACGGCGGGGCCTCCGATCAGCAACTCGCCCTGCTCGTCGAGCCGTTCGACGACGTGCGGCAGGGCGTGGCCGATCGGCGCGCGGGTGGTGCCGTCCCAGGTCCGCCCGGGTGCCCGTGGGCCGGCGAGGTCCACGGCGTGGGTGATCTGGGTGGTCTCGGTGCAGCCGTAGGTGTTCAGCAGCCGGATCGCCGCGGTGGGCAGGCGGGCCCAGTCGGCCAACCGGGCCGGACCGGCCGCCTCCCCGCCGATCACCAGCAGGCGCAGGCAGGACGGCAGTCGGTCGCCCGACTCGACCAGGTGGTGGACCAGTTCGTGCCAGAAGGCGGTCGGCAGGTCCAGCACGGTGATCCGCTCGCGCTCGACCGCCCGCAGGAACCGGGGGAACGAGCCGCTGTGCGCGTCCCGGTCCATGACCAGGGCCGCGCCCGTGGTGAGCGTCGGGAGGATCTCCTCGAAGCAGGTGTCCCAGTTGAGCGAGGCGAACTGGAGCACCCGGTCCTCGGGGGTGAGGTCGAACAGTCCGCCCAGTGCGCGGGCGGTCGCCGCGACCGCGCGGCGCGGTGTCACGACGGGTTTCGGCTGCCCGGTCGAACCCGACGTGAAGAGAATGTAGGCCGGTCGGTCCGGGTCGTGTTCCGGACCGCTCCCGACGGGGTTCGCCGGGAGGGTTCCCGGGGGGTCCCCGGGGATTTCCGTCGGTTCGGGTAACCCCCTTGACGGAAGGTCGAGTCGGAGGATGTCACCGGTGCTGCCGGACACCGCCGTACGGCACCGGGCGGCCGCCGCCATGGCGCGCCGGCGGGCCGTCGGGAATGCCGGATCGACGGGGCAATAGGTGCCCCCGGCGGTCAGCACGCCGAGAAGTGCGACCACCGTTTCCGGCGTGTGGAGCGCCGGCACGGCGACCGTGCCGGGATCCGGGCCCAGGCGGGTGGCCAGGGCGTTCGCCGACTCCAGGAGCCGGCCGTAACTCAGGGCGTGTCCGTTGTGGACAATCGCCGGACGACGGGGATTTCGACGTGCGATATCGCTGAACACGTCGAGCAGGTCGGGGACGACCCGGAGGGAACCACGATCAATTGACATGCCCGCCCCAAATGGCGCTGAGAAGTGCTCATCCGTGCTCGGCGAACGGCGACTCTACCTTTGAACATGCGTGGCGACAATGGATGTTGAGGGTGTTCTTCCAAGGGGTCGTGGCAGAACTGTGAACCACCCTCGGGCGGTACGGTCGTTCGGGTAAGGACGGCGCAGGAGAACGACTCTGACGTCACATCAGCACCGGCGGGCGGTACTTGCCCGCCCGCCCGCCGGTCCGCTTGACTACCGGGCGGAAGGGGGACCTCCGGCGGACGCTGCCAGCGTGTCGTCCAGCCAGTCGTAGATCCGGGCCAGGGCCAGGCGCTGCGCCCCCGCCTGGCAGTGCGCGTCGGCGCCCTCCTCCGCGGTGAACTCCAACAGGGTCTTCGGGCAGGTGAGGTGGTCGTGGAGCGCACGGGCCTGGCCGGCGAAGAACAGGTCCTCGGCGGCCTCGCAGACCAGGGTGGGGCAGGTGATCCGTTCGGCGATGCCGTCGCGCAGGTGGTGGTCGAGGTACGCGGCGGCGAAGGCGCGCGGGGTGTCGACGCCCATCACGTACATGCCGTGGTTCAGCGCCCACCGCAGCACCGGGTCGGTCGCGATCAGGTGCTCCAGCCGGGCGTCGAGTTCGGGGTCCGCGTCGGCGCGCAGCCGCCGTTCGGCCTCGGCGCGCCCGCCGGGCACCAGCCGCAGGACCGCCTCGCCGAGGTCGTAGACGCCGTCGAGGGCCACCACCGCGGCCAGCCGGTGCTCGAACGCGGCCGCCCTGGGCGCGAGCAGACCGCCCATGCTGTTGCCGAGCAGGGCGACCCGCTCGCCGTCGACCTCCGGCAGGGTCAGCGCGAAGTCCAGGACGGGGCCCACGACGTTCTCCCAGTCGGGACGGAACACCAGGCCCTGGTGGTGGAGCGGCCCCGGCTGCCCCGGACCGTCGAAGGCGAGGACGGTGTAGCCGCGCTCCACGCCCGCCATCGCGCCGAAGAAGTGCATCTCCTCCGCCGTGCCGTCGAACCCGTTGTGCAGGATCAGCGTCGGCCGGGGCGCCCCGGAGGTGTCGGCCCGGTACAGGTAGCCGGGCAGGGTGGTGCCCTCGTACGGGATCTCGACCGGCTCGATCCGCGGCGAGAACAGGGCCGCCGCGGCCCGGAAGCACTCCACGCTGCGGTCGTAGGCGTGGTCGTGGCGCGGGTCGCACGGCCGGCCGTGCAGGAAGAACTCCGCTGAGCGGTAGTAGTTCGACGCCCGCAGGAAGCCGTCCCGGGCGCTGACCGGGTGGCCCGCCTCCAGGGCCCGCCGGGCCTCGCCGGCCACCCGGTCCGCGGTGGCCAGCCACTCGTCGTGCCAGCTGTCGTAGTCGCCCGGCGTGATGCGCGCGGACGTCGCGGCCACCTCGCCGAAGTCGGCTCCGCCGTAGGCGATGTGGCCGAAGGACCGCAGGGTCTCGTACCAGAACTGCGCGTCGTCGGGGAAGAGGAGAGGTCGCATGGGCGCTCCCGGCGTCAGGGGACCGCGGGGTGCCCGCAGTCCGATGGCCACGACCCTGGGGCGGGCAGGTGTCCACTCTCCAGGCCGAACCGGGACGATGGGTGTCCGTCACCGCCCACCGGTGTCCGTGACCGCCCACCGTTGTCCGGGTCGCGACAACCACATACGGGTCCCGTCGCGTGTAACCGGCGGGGGACCGCAGGTCCGTCACCGATTCGAGGGAGAGGAGCCTCATGGCGTCCGTCAAGGAGAGACTGAGCACCGCACGGGGCCAGGCGTTCATCGGCCGGGAGGAGGAGGTCGCGTGCTTCGCGCGGGCCCTGGCCGGGGATCCGCAGTCCCCGTTCGTGTTCTCCGTGGTCGGTCCGGGCGGCATCGGAAAGTCCACGCTGCTGCGCCGCCTGGCGGACCGCGCCCGGGCGACCGGACGGCTGCTCCTGGAACTGGACGGCCGCTTCGTCAGCCGGGACCCGGCGGACTTCGAGCGGGTCGCCGCGCCGTTCCTGGACGTCCCCGGCACGGTCCTGTTCGTCGACTCCTTCGAGCACTGCCAGTGGCTGGAGAGCTGGCTGTGGCAGCGGTTCCTGCCCCGCGCGGCCGACGACACCCTGGTGGTCCTGGCGGGCCGGCAGGCGCCCCAGCCGCAGTGGACCGCCGATCCCGCCTGGGCCGGCCTCCTGCACGTCCGTGAACTGCAGCCGTTCTCTGCGGAGCAGGCCCGGAGCCTGCTGACCACGGCGCAGGTGCTGCCCGAACTGCGCGAGCGCGTCCTGCGGTTCGCCGGGGGCAACCCGCTGGCGCTGTCGCTGGCCGCCGCCGCCCGGGTGTCGGACTGGAGCCGCGAGGACGTCTGGGCGCCCTCGGCCGACGTGCTGCGCACCCTGCTCTCGGGCCTGATCGGCGAGGTGCCGAGCGCGGCGCACCGCCGCGCCCTGGAAGTCGCCGCGCAGGCCCACTCCACCTCCGAGGAACTCCTCGCCTCGGTGCTGCCCGGCGAGGACGCCCACGTGCTGTTCGCCTGGCTCCGGGGCCTGCCCTTCATGGAGTCCACCCACCGCGGGCTCCACCCGCACGACGCCGCCCGCGAGACGCTCGCCGCCGACCTGCGCTGGCGCGCCCCCAACGCCTTCGTGACGATGCGCGGACGCCTCGCCGAGGAGTACCTGCGCCTGCTGCGCGAGGCCCCGGAGGAACGGGTCTGGACCGTCACCGACGAGCTGTTCTACCTCTTCCGGGACGGCGAGATCGTGGCCCGGACGCGCACCTGGTCCCGGGAGGAGGAGGTGCACGACCGGCCGCTGCACCCGGACGACCTCGACGTCGTGCTGCGGATGGCCGAGCAGACCGAGGGCCCGGCCTCGGCGGAGCTGGTCCGCTACTGGGCGCAGCGCCAGCCGCAGGCCTTCAGCGTCTACCGCCTGGTGAGCACCGGCCGCGTCGTGGCGTTCACGGCCCGCCTCGCGCTGCCCGCCCCCGCCGACCCGCAGGACGTGGCCACCGACCCCGTCGTGGCCGCGGCGTGGGCGTACACCGAGGCCACCGCACCGGTGCGCCCGGGCGAGCACATCGGCATCAGCCGTTTCACCGTCTACCCCGAGCGGTACCAGGTGCCCTCGCGCGTCATCGACCTGAGCAGCTCCCGCGCCCAGGCCGAGTCCGCCCGGGCCCGGGCCCGCGCCTACGGCTTCGCCGTCTGGCGGGACGCGGAGGCGTGGTCCGCGCGCGTCAGGGGCAGCCTCACCGACACCGGTGCACGGCCCCGGGTCGGTGAGCACACCTACGGCGTGTTCGGGGTCGACTGGCGCCAGGTGCCCGTGGAGGCCTGGCTGCGCCACTTCATAGCGGCCACGGCCGTGCCCGCCCAGGCGGGCCCGTCCGGGGTCTCGCGCAACGCGTTCGACCAGGCCGTGCGGGAGGCCCTGGTGCACTGGCGCGACGCCGGTGCCTTCGCGGCCTGCGCGCTGCTGCGGGCCCGGCTGGCGGCGGACCTCGACGATCCGGTCGAGCAGCTGCGCGCCCTGCTGCGCCGGGAGGTGGACGAGCTCGCCCGCGACCCGCGCGGTGCGCGGGCCCGGGAGGCCCTGACGGCGGGCTACTTCTCCGGTGCGCCCACCCAGGAGGCCGCGGCCCGCCGCCTGGGCCTGCCGTACGGCACCTACCGGCGCCACCTGCGCCAGGGCCTGGACCTGCTCTGCGAGGCGCTGTGGCAGCAGGAGCTGTTCGGGCCGCGCTGAGCCGGCGGGCCCGGGCCACGCGAGGCCGCCGTCCCTGTTCCTGCTGAGCCCGCGGGAGCGGGTGGACAGGTGCGGACAGCGGTGGACAGTCCTCGCCCCGCCCGGGCCTGGCAGGTGGACAGCGCCCGGTCCGAGTCTGTGCGGCATGAACGTTGCGTACGGACACAACGGAGCGCGCCGGTCCGCCCGACCGGGGGCGGCGCTCGGGGCGCTCGCCGCGGCCCAGTTCACGGTCATGGTCGCCACCTCGATCGTGAACGTCGCGCTGCCGCAGATCCGCGCCGGCACCGGCCTCTCGGACGGCGGCGTCACCTGGGTGGTCAACGCGTACGGCCTGGCGTTCGGCGCGCTGCTGCCGGCGGGCGGGCGGCCGATCTGCTCGGCCGCCGCCGGCTGCTGACCGCCGGGCTCGCGCTGTTCGCGGCCGGCTCGCTCGCCGCGGGACTGGCCGACTCCGCGGGCCCGCTGATCGTCGCCCGGGCCGTCCAGGGCCTGGCCGCGGCGGCGATCGCCCCGGCCGCGCTCGCCCTCGCGGTGGAGCAGTTCCCCTCCGGCCCCGGGCGCGGCCGGGCCCTGGGGGTCTGGGGCGCGGTCTCGGGCGCGGGCGGGGCGGGCGGCGTCCTGCTGGGCGGTGTCCTCACCGAGGCGTGGGGCTGGCCCTGGGTCTTCCACGCGGTCGCGCTCGGGTCGGTCCCGGTGCTGGCCGCCGTGGTGGCGCTCGTACCGGCGGAGCCGCCCCGGGCGGCCCGGCGCGGGGCCGGGCGGTTCGACCTGGCCGGCACCGTCGTCGTCACCCTCGCCCTGACCGGCCTGGTCTGGGGTCTGACCACCGCACGCGGAGCCGGCTGGGGCGACCGGCGGGTGGTCGGATCCCTGGGCGCCGCCGTCGTCCTGCTCGCGGCCTTCACCGTGATCGAGCGCCGCCGGCCGAACCCGCTGATCCCGCCGCGGCTGCTCACCACCGGACGGGTGGCCGTGGGCAACCTCCTGATGGCGCTGCTGGGCTCGGTGTGGATCGCGCTGTTCTTCTTCCTGCCGCTCCACCAGCAGCAGGTCCTGGGATCGGGGCCGCTCGCCACCGGGGCGGCCCAACTCCCGCTCGCCGCAGCCAACATGCTCGGCGCCGCGCTGGCACCGCGGCTGTCCCGGCGGGTCGGGGCGACCACGACGCTGGTCGCCGCGCTGCTCACCGAGGCCGCCGGCCTGCTGTGGCTGGCCCGGATCAGCGCCGACGGCAGCTACGCCACCGACGTCCTCGGCCCGAGCCTGCTGGTCGGGCTGGGCCTCGGCACCGCCTTCGTCGGGCTCACCGCACTCGCGGTGGACGGGGTGCCGCCCCGGGACTCCGGGCTGGCCGGGGGACTGGTCAACACCACCCGCCAGGTCGGCGGCGCGATCGGCCTCGCGGTCCTGACGACCCTCGCCGGGTCCGTCACCGCCCACGCGGCCGCCCACCAGCCCCACCGGGAGGCCCTGGCCGCCGGCTTCCGCGCCGCCTTCGCACTCTCCGCCGGCGTGCTGGCCGTCACCGCGCTGCTGGCCGTGCTCCTCGTGCGCCGCACCGGCGGGAGGGCCGCGACGGCCGGGCCCCCGGTGCCCGAGCCCCCGGCACCCGGGCACGAGCCCGGGTACCAGCCCGAGCCCGAGCACGAGGGCGGCCGGGCCCGTGCCGAACTGCCCGGCTGACACCGGGCCACCGACCGACCGATCACCCGACCGACCATCCACCCGACCGACCGACCACCCGACCGACCGTCACACCCATCGAAAGGGCTCTCGGCATGACCGCCAAGCCGTACCTGACCGGCCACTACACCCCCGTCGCCGACGAGATCACCGCCACCGGCCTGACCGTCGAGGGCACCCTGCCCCCGGAGCTCAGCGGCCGGCTGATCCGCAACGGCCACAACCCCAAGCCCGGCGTCACCCCCACCCACTGGTTCAAGGGCAGCGGCATGGTCCACGGCATCCGGCTGCGCGACGGGCGCGCCGAGTGGTACCGCAACCGCTGGGTGCACACCCCCGCCCTGGACGGCGCGCCGTACCTGACCGAGCACGGCCCGGACCTGACGGCCAGCGTCGCCGGCACCCACGTCATCGAGCACGCCGGGCGGCTGCTGGCGCTGTGCGAGGCCAACCTGCCCTTCGAGCTGACCCCCGAACTGGAGACCGTCGGCGCCCACGACTTCGGCGGCAGGCTCCGCACGGCGATGACCGCGCACCCCAAGGTCGACCCGGTCACCGGCGAGCTGCACTTCTTCGGCTCCTCGCCCGTCCCGCCGTTCCTGACGTACCACGTCGCCGACGCCGAGGGCGAGATCATCCGCAGCGTCGAGGTCCCCGGGGCGAGCGCCGCCCTGAAGCACGACTTCGGCCTGACCCGCCACCACGTGGTCTTCATCGAGGGCAACGTGACCTTCGACCCCGCCGAGCACTCCGGTATCCCGTACGGCTGGCGGGACGAGCAGCCCGCCCGGATCGGCCTCATGCCGCGCGCCGGGGACGGCGCCGGGCGGATCCGCTGGTTCTCCATCGAGCCGGGCAACCTGCTGCACGTCGGCAACGCCTACGAGGACGGCCTGGGCCGCGTCGTCCTGGAGGGCCCCACCGTGGACGCGGAGGGCTTCCGCCGCTCCTGGAACTGGTGGGTCGGCGCGCCCGGGCGCGGCAGCGAGCCGCTCTCGCGCTCGTTCAACCGCCGTTGGGTGGTCGACCCGGCCGCCGGCACGGTCGACGAGCAGATCATCGACGACCTGCCGGTGGAGTTCCCCACCCTCAACGAGGAGTACCTCGGCGCCGAGCACCGCTACCAGTACGCCGTGTCCTTCCCCGACGACGAGGGCTACGGGGAGTACGGCATCGTCAAGTACGACCGGGTGACGGGCGCCCGCCGGATCCGCCGGATCGGTGACGCCCGACTGCCCAGCGAGGCCGTGTTCGTGCCCGCCGCGGGTGCGACCGGCGAGGACGACGGCTACCTGCTCACCGTCGTCTCCGACCTCAAGCAGGACGCCTCCCAGCTGCTCGTGCTGGACGCCTCCGGCCTCGACCGGGTGGCCACCGTGCACCTGCCGCGCCGGGTCACGGCCGGCATCCACGGCTCCTGGATCCCCGACCACGGGCCCGACGCCGACGCGGACCGGGGCTGATACGGGCCGGGGCTGATACGGGCCGGGGCTGACCCGGACCGGGTGTGGAAACCCGCTGCCGGGCCGCCGCCCCGTCGCCGCCCGGTCACCCTCGGGTGGCCGGGCGGCCCGTCGGTCGGCGGAGGGCGACCGGCCCCGGCGGTGCGGGCGTCAGGACCCGATCGGGGCCTCCCAGGCCAGCCGGGTGCCGCCGCCCTCCGCCGGTCCGACGGTGAAGGACCCGCGGACCCGCTCCGCACGCTCGGCGAGGTTGCGCAGGCCGCTGCGCCGCCCGCCCTCGGGCACGCCGACACCGTCGTCCGTGACGGTCAGCACCACCCGCCCGGCGAGGGCGCGCAGCGTCACCTCGACCCGGGAGGCCTGCGCGTGCCGGGCGGCGTTGCTGAGCGCCTCGCCGAGGACGGCCACCACGTGCTCGGCCAGCTCCTGCGGCACGTCGGTGTCCAGCAGGCCCTCCATGCTCAGCCGGGGCGCCAGGCCGAGCGGCCCCTGCGCGTCGGTGACCACCCGGGTGGCCCGGGCGCGCAGGCCCCGGTCGGGCTCGCTGTGGGCGCGCAGGCCGAAGATGGTCGAGCGGATGATCTTGATGGTCTCGTCCAGGTCTGCCACCGCCCGGGCCACCCGGTCCGCGGCGGCCGGGCTCTCGATCAGCCGGCCCGCGCTCTGCAGCGTCATCCCGGTCGCGAACAGCCGCTGGATCGCCAGGTCGTGCAGGTCCCGGGCGATCCGGTCACGGTCCTCCAGCAGGTTCAACTGCTCGGCGTCACGCCGCCGTTCGGCCAGCTCCAGGGCGAGCGCGGCCTGGTCGGCGAAGCCCAGCAGCGGGCCGGTCTCCTCCGGCCCGAACGCCGGCTGCCCCTGCGCCCGGGCCAGCAGCAGCACGCCCCGCCCGTACCCGGAGCCGGTGCCCAGCGGCACCGCCACCGCCGCGCCCAGCCCGTCGAACCGGCCCGCCGGGCCGGCCGGGAACCGGGCGTCGCAGGCCAGGTCGTCACTGGTCACCGGCGAACCGGAGGCGTACGCGGCGCCGGACAGCGTGCCGTCCACCGGCACCGTCACCCCCAGCCGTCCCGACGGCACGCCGCCCAGGGCCACCTCCACGGCCAGTTCCTCGGCCCGCTCCTCCGGACCGGCCAGCGCCACCGACACGTCCGCCAGCTCGGCGCCGGATATCTCCCGGGCCCGCCGGGCGATCAGCTCGACCACCTCCAGGCGCGGCGCGCCCGACAGCAGGCTGCGGGTGATCTCGGTGCTGGCCCGCAGCCAGCGCTGGCGCAGCTGCGCCTCCTCGTACAGCCGGGCGTTGTCGATCGCCACCCCGGCCGCGACCGCCAGGGTGGAGATCACCGCCTCGTCGTCCTCGTCGAAGTCCAGCCCGCCGCGCTTGTCGGTGAGGTAGAGGTTGCCGAACACCTCGCCGTGCACCCGGACCGGCACCCCCAGGAAGGTGTGCATCGGCGGGTGATTGGCGGGGAAGCCGACCGAGGCCGGGTGGTCGGACAGCACCGGGCAGCGCAGCGGCTGCGGCTCGCGGATCAGCTCGCCGAGGATGCCCCGACCGGACGGCGGCGGGCCGATCGCGGCCATCTCCTCGTCGGTCAGACCGACCGTCAGGAACTGTGACAGCGAGTGCCCGTCCGGACCGATCACCCCCAGTGCGCCGTAGCGGGCGTCGACCAGGTCCGCCGCCGCCTCGACGATCCGGTGCAGCGCCTGGGCCAGATCCAGCTCACGGCCGACCGCGAGCACCGCCTCCAGCAGGCTGTGCACCCGGTTCTGCGTCCCGCGCGCCGCGTCGATCCGCCACTGGAGCTCCTCCAGCAGCTCGTCCAGGCGCAGCCGGGGCATCCGCGCGCCGCCACCCGCCGCGCTGCCGTCCGCTCCGCCCACCGCTGTCCTCCTCGTGTTGCGCCCTGACCGGCCGAGCCCGCCCCCGGCCCGGCTCGGGTGCCGTCCGACCAGCGGGATCTCCCCGTTCACGGTAGTGCCCGCGGGGCGGTGAGCGGTACGGCGGGGTCGGATCCGGGCTCCGCCGGATCGGGCCTTTGGTCCCGAGCCCGGGGGCCCTGCGGCCCCTGCCGCCGGTACGGCGCGGCTGACAGGGTGGGGACGGAGCGGACGGGGCGTCAGCACGCGCCGTATCCTGCGCCCGAACCGCCGAACGCGACACCGTGGAGGACGCTCATGACCGAGCGGAACGAGTTGACGTCAACCGTACTGGCCGGGGTCGACGGCTCGCCGCAGAGCACCGCCGCCGTGCACTGGGCCGCCGGGGAGGCGGTGCGCCGGGGCGCGTCGCTGCGGCTGGTGCACGCGTGGCCGTGGCTGACCGACGGCGTCTCCTCGTTCGCCGAGCCCGACGACCTGCCCGACGTCGTCCAGCGGACCCTGGCCGAGGCGGCCGAGGACGTCCGCGGGCGCCACCCGGAGCTGGCCGTGCAGACCGACGCGGTACTGGACGCGCCGGTCGACGGCCTGGTGGCCGCCGCCGCGGACGCCGAACTGCTGGTGCTCGGTTCGCGCGGCCGCGGCGGCTTCACCGGGCTGCTGCTCGGCTCGGTCGGCATGGCGGTGGCCGGCCGCAGCGGCGTGCCGGTGGTCGTGGTGCGCGACGCCCACGAGGGGGCGCAGGACACGGGCGAGGTGGTGGTCGGCGTCGACGCGCACGGCACGGAGGAGGAGGTGCTCGACTTCGCCTTCCGTGCGGCCGTGCTGCGCGGCGCCCGGCTGAGGGCGGTGCACGGCTGGGACCTGCCGCCGGTGTTCGGCTACGCGGGCGGGGCCGTCCCGGCGGGCGAGATCGAGCAGCTGGAGGCGCTGGAGGCGAAGCTGCTCTCGCTCGCCCTGGCCGGCCCGCGCGAGCAGTACCCGGGCGTCGAGGTGGTCGAGGACGTCCGGCTGGGCGACGCCCGCGCGCTGGTCGAGGCCTCGGCCGGGGCCTCGCTGGTCGTCGTCGGCCGGCGCAACCGCCCGGTCGACTTCGGCCCCCGGCTCGGCCGGGTCGCGCACGCGGTCCTGCACCACGCCGGGGCCCCGGTGGCGGTCGTCCCGCACGGCTGACGGCTGACGGCTGACGGCTGACCGGGGCCCGAGGGCGGGCCCTTGGGCCCGGCGGACGGGGGGCCGTACGGCTCTGTCGTCCGCCGGGCCGGGAGCGCAGGCTCGGTAGCAGTGAGGACCACGCGGTCGCGCCAGTGGACCGCTCTCCGGCCGAAGGAGTGGATCGTCATGACGCGCACCCAAGCACCGACCCCGGTGCCGAACCCGAACCCGAACCCGGCACCGGCCCCGCTCGCGGCGCTCGGCCCGGCCGAGCTGCGGCTGCTCGCCGCCGCCGGCGGAGCGGCGCCGTCGCTGCACAACAGCCAGCCCTGGCGCTTCGCACCGACCCCCGACGGCCACGGCCTCGCCGTGCACGCCGACCCCGGCCGCTCGGTGCCGCTGGCCGATCCGGTCGGCGCCGCGGTGCACATCGCGGTCGGCGCGGCCGTGTTCAACCTGCGGGTGGCCGCCGGGCGGCTCGGCCGCGAGCCGGTGGTCCGGCTCCTCCCGGACGCCGCCGACCCCGGCCTGCTCGCCGTGCTCGACCTCTCCGGTCCGGCCCGGGAGCGGACGCCCTTCGGCCGCGACCTCCACCCCGCCATCGCCGCCCGGCACTCCAGCCGCGAGCCGTTCACCCAGCGCGACGTGCCCGAGGCGGTGCTCGGCGAGCTGATCGCCGCCGCCCGTGAGGAGGGCGTGGCGCTGGCCGCCCTGGAGGAGGACGGCGTGCGGCGGGTACTGGCCCTGACCGCCGAGGCCGAGCACCGCAACGCCGCCGACCCGGCCCGCACCGCCGAGTCCCGCGCCTGGCTGCGCACGGACGGCGCCGCGGCCGGGGACGGCATCCCGTGGTCCGCGCTCGGCTCGCAGGACCACGACGCCCGGGTGCCGATGCGCGAGTTCGCCGGCCGCCCGCCGCTCGCACCCGCGCAGCCCTCCCACCGCTTCGAGGCGCTGCCGCAGCTGTGCACCCTCACCACCCCCGGCGACGGCCCGCCGGACTGGCTGCACACCGGCCAGGCCCTGGAACGGGTCTGGCTGCTGGCCACCGTGCACGGCGTCCGGCTGACGGTCTGGCACCAGGCAGTCGAGTGGCCGGACACCCGCTGGGCGTTGCGCGATCCGGCGGAGGGGCCGGGGCACGTCCAGGTGGTGCTGCGGGTCGGCTACGGCCCACCGGGTGTGGCCACGCCCCGCCGCCCGGTCACGGAGACGCTGGACGGGCCGGCGGGGGACTGAGCGGTCCGGCGGGCCGCTCGGTGCGCGGCTACTCGGTACCCGGCTGCTCGGTGCGCGGCTGCTCGGTGCGCGGCCGGTCGGACGGCGCCAGCACCTGTGCCCTGAGCCGCAGTTCGGGGCTGCGGCGGAAGGTCAGGGTGAACTCCACCCACTGGCCGGCCCGCAGCGGTGGCGGGTCCGCGATCATCAGGTCGGCGTCCTCCGGGGACATCGCCAGCTCGCCGCCGCCCGGGACGGCCAGCGACGACGCGGGCTCCCAGCGGCCCGCCGCGCCCTGGTGGAGGTGCCGCTTCGGCGTGATCCTGCCGCCGAACTCCCAGCGGGCGCCGATCAGTTCGTCCGGAACGTCACCCGGGTTGCGGACCGTGAAGAAGGCTGCCGTCGCGGCCGAGGCCGCGCCCGCCGCCGGGAGCAGCACCCAGCCCGGCCCGGCCTCCAGCGGACGGGTGCGGCCCGCCCCGCCGACCGCCGTCCACCCGGTGAGCAGCACCAGCGCCAGCGCGGCCGCGCCGACCGGCGGTCCCACGGCCGCCAGCCGCTGCCGCGTGCGCACCGACAGGCTTCCGCCGCGCCGCCCGGCCGTCTCCCGCGTGCGCACCGACAGACCTCCGCCGCGCCGCCCGGCCGTCTCCCGCGCGCTCACCGGAGGCCCCCCGTCCGGCCGCGCGGGCGCCCCCCGCGCGCCGGTCCGCCCCGCCCCGGCTCCCAGGTCCGCAGCCGCAGGCTGTTGCCCACCACGAGCAGTGAGCTCAGCGACATCGCCACCGCCGCCAGCATCGGGTTGAGCAGCCCGAGCGCGGCCAGCGGGATCAGCACCAGGTTGTAGCCGAAGGCCCACAGCAGGTTGGCCCGGATCGTGGCGAGGGTCCGCCGCGCCAGCCGAACGGCGTCCACCACCGCCTCGATGTCGCCGCGCACCAGGGTCAGTCCGGCCGCGCCGATCGCGGCGTCGCTGCCCGAGGCCAGCGCCACCCCCAGGTCGGCCGAGGCCAGTGCGACCGCGTCGTTGACGCCGTCGCCGACCACCGCCACCGTCCGTCCGGCGGCGCGCAGTTCGGCCACCACCTCGGCCTTGTGCTCGGGCGAGGCCGAGGCCACCACCCGCTCGATGCCCAGGTCCCGCGCCACCGCGCGGGCGGCTCCGGGTCCGTCCCCGGTGAGCAGGACGGCCTCCAGGCCCATCCCGCGCAGCCGGTGCAGCGCCCGCCAGCTGCCCGAGCGCAGCGTGTCGCCGACCGCCAGGACGGCTGCGGGCCGCCCGTCCAGCTCGACGGCGACGGCCGTCCGGCCCGCCTCCCCGGCCTGCGCCACCGCCTCGGCCAGGTCCGGGGGCAGCGCGGTGTCGTCCGGGCGCACCACCCGGACGGCCCGGCCCTCGACGGTGCCGGACACCCCGAGCCCGGCGGCGGCCGCGAAGCCGTCCACGGCGGGCAGCTCGCCGCACCGCTCCCGGGCGGCGGCCGCGACGGCCCGGCCGATCGGGTGCTCGGAGCGGTGCTCGACCGCGCCCGCGAGCCGCAGCGCCTCCTGCGGTGCGACGCCGTCGGCGGCGGTCACGGCGGCCAGCTCCATCCGGCCGGTGGTCAGCGTCCCGGTCTTGTCCAGCACCACGGTGTCCACCCGGCGCAGGCTCTCCAGCACCTCCGGGCCGCGCACCAGCACACCCAGCTCCGCGCCCCGCCCGGTCGCCGCCAGCAGCGCCGTCGGCGTCGCCAGCCCGAGCGCGCACGGGCAGGCCACCACCAGGACCGCGACGGCTGCCGTCACCGCCGCCTGCGGGGCGGCGCCCGCGCCCAGCCAGAAGCCCAGTACGGCGGCCGCGATCGTCAGCACGCAGGGCACGAACACCCCGGCCACCGCGTCGGCCAGCCGCTGCGCCCGCGCCTTGCCGGCCTGGGCGTCCGCCACCAGGGCGGTGATCCGGGCCAGTTGGGTGTCCGCGCCGACGGCGGTGGCCCGGACCACCAGCGCGCCGCCGACGTTCACCGTCGCGCCCGCCACCCGGTCCCCGGGCCCGACCTCGACCGGCACGCTCTCCCCGGTCAGCAGGCTCAGGTCGAGGGCCGAACCGCCTTCGACCACCACTCCGTCGGTGGCCACCCGCTCACCCGGACGCACCACGAACTCCTGCCCGGGCAGCAGCAGTTCGATGGGCACCGGGCGCTCCTCGCCGTCCGCGCCGCGCAGGCACACCTGCTTGGCGCCCAGTTCGGCCAGCGCCCGCAGCGCGGATCCGCTGCGCCGGCGCACCCGGCCCTCCAGCAGCCGCCCGGCCAGCACGAACAGCGGCACCCCGACCGCCGCCTCCAGGTACACGTGCGCCGCGCCGCCGCCGTCGGCGGTCAGCGAGAACGGCATCCGCATGCCCGGATCCCCGGCCCCGCCGAACACCAGCGCGTACGCCGACCAGCCGAAGGAGGCCACCACGCCGAGGCTGACCAGCGTGTCCATGGTCGCCGCCGCGTGCCGCAGCCCCTGCCACGCCCGCCGGTGGAACGGGGCCGAGCCCCAGGTCACCACCGGGACGGCGAGTGCGAAGCAGACCCACTGCCAGGCGGTGAACTGCAGCGCGGGCACCATCGACAGCACCAGGACGGGGACGGCCGCCACGGCGGTGACCAGCAGCCGCCACCGCTCGTCCGGCTCCTCCACCGGCCCGCCGACCGGTGCTCCCCGCGGCGCCAACTCGGCGGTGTAGCCCGCCCGTTCGACCGCCGCCACGAGATCCTCGACCGGCACCCCGGCCGGGTGCAGCACCCGGGCCCGCCCGGTCGCCAGGTTCACCCCGGCCGTCACCCCGTCGATCCGGCCCAGCCGCTTCTCCACCCGGCCCACGCACGCCGCGCAGGTCATCCCGCCCACCGCGAGGTCGGTGGACACCAGGGCGTCGGCGCCCGCGACCGCGCTCACCGCGTCCCGCCCATGCCGTGCCCGTCCATGCCGTGCCCGCCCGTCCCCGGCGACGCACCGCCGCTGCCCGGCCGCAGCCCGGGCGCCACCGGCCCCACCTGCCGGCCCACCCCGTAGGCCACCACGAACACCACCACCAGCAGCAGGGCGAACCCCGCCAGCACACTCGACGGCCGGACACCCGGCGATTTCGCACTCACCCCACAGCAGTCGGACGCGCCCCGCGATCGGTTCCCGTACGCTCCGAGAATCCCGCGCGCAGGCCTCGGAAATAATCGGATGACGGGCCGGGCCCGACGGAGTAGCGTCCGGGACGGCGCCTCCCGATGCGCTCGGCCCCGGTTACTTCATCTGACAAAAACAAGTGCCCCCGGTGCCACTTCGATCCCGGGAGGCGCCCGCCTCGGCGTGCGCCCGCACCCTCCCTTCCCCAGCCTGACCACCCACCAGGGGGACCTCTGCATGACCCGGTTCAGCCGCGAACGGACCAAGGCCGACACCAGGGCCGAGATCCGGCGAGAACTACCGGGACTCACCAGGCGCGGGGTGTCCTCCCCGCTCGCCACCGACGGCCAGTGGCCGGTCCCCGAGGTCGCGCACCTGCGGTCGGCGCCGCCGCCCTTCCTCTCCCGCAAGCCGGCCACCCCGAGCAGGGCCCCGGGCACGGCGGTCACCAACCACCAGGGCGGAACCGGGTACGTCCGCGAGCCGAAGTCCGAGCTGTTCCTCCTCGCCGTCACCCACCTGTTCGGCCAGGAGAGCTTCTACGAGGCGGCCGCCGAGCGCGACGAACGCTACGTCCGGCTGATCCGCGAGCACGCCGTGAGCGACCCGCAGTGGACCCTCGGCCTGCTGCGCTGGCTGCGCGCCGAGGCCCGGATCCGGACCGCCGCGGTGGTCGGGGCGGCCGAGTTCGTCCACGCCCGGGCCGCGGCCGGCGCCGCCGGACACTCCCGGCAGGCCGTCGACGCCGTGCTCCAACGGCCCGACGAACCCGGCGAACTGCTCGCCTACTGGACCGACCGGTACGGCCGCCGACTGCCCCAGCCGCTGCGCCGCGGCATCGGCGACGCCGCCCGCCGGCTCTACACCGGCCGCGCGCTGCTGAAGTACGACACCCCCTCGCACGCCTTCCGCTTCGGCGACGTCCTGGAGCTCACCCACCCCGCGCCCGACCCGGCGAAGCCCTGGCAGGGCGCGCTCTTCCGGTACGCCCTGGACCGCCGCCACCGCCCGGAGCACGCCCTGCCCCCCGCCGACGAGCGCCTGCTGACCGCCCACCACGCCCTGCTCGACGTCCCGCCGGCCGACCGCCGGGCGCTGGTCACCGAACCCGGCGGGGTGGAGCGCCTGGCGGAGGCCGGGATGACCTGGGAGGCGCTGGCCGGCTGGCTGCAGGGCCCGCTGGACGCCGCCGCCTGGGAGGCCGTCATCCCCTCGATGGGGCCGATGGCGCTGGTCCGCAACCTGCGCAACTTCGACCAGGCGGGCGTGGCCGACGAGGTGGCCGCGGCGGTGGCCCGCCGGATCGCCGACCCGGAGGAGGTGCGGCGCTCCCGGCAGTTCCCGTTCCGCTTCCTGGCCGCCCACCGGGCCACGCGCCCCTCGAAGTCGTCGCACTCCTCCCGCTGGTCGGACGCGCTGGAGACCGCCCTCGGCCACTCGCTGGCCGGGGTGCCCGCGCTGCCGGGCCGCACCCTGGTGCTGGTGGACCGCTCGGGCTCGATGTTCGACCAGCCGTCGGCCCGGAGCCGGCTCAACCGGGCCGACACCGCCGCGGTCTTCGGCACCGCGCTGGCCGTGCGGGCCGAGCAGGCCGACCTGGTGCAGTTCGGCACCGGCAGCGGGGTCGTCCAGCCGGAGGCGTCGGTGATGGAGACCCTGCGGCGCTTCCGCAACCTGGGCGGCACCTCCACGGCCGCCGCGGTCCGGGCCCACTACCGGGACCACGACCGGGTGGTCGTGGTGACCGACGAGCAGGCCCACTGGCCGTCGCAGAACGTCTTCGCGCCCGTCCCCGAGGGTGTCCCGGTCTACACCTGGAACCTGGCGGGCTACGCCGCCGGCCACAGCGCCCCGGGCCCGCACCGCTACACCTTCGGCGGCCTCAGCGACGCGTCCTTCGCGCTGATCCCCCTGCTGGAGCGCGGCGACAGCGCCGCCTGGCCCTGGGACTGACCGCCCGGCCCCGGGGCGGATCGTCCGGCCCCGGGGTGGATCAGGGCCGTACGCTGCGCGGCCCGGTCACCGCGGCGCCCAGCGCGCCGACGCGGGCGCGCAGCTCGCGGTCGGCGGTGGCCACCAGGCAGTCCCGCTCGGGGTGCTCGGCGCGGGCCGTCCGGACCAGCTCCACGATCCGGTCGTCCCCGCTGCCGCTCGCCTCGACCACCCGCACCGCGGGCAGCCCGGTGACGCCCCGGGCCGCGCCCTCCACGACCAGCACCACCTCCAACGGGCCCGGCCGGTCCGGCAGGCCCCGCTCGGCGACGGCGACCAGCGCGTCCCGCAGCCGCTCGGCGGCGCCCCGCCGGTCCCGCCACCAGCCGTCGGGCACCGACCCGACCACGTTCGCGCCGTCCACCACCAGCAGCGTCGGCCTGCTCTCGTGTCCCATGACCGCCAAGCCTGCCACCCCGCACCGCCCCCGGCCGAACCGGCGCCGCGACCGGCTCCGTGACGTAGCCGTAGCCGTAGCCGGTGCCGTGACCGGCCCGTCCAGCGGTGCTTGCGGCGAGCTGGGTACATTGCCTTCATACGGGGTGGACGAGCCCCACCGGATCCGACCAGGGGCGGGACAGCGATGGACGACGAGAAGGAACCGCTCGACGGGGAGGACGCCGGGCACGAGGCGGACCCGGAGGCGGAGCTGCTGGGACGACGCGTGGAGTACCTGTTCGAGCACGTGCAGCCGCTGGGCCGGCGGTTCACGCTGCAGGAAGTCGTGGACGGCATCCGGCAGAGCGGCCCCAACGCACCGAAGCTCTCGGTCGGACGCCTGTGGACGCTGGTCAAGGGCAAGGCGTCGAACCCCACGGTGTCGACCCTGCGGGCCCTGGGTGACTTCTTCGGCGTGCCGCAGGCCTACTTCATCGACGACGAGGTCGCCGCCAGGGTCTCCGCCCAGCTGTCGCTGATCTCCGCCATGCGCGCCAACGACGTGCGGTCGGTGGCTCTCCGGGCCGCCGACCTGGCCACGATGTCCAGCCAGGGCCTGGACATCGTGCGGTCACTCGTCGAGCAGGGCGGCGCGCTGGAGCGCGGGGCCGAAGAGGAGGGACCCGGGAAACGGGCGTGACCTGCGTTTCGTCAGGCCGTTCCAGAGCGGTCCGCCATAATGATCACGGCTGACGGCAGGTCAGCTCGTCGGATCCGGGGGGAACGGGTATGGACGTCGATGAATGTCAGGACCAGGCGGGCAGGTTCGCGGAGCTGCTCCGGCGCTTCGACCTTCCGAGGCCGTTCCGCCTCGCCGACCTGTGTGAGGCCGTGGCCGCGCTTCGGGGCCGGCCGCTCCGGCTGCTCCCGATGCCCCGGCCGGCGGACGCCGGAGTGTGCGGCCTGTGGGTGGCGTTCGGGGCGGTGGACCACGTCTACTACGCGCCCGTGGCCAGTGGCGTCCACCAGACCCACATCATCCTGCACGAACTGGCGCACATGCTGCTCGACCACCGCCGGCCGTCCGGCGCCGCACCCGAGATGCTGGCCCAGCTCTTCCCCGACCTGGACCCGGCCATGGCGGTGAGGCTGCTCGCCCGCAGTCGGTCCGGAGCGGCCGACCGGCAGGAGAGGGAAGCCGAACTGCTGGCGTCCATGATGTGGCAGCACTTCAACGTGGCACCGCTGACCGCGCCGACCGCGCCGACCGAGGACGCGAACACGCTCAGGCGGGTCATCGACGCCTTCACCCGCTCGGGACGCGGAAGGTCGACATGAGACTGTTCGACCTGATCGTGGTTCCGCCGATCTCACTGATCGCCCTGTGGAAGGCCAGGGGTCTGGCGTCGGCGGACCGGCGAGATCGGGTGCTCTGGGCGATGTGGGCGATGTTCGCCGTCTCGTTCGTGATCGGCGTGCCCGCCGTCCGGAGGGTGATCGACGAGGCCATCGGCGTTCGGAGCGTCACCAACCTCCTCGTTCACATCCTGGCCCTGTGCGCCGTGACGGCCTTCTTCGAGTTCGTCCGGGAGGCCACCGAGGCCCCCGGTCGACTCTCCCCGCTCCGCTGGGCCTTCCTGGCAGGCTCGACGCTCGGTCTCACCGGCCTCTTCGCGGCGATGCCGCGCCCGGACGGCGAGGCGGACCTGCTGACGGCCGACGTGGGCCAGCCGCTGACGGACGCCTACTGGGCGGTCTTCCTCGGATACATCTCCATCGGCTGTGTGATCGGGACCAGGCTGTGCTGGCAGTACGGTCGGCACGCGATGCCGGGGTCCTCGCGAACCTTCATGACGCTCGTGGGGCTGGCCAAGCTGGCCGGATTGCTCTATGTCGTCCACCGCTCGGTGTACCTGCTGCTCGGCACGCTGGGGTGGCGGAACCTCGACCCCGCACTCGCGGTGGCCACCACCCAGGTGCTGTTGGCCTCCTGCGTCCTCCTGATGATCACCGGAATGACGTGGCCGTCACTCTCCGAACTGATCCGGCGCCGACGGGCATGGCGGCAGGTGCGTGCGATCCGACCCCTGTGGAGCATGGTGAAGGCGGCGACGCCCGAGACCGTGCTCCCCTTGCCCCGGAAGCTCCGGTCGGAACCTGACCTCGTCCTCTACCGCTACGTCATCGAGATCCACGACGGCGTTCTGGCGTTGGACCGGCACCTCTCCCCGTCCGACCGGGACCAGGCCGAACGCATGCTGTCCGCCACCATGCCGTCGGGGACGGATCTGGACGCCGCTGTTGAGGCCGTCCTGCTCTCAGTCGCACTGCAGGCGAACCTCGTGGGTGCGGCACCGCGGGGCACCGGGAGCGCGCTGACGCTCGGGAGCAAGGAACTCACCGACGAGATCGACTGGTGCCGGAAGGTGGCGGCGAAGGTCAGGTCCGAGCGGGTGACCTGCGCCGCGCGGAGCCTGCGACCCGCCGGCGACCGGCTGTGCCCGTGAGCCGGAACGCGCGCCGGGGCCCTGTGCCGCAGGGCCCCGGCGCGCGTCGCCCCCCGAGGATCAGCCGGGAATGGCTGCGGCGGAGATGTTGGTGATCTGGCCGTTGTCGTCGAGGAGGGCTGCGCCGGTCCAGTTGCCGTCGGTGTTGCGCTGGTTGTCGTAGACCTTGCCGTTGGCGAGGGTCTGGACGTGCATGGTGCCGTCGGTGAGGCCGGCGGCGGAGACGGCGGTGATCT
>NZ_JBEOUW010000043.1:0-79819 GCF_040303045.1 Kitasatospora sp. NPDC096140
CACGCTGTTGAGTTCTCAAGGAACGGACGCTTCCTTCGGACCGCCTTCCAGCGGACCCTCCGGGCTTCGTTCTTTCGTGTTTCCAGCTTATCAGACGTTTTCCGCTCCGTTTTCCGGAGTTTCATTCATCCGATTTCCCGAACTGGTCGGGGCCGCTTTCGCGACATCCACCACGTTAGCGCATTCCGAGTGTCACTCGAAATTCACACTCACACCCTGTTGACGGAAACGCCAACGAACCCATGTGAATGGGTTACGAGAAGTGAGAGTGGGTCTTGCCGGACGGGGTGGCCGCTCCAGCGACTCGTTCAACACTAGGCCACCTGGACGGCATCGTCAAACGTCGAGGGCCGGATCTGTCCAGATCCGGCCCTCGATGCTCGAAGCCTCAGCTCAGAGCGGGTGCGCTTTCAGCCAGCCGAGTCGGTCGGCCGACGAGTCAGCCGGCGGAGACCAGCTCCGCCGCCGCCAGGTTGCGCTTGCCGCGCCGCAGCACCAGCCAGCGGCCGTGCAGCAGGTCGGCCTCGGTCGGCACCGCCTCTTCGTCCGTCACCTTGACGTTGTTGAGGTAGGCACCGCCCTCCTTGATCGTCCGACGCGCGGCCGAACGGCTCGGCGCCAGGCCGACGGCGACCAACAGGTCGACCACCGGCTGGAGTTCGGAGACCTCGGCCTTCGGGACCTCGGCCAGGGCGGCCGCCAGGGTCGGGGCCTCCAGGTCGGCGAGGTCGCCCTGGCCGAACAGCGCCTTGGACGCGGCGACCGCGCGCTCGTACTGCTCGGCGCCGTGGACGAGGGTGGTGAGCTCCTCGGCGAGGGCACGCTGGGCGAGGCGGGCGGCGGGGCGCTCGCTGGTCTCGCGCTCCAGCTCCTCGATCTCCTCCTTCGAGCGGAAGCTGAAGATCCGCAGGAAGTTGGAGACGTCCCGGTCGTCCGCGTTCAGCCAGAACTGGTAGAAGGCGTACGGAGTGGTCAGCTCGGGGTCGAGCCAGACCGTGCCGGACTCGGTCTTGCCGAACTTGGTGCCGTCGGCCTTGACGATCAGCGGCGTGGCCAGCGCGTGGACGGACTTGCCGTCGGCCTTGCGGATCAGGTCCGTGCCGGCGGTCAGGTTGCCCCACTGGTCGCTGCCGCCGGTCTGCAGGCTGCAGCCGTAGCGGCGGTTCAGCTCCAGGTAGTCCATGCCCTGGAGAATCTGGTAGCTGAACTCGGTGTAGCTGATGCCCGCGTCGGAGTTGAGCCGTCGGGCGACGGCCTCCTTCGCGATCATGTTGTTGACCCGGAAGTACTTGCCCACGTCACGCAGCAGGCTGATCGCCGACATCCCGGACGTCCAGTCCAGGTTGTTGACCATGCGCGCCGCGTACGGGCCCTCGAAGTCGAGGAAGCGCGAGATCTGGCCGCGCAGGCGCTCCACCCAGCCGGCCACCGTCTCGGGGTCGTTGAGCACGCGCTCGGCGGTGGGCTTCGGGTCCCCGATCAGGCCGGTGGCGCCGCCGACCAGGCCGAGCGGGAGGTTCCCCGCCTGCTGGATGCGGCGCATGGTGAGGATCTGCACCAGGTTGCCGAGGTGCAGGCTGGGGGCCGTCGGGTCGAAGCCGCAATAGAACGTGACCGGGCCGTCCGCGAACGCCTTGCGCAGTGCGTCCTCGTCGGTGGACAGGGCGATCAGCCCACGCCACTGCAGCTCGTCGACGATGTCCGTCACGGTCACGCTTCTCCTTCTGTCGGGCGTCCGCCCGTTTGCGGCCCGGTTCCGTCCGGGCCCCGGGTCGGTACGACTCCAGCCTGATAGAGCCTACGCGGTTCCGGCCAGCGAGTTTTCCCCGAGGCACCCCCTCGTTTCCCCCTGAGCACCCTCCCGGCTGCGGCTCCCCGATCCCCCGGGCCCCTCCGTGATACCGGAAATTCCGTTGTTCGTCGGCTGCGGGCCCGTTCAGAGTGGTGTCACCGCCGTGCGGCGGCAGTGACGTGTGTGGAGACGGTCGTGCCGCCGTGGCACGCCCGTGGGAAGGGTGTGCCGAGTGCGCAACACGCTGGTTCTGAACGCGAGCTACGAGCCCCTGACGACGGTGTCGCTTCAGCGCGCCGTCGTCCTGGTGCTCCAGGACAAGGCGGTGGTGGAGCAGGCGCACCCGCTGCGCTCGATCCGGGGGACGGGTGTCGCCGTCCCGGTCCCGAGGGTGATCAGACTGCAACGGTACGTACGGGTGCCGTTCCGACAACAAGCCCCGTGGACGCGGCGGGGTGTCCTGGCCAGGGACCAGCACCTGTGCGCGTACTGCGGGCGGCGGGCCACCACGGTGGACCACCTGCAGCCCAAGTCGCGCGGTGGTGCCGACAGTTGGCTGAACACCGTGGCCGCGTGCGCGGAGGACAACCAGCGCAAGGCCGACCGGACGCCGGAGCAGGCCGGGATGAAGCTGCTGCGGCGCCCGTTCGTGCCGACCCCGCAGGCCAGCCTGATGCTGGCGCTCGGCCTGCGCGGCTCGGAGGCGCGGGAGCTCGCGGACTGGCTGCCGCCGGTGCCGGGCCTGCCCGTCCCGGCCGCGTAGCCCCGGGGCGGGGGCCGCGGAAGCAGCCCTCCGGCCGGGGACGCCGGAAGCCCACGGCCGGGGACGGCGGAGGAAGCGGCCTCAGCCCTTCGCCTGGTACCCGGCAGCCGTGCCGTAGTTGGCCGAGTGCTCGGGCACCACGACCACCTGACCGCCGCCGATCAGCACCCGCCCGGAGACCAGCAGCGAGCCGGTCCCGGGCGGGAAGTTGCCGCCGGTCGCCTCTCCGCCGCCGGCCAGCGGGAACCGGGTCAGGTGGGCGGGCTCGTCGCGGCGCTCGTCGGCGGCGATCACCAGCGAGCCGCCGTCGATGCCGACCGCCCGGGCGGTGCCCTTGGCGGACATCGGGACCTTCCAGCGCTGCTTGCCGGTCTCCAGGTCGTAGCCGACCGCGGCGGCCGGCCCGCCGCCGTTCGCCGGGGTCAGGGTGGTGACCATGGTGCGGCCCTCGAAGAACACCTCGGGAGTGGCCGTGAAGGCGCCGTGGGTGACGTCCAGCCGGCCGCTCTCCGTGACCACCGGGATCTCGGCGGCCGGGTCCCCGGCGGCGCCCCAGGCGAACACCCGGTCGTTCTCCGGCTTGTCGCCGGTCGTGAGGACCACAGCGGGCTCCGCGGACAGCACGGTCACCGTCTTCGGCTGGTTGTTCAGGCCCCGCCACCAGCCGACCTTGCCGTCCGCGACGTTCAGCGAGACGGCCTGGTCGGCGGGCGTCGAGTCCGCGCAGGAGGAGGCCACCAGCACGGTCTTGCCGCTGACGCCGCCGGAGAGGGTGCAGAACTTGCCCTGCCCGGTGTACTGCCAGACGTCCTTGCCGTCCGCCGACTCCCAGGCCACCGCGTGGTCGTCGCCGATCGCGACCACCTTGTCCTCGGTGACGCCGACCCGCGCGGAGTAGGCGCCCTTGGTGTCCGAGAGGGCCTTGGTCCAGGTCGTCTTGCCCGTCTTGGTGTCCACGGCGGCCACCAGCGCGCAGGGGCTCTTCGGGTCCGCCTTCGGGCGGAACAGCACCGCGCCCAGGCCCGCCTGGGTCACTCCGGTCGACAGTCCGCAGGGGACGGCGCCGGCTGCCGGCGGCTCCACCGACCAGGTCGACTTGCCGCCGGCGCGGTCGTACGCGTGCACCCCGGAGCCGTCGGCCCGGACCACCGCGTCCGTCAGCAGCCAGCTGCCGACCAGCGTGTCGTCGCCCGCGGACTGCCCGGCCGCGGCGGGCTGCGCGGACCACGCCCGGGTGTGCGCCACGGTGAACCCGGGCTCGCCGCCGCTGCTCGCGGCCGCACTGCCGCCGCCTTCCGCACCGACCATCAGACCGGCCGTGACCAGCACCCCCAGTGCGGCCACGCCGGCGCCGGCCCGCACCAACAGGGCCTTGCGGCTGGGCACGTGCTCCCCGGTCAGCACCGCGTCGGCGGCCTTCCGGGCCTTGGCCGACAGCGAGCTGCCGGACTCCGGGCCCGGCTTCGGGCCGGACGCCGTACCCGACGCGGGACCGGAACCGCCGTCACCGCCCCTGCGGGAAGCGGACCGGGAGCGGGCGGCGGACCGGGCGGTGGACCGGGCCTCGGCCTCGGGTTCCGGAGCGTCCTCCCCGGTCGAACCCGGGGTCTTCCCCGGCCTGGTCGGCCCCGACTCCGGCTCCGGCTCGGCCTCCTCGACGTGCACGTAACCGTCCGCCGAGTACTCCGCTCCCGCCGGGACGTACAGCCCCTCCCCGGCCGGCTGCGCGGCGGCGTACGGCGCGTACTGCTGCGCGTGCTCGGGGTACGGCGCGTACTGCGGGGGCTGCACGGTCTGTGCGTGGTCCGGGAACGGCTGGTACTGGTCCTGGCCGCCGTACTGGTCCTGGCCGCCGTACTGCCCCTGGACGTAACCGCCCTCGACGTACCCGGTCTGCCCGTAGCCGCTCTGCCCGTAGTCGCTCTGCGCGTACCCGCCGGGGTCGTGGCCGGCCTGTCCGTGGTCGCCCTGTCCGTGGTCGCCCTGGTCGTAGCCGCTCTGCCCGTGACCGGCGTGCGCGTAGCCGGTCCGGTCGTACTGCTGCTGCCAGTGCGCCTGCTCCTGCGCCTGCTGCCCGTAGTACCCGCCGCCCTGCCAGTCCGGCAGGCCCTGGGCCTGCTGCCCCTGGCCCGGCTGTCCCTGGGGGTGCCACGGCTGCTGCCCGGCGTGGGCGTCTCCGAAGGGCTCCTGCGCCATCCGTTCCGTCCCTCCGTGCCCGCCTGCCTGCCGATGCGGCAGTCAGCATCTCACGCCCGCTCGGAGGGACGACCCGGGCCCTCGGCGTACGTTCCCGGCGGGCCGGCCGGCCGGGATCAGGCCGCGGACTCGGCGCGCAGTGCCTCGTCGATGCGGGCGGCCAGGGTGAAGTCCAGGCCGGTGAGGCCGCCGGCGCTGTGGGTGGACAGGACGAAGCGCAGGGTGCGCCAGCGGATGTCGATGTCGGGGTGGTGGTCGAGTGACTCGGCCTGCTCGGCGACGGCGACGACCACCCGGATCCCCGCGGGGAAGTCCGGGGCGTCGGCGCTGCGGACGATGCCGTCGCCCTCGCGGGTCCACTGCGGCAGCGCCGCCAGGGCCGCCGTGATCTCGTCCTCGCTCAGCCGTGCCCTGCTGCTCATCGCTGCGCTCCTGCTCGGTCGTCGGTGCTCCGGGCGCCCGGGGTCCTCCGGGGTGCCGGGGTCAGGCGGCCTTCCGACGCGGACGGGCCACCAGCTCGCCGCCGCAGTTCGGGCAGGCGCCGGCCATGGCCTCGGTGCATTCCGGGCAGAAGGTGCACTCGTAGGAACATATCGAGGCGGCGCCGTCGGCGGTCAGCGACACCGCGCAGCGCTCGCAGGTCTCACGCATCTCCAGGGCCATGGCCTACTCCTGTGACTCTCGTACGATCCGACATCTGTACAACGGCGGCCCTACGGCCGCTCACCCCACCAGCAGCTTGGTGACCGCCGCGAGGCCGACCACCACGATCACCCCGCGCAGCACGGCCGGCGGCAGCCGGCGGCCGACCTTGGCGCCGACCAGGCCGCCGACCAGCGAACCCACCGCGATCAGCCCGGCCGCCGCCCAGTTCACGGTGGAGGTGAACAGGAAGAAGAGCGCGGCGACGGCGTTGACGATCATCGCCAGGGCGTTCTTCACCCCGTTGATCCGCTGCAGGTCCTCCTGCAGCAGCATGCCCATCAGCGCCATCAGCAGGACACCCTGCGCGGCGCCGAAGTAGCCGCCGTAGATGCCGGTGAGGAACACCCCGACCAGCAGCACCGGGCTGCCGTCCGGGTCGCCACCGGGCCGGCGGCGGGCGGCGACGGCCCTGGCCACCCGGGGCTGGATCACCACCAGGACCAGCGCGAGCAGGATCAGCACCGGGACGATCGCGTCGAAGGCCGCGCTCGGCAGCTTGATCAGCAGCAGTGCGCCGAGCAGCCCGCCGAGCAGCGAGGCGGTTCCCAGGCGCAGCACCCGGCGCCCCTGGTCGGCGAGTTCGCGGCGGTAGCCGATCACGCCGCTGAGCGAACCGGGCACCAGGCCGAAGGAGTTGGAGACGTTGGCGGTGACCGGCGGGATCCCGACGGCGAGCAGGACGGGGAAGGTGATCAGGGTGCCGGAACCGACGATCACATTGATCATCCCAGCGCCGACCCCGGCCACCAGGACGGCGACCGCCTCCCAGAGCGTCATGGGTCACTCCTCCTCTCGGTCCTGTCCGAGGGGATCATGCCGGACCGCCCTCCCGCCCGGCCAGGCCCGCCCACGATTCGGGACGCACGCCACACCGCCGCGAACGGCGCCGTGGAAACCCCGAGGGCCCGCCGCCGTACGGGAGGCGTACGGCGGCGGGCCCTCGACGGAGCACGCCTCGACCGCTCACTGCGGCCGGGTCACTGCGGTCCGGGTCACTCCGGGTCGATCTTGGGGAACTCCCGGGTCGGGTCCACCCGGGGACGGGCGGCGCCCTTGTCGGTGTCCACCGGCCGCGGCCCGGACGCCGGGTCGATCGGCACCTGGGTGGCCGGGGACGCCTTCGGGACGCTCGGCGCCGCGACGGCACCGCCGTTGATCCCGCCGCCGTTGCCGGTCAGGCCGTTGAAGGCGCCGCCGAGGCCCTTGAGCGCGTCGCCGACCTCGCTCGGGATGATCCAGAGCTTGTTGGAGTCGCCCTTGGCCAGCTCGGGCAGGGTCTGCAGGTACTGGTAGGCGAGCAGCTTCTGGTCGGCGTCACCGTCGTGGATGGCTTCGAAGACCGTCCGGATCGCGGCCGCCTCACCGTCGGCGCGCAGCACCGCGGCCTGCGCCTCACCCTCGGCCCGCAGGACGTCCGCCTGCTTCTCACCCTCCGCCTTGAGGATCTGCGCCTGGCGCTGGCCCTCGGCGGTGAGGATCGCCGCGCGCTTGTCCCGGTCGGCGCGCATCTGCTTCTCCATCGAGTCCTGGATGGAGGTCGGCGGCTCGATCGCCTTCAGCTCGACGCGGTTGACCCGGATGCCCCACTTGCCGGTGGCCTCGTCCAGGACGCCGCGCAGACCGGCGTTGATGACCTCGCGGGAGGTCAGGGTGGACTCCAGGTCCATCGAGCCGATGATGTTGCGCAGCGTGGTGACGGTCAGCTGCTCGATCGCCTGGATGTAGCTGGCGACCTCGTAGGTGGCCGCGCGGGGGTCGGTGACCTGGTAGTAGATGACGGTGTCGATGTTGACGACCAGGTTGTCCTGGGTGATCACCGGCTGCGGCGGGAACGGGACGACCTGCTCGCGCAGGTCGATCCGGTTGCGGACGCGGTCGATGAACGGGACGACGATGTTCAGTCCGGCGTTGAGCGTCCGGGTGTAGCGGCCGAAGCGCTCCACGATCGCCGCGCTGGCCTGTGGGATGACCTGGATCGTCTTGATCAGCGCGATGAAGGCCACCACGACCAGGACGACCAGGACGATAAGGACGGGTTCCACGGACTCTCCCCTAGACGACCAGGGCGGTCGCGCCCTGGATTTCGACGACGTCGACCTGCTGCCCGGGCTGGTACACCTGCTCCGGGTGGAGCGCGCGGGCCGACCAGATCTCGCCGTTCAGCTTGATCCGGCCGCCCTCCCCGTCGACGGTTTCCGCGACGACCGCGGTGGCGCCGTGCAGCGCCTCGATGCCCATCTTGACCTGAGGGCCCTTCTGGAGCTGCCGGTAGGCGATCGGGCGGACGAAGACCACGAGCCCGACCGAGACCAGGAGGAAGGTCACGGTCTCCAGGACCACTCCCCCGCCCAGCCCGGCCACGCCGGCGGCGGCCAGCGCTCCGACCGCGAACATGGCGAACTCCGGCATCGCGGTGAGAACCAGCGGTATGCCGAGCCCTGCGGCGGCCAGGAGCCACCAGATCCAGCTGTCCACACGTCCATCCTAGGGAGCGAAGGCCTTCGAGGCGGACAGTTCCCGCAGGTCGAGGGGCGGAAACCGGTCGCACGTGCGACCGGTTCCGACGGCCTCGCGCAGGACGGGCGGAGAGGGGGCGGAACGGGGGGCGGAGGAGCGGCGGACGGGGCGTCAGCCCAGCGGCAGGCCCTGGGCCGACCAGCGGTCGCCGTGGCGCTCCAGGGTGAGCGGCAGGCCGAAGCACTTGGAGAGGTTGCGGGCGGTCAGCTCGGTGTCGATCGGGCCCGCCGTGAGCACCTTGCCCTGGCGGATCATCAGGACGTGGGTGAAGCCGGGGGCGATCTCCTCGACGTGGTGGGTGACCATCGCCATCGCCGGGGCGAACTCGTCCTGGGCGAGCGCGCCGAGCCGGCGGACCAGGTCCTCGCGCCCGCCGAGGTCCAGGCCGGCGGCCGGCTCGTCGAGCAGCAGCAGCTCGGGGTCGGTCATCAGGGCGCGGGCGATCAGGGTGCGCTTGCGCTCGCCCTCGGAGAGGGTGCCGAACTTGCGGCCGGTGAGGCCGGCCATGCCGAGGCGGTCGAGCAGCGCGAGGGCGCGGGACTCGTCCGACTGCTCGTAGCTCTCCTGCCAGCTGACCGTCATCCCGTAGGCGGCGGTGAGCACCGTCTGCAGCACGGTCTGCTCGGCCGGCAGCTTGTCGAACATGGCGGCGCCGGCCAGGCCGATCCGGGAGCGCAGCTCGAAGACGTCGATCTCGCCCAGCTTCTCGCCCAGCACGGTGACCTTGCCCGAGGTCGGGAACAGGTACGAGGAGGCGATCTGCAGCAGGGTGGTCTTGCCGGCGCCGTTCGGGCCCAGGATGACCCAGCGCTCACCCTCGGAGATGGACCACGAGACCTGGTCGACCAGCGCGCGCCCCTCCCGGACCACGGATACGTCCACCAGCTCCAGCACGTCGCTCATGCCTACGCCTTCCCCAAAAACAAGATTCTCGGCCGTCGGTGCGGGCGGCACGCCGACTCCGGCAGCCGGTGGGCACGGGTGGGTGCGCCGCACACGCATGGGCAAACCTACGCCACGCGGATGACCGCCGATTCCGTAGGCTGGCCGGATGCTCGCGACTCCTGCCGACAATCCGTACGAAGAGCCCCGTTCGGGGCGGCTGGCCGCCTGGGGCAACGCCCTGCTGGCGGGCCTGGTGCCGCCCGACAACGCCGCCGCGGCCGTGCTGGGCGCCGACGAGAGCCACCGGGTGACCGGGCTGCCCGGGGACGAGCCGGGCGAGCAGCACGGGCTGACCTGGGCGCTGGGCCGGCTGCGGGTGCTGGGGGTGAAGGGCCTGCGCCTCGCGCTGCCCTCGGCCGGGCACCCGCTGGGGCTGACCGGCCCCGGGCCGTTCAACGAGCGCGCGATGGCCGCGGGCGAGGCCGTCCTGGCGGTGGGGGTGCCGCTCGGGCTGGTGCCGGAGGTCGAGGTGTTCGGCCCGGCCGGGGACCGCTCCGCGACCGTGCTGTGGCGCTGCTCCGAGGTGAACGACACACCGCCGGCGGACGTGCCGTCGCTGCACGAGGCCGAGCGTGAGCTGGCGGACGGGCTGCGCGAGGCGACCGTGCTGCTCACCCGGCTCGACGTGGCCGGCGCCGGGCCGGAGGCGCTGCGCGCCCTGGAGGCGTACCGCCGGCGCGGGCACGCCGAGCTGCTGGCGCCCGGCTACCCGCCTCGTGCGGTGCGGGTGCTGGAGTCGGCCCGGCAGGTGTCCGCCCTGCTGTCGATCGCCTCCGGCGGCCACGGCGCGGCCGTCAGCGCCTCCGAGATGGCCGCGCGGCAGTCCGTCCTGGCGCCGCTGCGGCGCACCGCCCGGCGGGCCCAGGTGGCCGCCTACAACGCCTTGGTGGACGAGCGCGAGGCCCGCTGAGGGCGCGCGGGACGGCTCTCGTACCTGGCCGGAATGCGACCCCTCGTGCACCGGACGCCGACCCGTTGGACGGTGCGCGCCGCCGGGGCGGGCCGCGGTGTCAGCGCCACGGGTCCGCCTCGGCCAGGGCCGCCACCTCCGCCCGGTCGTACCGGCCGTCGGGCCCGACGGCCAGGCCGCCGCGCGCCGTGACGGTCTCCAGGCGGCGGGCGGACCAGCCCAGCTCCTCGGCCGCCTCCGCCGCCGACAGGCTCTGCGCCGACCGCGCCCGCAGTGCCTCCGCGGCGGCCTCGGCCCGGCGCAGCCGGTCGGTGACCGCCTCCTCGACCGCGGCGGCCGGCACCGCGAGCAGGGACTCGGCGCCGTACGTGGGGTTGCCCTTGAACTCTCCGTCGGGCCGGAGCACCCCGGCTTCGGTGAGCCGGTGGACGTCCTCGGCCACGACCGGGAGCCCGGTGGCCTGCCCGAGGGCCGTGGCGGCCTTGACGGCGCCGACCCGGGGCACGGTGCCCAGCCGGGCGACGAGCTCCGCGGCACCGGCCCGCAGACGGGCCTCCAGGTCCGCGGACCACTGGCCGTCCTCGGTGTCCGGCTCGGGCAGCAGGCCCTGCTGCCGGGCCTCCTCGAACTGCCAGCCGGTCAGCCCGAGCCTGCGCCGCAGCAGCTCCGGCCCGTAGGAATCGCGTTCCCGGGCCGTCGCCCGCGCGAACTTCGCGGCGCGCTCGGCGGCCTCGGCCTCCAGGGCGGCGGCGATCTCCTCGCGCCGCAGCAGCACCGGCTCGGCGAGCGCCCGGGACCAGCGCTTGTCCTCGACGTCCGGGGGCGGCACCAGGCCGAACCGCAGGGCCCGCTTGAACAGGCGCTGCGTCAGCCCCAGCGCCTCGGCCAGTGTGACCGGCCCGTAGACCGTGCGTGGCTCCCCCACGGCTCCCCCTCGATGCGGTGTCAGCGCCCACCCTCGCACACCCCACTGACATCCCCTCAGGCGTCCGCGGCGGCGTCCCGGGTCTCGCCGTTGCGGACCGCCCAGAGCGCGGCCTGCGTGCGGTCCGCGAGGTCCAGCTTCATCAGGATGTTGGAGACGTGGGTCTTCACCGTCTTCTCCGACAGGTGCAGGCTGCGCGCGATCTCCCGGTTGGAACGGCCGTCGGCGATGTGACCGAGCACCTCGCGCTCGCGCTCGGTGAGGGTGCCGCCGCGGCCCTGCGGGGCGCGCGGGCCGTCGTCGGAGAGCAGGGCCTCGGCCAGCTCCGGCTGGAGCAGCACGTGGCCGGCGTGCACCGAGCGGATCGCCCCGGCCAGTGCCTCCGGGTCCACGTCCTTGTAGACGTACCCGGCGGCGCCGGCCCGCAGCGCGGGGACCATCGTGCGGTGCTCGGTGAAGCTGGTGACGATCAGGATCCGGGCCCGGCTGCCCTCGCCCTTGAGGGTGCGCAGCGCCTCGATCCCGTCGACGCCGGGCATCTTGAGGTCCATCAGGACCACGTCGGGGTCGAGTGCGCGGGCCCGCTCGACGCCCTCCGCCCCGTCGGCGGCCTCACCGACCACCTCGATGTCGTCCTGGACCTCCAGGAAGGTGCGCAGCCCGCGCCGGACCACCTGGTGGTCGTCGACCAACAGGACGCGGATCGACGGTGTGCTCTCAGGCACCGGGGACCTCCATCTCGACGAGCGTCCCCCGGCCGGGGGCCGACTCCAGGGTGAGCGTGCCGCCGACGGCGGCCGCGCGGTCGCGCATCGAGGCCAGGCCGAGGTGGCGGCCGGCCCGGCGGACGGATTCGGGGTCGAAGCCGCGCCCGTCGTCGCGCACCCGCAGCACGGCGCCGCGCGCGGGCGTCCCGGTCAGGGTGACGGTGACCCGGCCGGCGTCGGAGTGCCGCAGCGCGTTGTGCAGCGCCTCCTGCGCGACCCGCAGCAGGGCGGCCTCCTGGGCGGGCGGCAGGGCGCGGACGCCGTCGGCGGCGTAGGCGACGTCGGCGGTGTGCGCCCGGTCGAGGAGCTGCACCTGGGAGGCGAGGGTGGCGCTCAGCCCGTCCTCCTCCAGTGCCGCGGGGCGCAACTCCACGACGACGGCGCGCAGTTCGTCGGCGGCCTCGGCGGCCAGCCGGGCCACCTCGGCGAGTTCGGCGCGGGCCCGGGCCGGGTCGCGGTCGACGAGCTTGGCGGCGGCCTTGGCGGTGAGGCGCAGCGAGAAGAGCTTCTGCGAGACGGCGTCGTGCAGGTCGTGCGCGATTCGGGCGCGCTCGCCGGCCAGGGTCAGTTCGCGGCTGCGCTCGTACAGCCGGGCGTTGGAGAGGGCGAGGGCGGCGTGGGCGGCGAGGATCCGCAGCAGTTCCTCGTCGTGGTCGGTGAAGAGGCCGCCGCCGCGCTTGTTGGCGAGGAAGACGACGCCCAGCACCTGCGGTTCGTCCTCGGCCGCGTCGGTGTCCAGGATCGGCATGCCGAGGAAGGCGTCCATCTCGGGGTGGGCGGAGGGCCAGCCGCCGAAGGCGGGCGCCCGGCGGACGTCGGCGAGGCGGATGGGGCCGGTCTCGTGCAGCATCGCGGCGAGCACGCCGTGCTGGCGGGGCAGCGGGCCGATCGCCCGCCACTGCTCGTCGGTGACGCCGTCGACCACGAACTGGGCGAAGCCGCCGTGGTCGTCGGGCACGCCCAGGGCCGCGTACTCGGCGCCGAGCAGTTCCCGGGCGGAGGCGGTGATGCGGCGCAGGACCTCGCGGACCTCCAGGTGTCGGCTCATGGCGAGCAGCGCCTGGCTGACGGCCTCGATCCCGGACAGGCAGGGGTCGCAGGCGGGCAGTGGGCCCTGGTGGGCCGGGTGGTCTCCGGTGGTGCTGGGCATACCGCCAAACTACCGCCGCGGCCGGGGCGGTCGCGTCCGCCTGCGGCCGGGGCGGTCGCAGGTCCGGGGACCTAGGCCGTCGGACCCACACGGCGCCGGGCCCGTGGTTCGGGCCGGGCGGCGGGCGGGGGGAACGGCGGAGGGGCGGCCTCCCCGGTCGGGAAGGCCGCCCCTCGGCGGTCGGGCAGCGGGCTCAGCCCTTCTGCATGACCTCGGGCTCGTGCCGGCGCTGGAGCCGGGTGACCAGGACGCCGATCGCGACCGAGATCACGATCAGCACGCCCGCGTCGATCGCCCACTGGGCCACCGCGTGCTTCCACAGCGGGTCGTAGTCCGGGTGCTGGAAGTCCTTGTTCCAGGGGCCCATGAGCTTGGACAGGTCGAGCGTGGTGGAGACGATGCCGGTGCCCCAGCGGGCCGGCATCAGCCAGGCGACCTGCTCCAGGCCGGGCTTGCCGAAGATCTGGAACAGGCAGCCGGTGAAGACGACCTGGACGATGGCGAACATGACCAGCAGCGGCATGGTCTTCTCGGCGGTCTTCACCAGGGCGGAGATCATCAGCCCGAACATCATGGCGGCGAAGCTGAGAAGGATCATGCCGATGGTCATCTCGATGATCGGCAGGTTCTTGACGATCAGGCCGTGCTCGGGGAGCTTGCGCGGCAGGAAGCCGACGGCGGAGATGATGGCGCCCTGGATCACGCTGAAGAAGCCCAGCACGATGATCTTGGACATCATGTACGCCGACCGGGAGAGCCCGGTGGCCCGTTCCCGTTCGTAGATCGCCCGTTCCTTGATCAGTTCCCGGACCGAGTTGGCGGCGCCGGAGAAGCAGGCCCCGATGGCCAGGATCAGCAGGATCGTCGCGGCCCCGCTGTTCAGTCCGAGCTGCGACTTCGGGTTCGGCGCGAGCCCCGGCGCGTTGGGGATCAGCACGCTGACCGCGCCGATGACGGCGGGCAGCAGCACCGACAGTGCCAGGAAGCCCCGGTCCGAGGCGAGCACCGACATGTAGCGCCGCATCAGGGTCCACAGCTGGGAGCCCCAGCTCTGCGGCTTCGGCGGCTTGACGGCCTCCTGGGCGACCTGGACGTGCTGCACCTCGCCCGCCTCGACGGTCGGGGCGGAGTACTGCTGGTAGTGCACCGAACCGCGGTAGCGGCCGGCCCAGTCGTGGTCCGGGTAGTTCTCGAAGGCCTGGAAGACGTCCGCCCAGGTCTCGTACCCGAAGAAGTGCAGCGCCTCGTCCGGCGGGCCGAAGTAGGCCACCGAACCGCCCGGCGCCATCACCAGCAGCCGGTCGCAGAGCGCGAGTTCGGCCACCGAGTGGGTGACGACCAGGATGGTGCGGCCGTCGTCGGCGAGGCCGCGCAGCATCTGCATGACCTCGCGGTCCATGCCCGGGTCGAGGCCCGAGGTGGGCTCGTCCAGGAAGATCAGCGACGGCTTGGTGAGCAGCTCCAGGGCGACCGAGACGCGCTTCTGCTGGCCGCCGGAGAGCGCGGTGATCTTGTTGTCGGCGCGCTTGTCCAGGCGCAGCTCGTACAGCACCTCGTCGATCCGGGCGTCGCGCTCGCGGGCCTCGGTGTCGCCGGGGAAGCGCAGCCGGGCCGCGTACTTGAGGCCCTTCCGGACGGTGAGCTCGCGGTGCAGGATCTCGGACTGCGGCACCAGGCCGATGCGCGAGCGGAGCTCGGCGAACTGCTTGTAGAGGTTGCGCCCGTCGTACAGCACCTCGCCGCGGTCGGCGGGGCGGTAGCCGGTGAGGGCGCGCAGCAGGGTGGACTTGCCGGAGCCGGACGGGCCGATGACCGCGACCAGGGACTTCTCCGGGACGCCGAAGCTGACATCGTTGAGCAGGATCTTCTTGGCGCCCTTGTGCTCGACCTCGACGGTCAGGTGGCGGGCGGAGAAGGAGACGGCGCCGGTGTCGACGAACTCCTGCAGCTGGTCGCCGACCAGGGTGAAGGTGGAGTGGCCGACGGTCAGGCGGTCCTGCGCGCCCATCAGCTGACGCTGGACCCGCTGGCCGTTGAGGAAGATGCCGTTGTGGCTGCCGAGGTCGACGATCTCCCAGCGGCCGTCCGGCAGTTGGCGCAGCTCGGCGTGGTGGCGGGAGACCTGGAGGTCCGAGACCACGATGTCGTTGTCGAGCGCACGGCCGATGCGCAGCGTGCGCGTCATGTCGGCCAGCCGGCGGATCATCGTCGGCTGCGGGCCACCGCCGTCGTGCTGCTGCGGCGGCGGGGTGAAGCCCTGGTCCTGCGGGAAGCCCTGCTGCTGCGGGAAGCCGTGCTGGGCCTGCGGCGCGTACTGCTGCTGCTGCGGGAACGGCTGCTGGGCCTGCTGCTGGCCGGCCCACGCCTGCTGCTGCGGCTGCTGGTACGGGTCCTGCTGCGGCCAGGCCTGCGGCTGCGGCACCGGGCCGCGGGCGGTGGCGGCCTCGTGCACGGGGGTGGTGTGCGGGGCGGCGGCCTGTGCGGGCGCGGAGAAACCGAGCCGGGGGCCGTTCTCCGGGTTGCCCAGGTTGACGACGGCTCCGGGGAACAGCTGGGCCTGCATGGTGCGGGCGCCGGCGACGTACGTGCCGTTGGTGCTGCCGTGGTCGTCCAGCTGCCAACCGCTGCCGTTGAAGCTGATGGTCCCGTGGTGCCAGGAGACCCTGGCGTCGTCGAACGGGAAGTCCGACTGCGGGTTGCGCCCGATGGTGTAGGACCGCCCGGGCTCCAGAGTCCGCTGCTGTCCGTTGATCTCAATGACGAGTTGCGGCACTGCTCGCCTGCCCCGCTCTCTCGGTTCCCCCGAATTTGGCCCCCCGCCGGGGGTGCGATGTTCCTGATGACTGACGGGGGGAATCATTCCAGCCCGCCGACCGCCGATGAAAGTCGGCCCGGGTGACTGTGACCAGGCTGCTACCGGAGCGCGCGACCGCGGCGTCCCGCGAGGTGGGACGGGTGCCCTCGGGCCACCCGCCGACGGGTAGCGTGGGAGACACCATGAACGCATCGCCCCTGGCCGCTGAGCCCCTCCCTGCCGCCCAGCCCCGGACCGCGGACGAGCGCACCCTGCTCGTCAAGGTGTTCGGCAAGGACCGCCCCGGCATCACCGCCGGCCTCTTCGCGACGCTGGCCGGCTTCGGCGTCGACGTCATCGACATCGAGCAGGTCGTGACCCGTGGCCGCATCACGCTGTGCGCCCTGGTCACCCCGCCCGCCGCGCCCGGCGCCGAGGGCGGGCTGCGGGCCACCGTCCACCGCTGGGCCGACGAGCAGAAGCTCCAGGCCGAGATCCTCTCCGGCATCGGCGACAACCGGCCGCGCCGCGAGGGCCGTTCGCACGTCACGGTGCTCGGTCACCCGCTGACCGCCGCCGCCGTCTCCGCGCTGACCTCCCGGATCACCGCGGCGGGCGGCAACATCGACCGGGTCTTCCGGCTCGCCAAGTACCCGGTGACGGCGGTCGAGCTGGCCGTCTCCGGTGTGGCCACCGAGGAGCTGCGGGCCGAGCTGGCCCAGGAGGCGGCCACCCAGCGGGTGGACGTCGCGGTGGTCGCGGCCGGGCTGGAGCGCCGGGCCAAGCGCCTGGTGGTCATGGACGTCGACTCCACGCTCATCCAGGACGAGGTGATCGAGCTGTTCGCCGCCCACGCGGGCTGCGAGGAGCAGGTCGCCGAGGTGACGGCGGCGGCGATGCGCGGCGAGCTGGACTTCGCCGAGTCGCTGCGGGCCCGGGTGGCACTGCTGGCCGGGCTGGACGCCTCGGTGACGGAGAAGGTCCGTGCCGAGGTCCGCTTCACGCCGGGCGCGCGCACCCTGATCCGCACCCTGCAGCGCCTCGGCTTCCAGGTCGCGGTGGTCTCCGGCGGGTTCACCCAGGTCACCGACCACCTGGTGGAGCAGCTGGGGCTGGACTTCGCGGCGGCCAACACCCTGGAGGTGGTGGACGGCAGGTTCACCGGCCGGGTGGTCGGCGAGATCGTGGACCGGGCCGGCAAGGCCCGCTGGCTGGCCCGCTTCGCCGAGCAGGCGAAGGTGCCGCTGGAGCAGACGGTGGCGATCGGCGACGGCGCCAACGACCTGGACATGCTGAACGCGGCCGGGCTCGGGGTGGCGTTCAACGCCAAGCCGGTGGTGCGCGAGGCCGCCGACACCGCGGTGAACGTGCCGTTCCTGGACACCGTGCTCTACCTGCTGGGCATCACCCGCGAGGAGGTCGAGGCGGCCGACGCGCTGCACGGCACCCCGACCGAGGACGAGTGAGCGCGGCCCGCGGACGAGCGACCGCGGGCGCGTAGCGGCCGAGCTGCGGCCGAGCAGTGGCCGAGTAGCGACCGAGTAGCGGCCGACCGGGCAGGGCCCGCCCGAGGAGGGCCACGACGACGAGGGGCGCGCGGACCGGTCCGCGCGCCCCTCGCCTGCGTTCCGCGTGCGTACCGGGTCAGTCCTGCGGCGTGTAGTACGAGACCAGCTCGGCAACGCCCGGCTCGACGCCCTTCCAGGAGCCGCTGAAGCTGAGCACCGCGATCGCCGCCGTCGGGAATCCGCCGAGCCGCAGCCGCTCCAGCGCGTCCCGGTCGCCCGCGTCCCCGGCCAGCACCTGGGTCAGGCCCAGTACACCGGGGTTGTGGCCGACCAGCACCACGTCCGCGTACTCCTCCGGGGTCTCCTGGAGGACCGCGATGATCTCGCCCGGGCTGGCCTCGTAGATCCGGTCCTCGTACACGGTCTTGCGGGGCCGCTTGGGCAGCTCGTGCACCGCCAGCTTCCAGGTCTCGCGGGTGCGCAGGGCCGTGGAGCAGAGCACGTAGTCGGGATTGATGCCGGAATCGACCAGCCAGCGGCCGGCGTCCGGGGCCTGGTGGCGGCCCCGGTCGGCCAGGGGCCGCTCATGGTCGTCCACGCCGTTCGGCCAGTCGGCCTTGGCATGGCGGAGAACGATGATCCTGCGGGGCGTGTCGGCGCTCATACCCAGCAAGCTTGGCAGAAAAGCCGCCCGGCGGCGCGATGCTCCCGGTTGCCGCCACCCCCTCGGGTGTCGGGTGCCATCATGCCCCGTTCACCGGGGCTTCGGACGGCGGTCGGGCTACGGTCGGACGGCCGTCAGCCCATCGAGGTGGCGACGGAGGCGATGACCGCCACCAGCACCACGATGGCGGCGAAGGCGAGGGCGATGCGGCCGAGCTGCTTGCGGCCGTCGGTGGGGTTCGGGTCGAGAACGGGCATGTCGGGAATTCTCCCATCCCGAACACGCCCGTCCCCCGGCGGCCCCGCCGCCTTGGCCGGAGCTTGACCTTCGAGCCCGGGGACCGACCCCGGGGCCCGACCCCGAAGAGCCCGGGCCCCGGCCGCCCGCGTCCGGCCGCCCGGTGTCAGGCCCGGACGGCCGCCGCCGGACGGACCGCCTCGTCCTCGATGTGGCGGGGCCGGGCGGCCCGCAGGCCGAACAGCATCTGCGGCACCAGCAGCAGCGCCAGGAAGCCCAGCGGCCAGTACCACTCGCCGGTGATCTGGTAGATCGGGCCGATCAGGATCACGCCCAGGACGGAGATCAGGTAGCCGACGCCCTGCGCGAAGACGGACAGCTGGGCCACCCCGCCCGCCGTCCGGGCCCGCAGCCCGATCATGGTCAGCACCAGCGGGAAGGCGCAGTTCGACAGGCCCACCAGGACGGCCCAGACCCACGGCGCCCCGTCCGGGGCGAGTGCCAGACCGGTGTAGCCGGCGATGCCGCAGCAGGCCAGTACCACCACGAAGAGCCGCTGGTCACCGCGCCGGGCGGCCAGGTTGGGCAGCACGAAGGAGACCGGCACGCCGACCACCATGGTGACCGCGAGCAGCGCCCCCGAGGTGCCCTTGTCGACACCGGAGTCCTGGAAGATCTTCGGCAGCCAGCCCATCACCACGTACGCACCGGTGGCCTGGAGGCCGAAGAAGCAGGCCAGCGCCCAGGCCGTACGGCTGCGGGTGATCGGCAGCCTGGCGGGGGCGGCGGCGCCGGCGGCCCGCTCACCGCGCTCGCGCTTGGCGATCAGCACCGGCAGCCACAGCACCAGGGCGAGCGCGCCCAGTCCGGCCCAGGCGCCCAGGCCGTGGCGCCAGTCCCCGCCGAGCGCGTTGGTCAGCGGCACGCTGACCAGCGCGGCGAGCGCGGTGCCGGCGGACAGCGCCATGGAGTAGAGGCCGATCATCGGGCCGACCTTCTCCGGGAAGTACCGCTTGATCACCACCGGCAGCAGCACGTTGGCGACCGCCACGCCTGCCAGGGCGAGCGCGGTCAGCAGCAGGAACACCGCGGTGCCGCCGGCGAAGGAGCGGGCCAGCACGCCCGCGGTGATGGCGGCCATGCCGGCCGTGACCACCGCGATCGGGCCGATCCGGCGGGCCGCGGCCGGCGCGGCGAAGCCGAACAGCGCGAAGCACAGCGACGGGACGGCGGTGAGCAGCCCGGCGAGGGTCGGGTTCATCCCGAGGTCGGCGCGGACCGGGTCGAGCAGCGGCCCGAGGCTGGTGACCACGGGGCGCAGGTTGACGGCGGCGGCGGCGATCGCGACGGCGAAGAGCACGCCGAGGTACTTGGAGGGGGTCTTGGAAGGGGCGGAATCGACGGGCCGCTCGGTCTGCGGCCCGGCCTCGTTCCGCGGGGAAGCGGTGGTCTCTGCTGCGGGCATGTGCGCCATCATAGAATGATGGGATGAATTGATGCACCCTGGAATTGGCATGATGTGCCGACCGTTCATCCACCGGTCACGTTCCACCAAGGCCGCCCCGAGCCGTAGTCGCAAGGAGTCCCCGTGGCGCTGTCCTCGCCGAGGCGCACCCCGCTGTCCGACCAGGTGATCGCCCAGCTGCGCGCCCAGATCACCTCCGGGGAGTGGCCGGTGGGCTCGCGCATCCCCACCGAGGCCGCCCTGGTGGAGCAGCTGGGCGTCGCGCGCAACACCGTGCGCGAGGCCGTGCGCGCCCTCGCGCACAACGGCCTGCTCGACATCCGGCAGGGCTCCGGCACCTACGTGCTGGCCACCAGCGAACTGGCCGGGGTGATGCACCGCCGGTTCGCCGACGCCGACCAGGCGCAGGTCGCCGAGCTGCGGGCGGCGCTGGAGACGTCGGCGGCCGGCCTGGCCGCCCGGCGCCGCACCGAGCGCGACCTGGAGCTGCTGGACGGCGCGCTGGCCCGCCGGGAGAACGCCTGGCACTCCGGTGACGCCGAGGACTTCGTCCAGGCCGACGCCGCCTTCCACCAGGCCGTGGTGGCCGCCTCCCACAACGACGTGCTGCTCGCCGTCTACGCCGACCTCGGCGAGGTCACCCGTGAGCACCTGCGGCACGACGTCGGCCCCGAGCTGATCGCCGAGCGCTACATCGGCCACGACACCATCCTGGAGGCCATCCGGGCGCGCGACGCCCAGCGCGCCTCGGTCGAGGCCGGCCGCGCCATCGGCGCCTGCGGGACGACCGAGGGGTGACCCCCGGGCACCGCGGGCCGTCGCACGTCGCCGACGTGCGGGCATGACGGAACGCCGCTGCCCGGCACCCCCTGCGGGAGGGGTGCCGGGCAGCGGCGTACGGGCGGGGTGTCAGGCGCCGATGGCGTGCAGACCGCCGTCGACGTGGATGATCTCGCCGGTGGTCTTCGGGAACCAGTCCGACAGCAGCGCGACGATGCCGCGGCCGGCCGGCTCCGGGTCGCTCAGGTCCCACTTCAGCGGGGAGCGCTGGTTCCAGGTGTCGGCCAGCTGCTCGAAGCCCGGGATGGACTTGGCGGCCATCGAGCCGAGCGGACCGGCCGAGACCAGGTTGCAGCGGATGTCGCGCTCGCCCAGGTAGCGGGCGAGGTAGCGGTTGGTCGCCTCGAAGGCGGCCTTGGTCGGGCCCATCCAGTCGTACTGCGGCCAGGCGAACTGGGCGTCGAAGGTCAGGCCGACCACCGAGCCGCCGTCCTGCATCAGCGGCAGCAGCGCCATGGTCAGCGACTTCAGCGAGTACGCCGAGACGTGCATCGCCGTGGCCACGGACTCCCACGGCGTGTTCAGGAAGTTGCCGCCCAGGGCGTCCTGCGGGGCGAAGCCGATCGAGTGGACGATGCCGTCCAGGCTCGGCAGGTGCTCGCGGACCTGGTCGGCGATGCCGGCCAGGTGCTCCGGGTTGGAGACGTCCAGCTCCAGCACCTTGACCGGGTGCGGCAGCTTCTTGGCGATCCGCTCGGTCAGGCTCGGGCGCGGGAAGGCGGTGAGGATGATCTCCGCGCCCTGCTCCTGCGCGAGCTTCGCGGCGTGGAAGGCGATGGAGGACTCCATCAGCACGCCGGTGATCAGGATGCGCTTGCCTTCGAGGATTCCACTCATGATCAGTGACCCATGCCCAATCCGCCGTCGACGGGAATGACGGCTCCGGTGATGTACGCGGCCTCTTCCGACCCGAGGAACCGCACGGTGGACGCGACCTCGGCGGGCGCAGCGTAGCGGCCCAGCGGCACGCCCGCGACGATCTCCGCGCGGCGCTCGTCGCTGAGCACGGCGGTCATGTCGGTGTCGACGAAGCCGGGGGCGACCACGTTGACGGTGATGTTGCGCGGGCCGAGTTCGCGCGCCAGCGACCGGGCGAAGCCCACCAGGCCGGCCTTGGAGGCGGCGTAGTTCGCCTGGCCCGGCGAGCCGGACAGGCCCACCACGGACGAGATCAGCACGACACGGCCCTTCTTGGCGCGCATCATCAGCTTGGAGGCGCGCTTGACCACCCGGAAGGTGCCGGTCAGGTTGGTGTCCACGACGGAGGTGAAGTCCTCCTCCGACATGCGCAGCAGCAGGGTGTCCTTGGTGATGCCCGCGTTGGCGACCAGCACCTCGACCGCGCCGTGCTTCTGCTCGATCTCGGTGAAGGCGGCGTCGACCTGTGCGGCGTCCGTGATGTCGCAGCGGACCGCGAGGACGTCGTACTTCTCCAGGCCCTCGGGCACCTCGCCCGAGCGGCTGGTGATGGCGACCTTGTCGCCCGCCTCGGCGAAGGCCTGGGCGATCGCGAGGCCGATGCCCCGGTTTCCTCCGGTGACGAGAACCGAGCGGCTCAACGATCCACCTCTCTCCGTGTGTGAGCGGTACGTCGGATTGCGTACGCAGTGTGACGCTATCGGGCGGTCGGCGGTGTCGGCGCATCGGGCTCCCACAGCGCCGCACCGAAGGAACTGTCGCAATCCGACAACGCGTGCCCGCCGTCCCCGGGCCGTCCCGGCGAAACCGCCCAGGCCCCGGGCCCGGCCCGGATCGGCGGGACTGTACGGGAACAACACGGGCGGGCGCACCCGTTGCCCCCTCGGTACGGGCGGGCCCGGAACCTGCCGTACCGTTCACCCGACCATCCCGGCGAGCGACGAAGGCAGAGCGGATGACCAAGGCACGGCCCGGGAACACCTCCCGACGCGGACGACTGCTGGCCCTCACCGCCCTGGCGGCCGGCCTGGGCACGGCCGCCTGGTCGCTGCGTGACCTTCCGGCGGCGTTCGGACGCCGGCCGGACGGCGAACGCGAGGAGCGGGTGCGCAACTCCCCGCAGTACCGCGACGGCGTCTTCCACAACGCGCCCTCCACGCTCGCCCGCACCTCGGGGGCCCCCGGCTTCGACGGTGCCACCGCCCGCCGGATGCTCTTCGAGCGCGAGGGCCGCGTCCCCGCCCACCCGGTGCCGACCGTCCGCCCGGCCACCCCGCCCGGTCCGGCCGCCGAGGGCGTGGAGATCACCTGGTACGGGCACGCCTCCGCGCTGGTGGAGATCGAGGGCTTCCGGGTACTGCTCGACCCGGTCTGGAGCGACCGCTGCTCCCCCTCCGCGCACATCGGCCCCAAGCGGCTGCACCCGGTGCCGGTCGAGCTGGAGGAGCTGCCGCCGGTCGACGCGGTGCTGATCTCGCACGACCACTACGACCACCTGGACATGGCGACGGTCAAGCGCCTGGTGCGCAGCCAGTCCGCGCCCTTCGCGGTGCCGCTCGGCATCGGCTCCCACCTGCGCCGCTGGGGCGTCCCGGAGCACCGGATCATCGAGCTGGACTGGGACGAGACCTGCAACCTGGGCGAGCTGGTGCTCACCCTGACCGCCGCGCACCACTTCTCCGGCCGCGGGCTGACCCGCAACACCACCCTCTGGGGCTCCTGGGTGATCGCCGGCCCGAACCGCAAGGTGTTCTACACCGGCGACTCCGGCTACTTCGAGGGCTACGCGCGGATCGGCGAGCAGCACGGCCCGTTCGACGCCGCGCTGGTCCAGATCGGCGCCTACGACGCGGCCTGGGCGGACATCCACATGACCCCCGAGGACGCCGTCCTCGCCCACCGGGACCTGACGGCCGGCCTGCTGGTGCCCGTCCACTGGTGCACCTTCAACCTGGGCCTGCACCGGTGGGCCGAGCCGATCGAGCGGCTGGTCGACGAGGCCAAGGCGCACGCCGTCCCGCTGGCGGTGCCGCGCCCCGGCGAGCGGGTGGACGTCGACAACCCGCCGGAGCTCGACGGCTGGTGGGAGTCCGTCGGCTGACGGCCCGCCGCGGCGCGGGCCCCGACCGCTCCCGCCACGGAGGTGGTCGACGGCCCGAAAAGGCTGCCGGTCTGACGGTCGTACTGGCCGAAACCGCAGCGCACCGGACGAAATGCGCTGGCCGGAAGCCCGGTGGACGGGAATGATGCGGTGCGGACGCCCCTGTGGCGCCGCACCGCCACCCTCCGCGACCTGGGAGCCCGATTGCCTCCGATCCCTCCGGCCGACCGCTCCGGCGCCCCGACCGGGCGCGCCGTCGACCCGCTGTTCCTCGCCCTGCCGCTGCGCACCCTCGCCGACGCCGCCCTCACCCGGGCCCGCGAACTCGGCGCGAACCACGCCGACTTCCGTCTGGAGCGGATCCGCAGCGCCTCCTGGCGGCTGCGCGACGCCCGTCCGGCCGGCACCTCCGACGGCGTGCAGCTGGGCTTCGCCGTCCGGGTGCTGCTGGACGGCGCCTGGGGCTTCGCCGCCGGCGTGGACCTCACCACCGCCGCCGCGGCGAAGGTCGCCGAGCAGGCCGTCGCGGTGGCCCGCCTGTCCGGCGGGATCAGCCGGGCGGCCGGCTCCACCGAGCGGGTCGAGCTGGCCGACGAGCCGGTCCACCGGGACGTCACCTGGGTCTCCGCGTACGAGGTCAACCCCTTCGAGGTGCCGGACGCCGAGAAGACCGCGCTGCTCGCCGAGCGCAGCTCCCGGCTGCTGGCCGCCGAGGGCGTCTCGCACGTCCAGGCGGCCCTGAAGACCATCCAGGAGAACAAGTTCTACGCGGACACCGCGGGCACGGTGACCACCCAGCAGCGGATCCGGGTGCACTCCGAGCTGGAGGCCACCTCGGTCGACGAGCGCACCGGCGCCTTCGACTCGATGATGACGCTGGCCCCGCCGGTCGGCCGCGGCTACGAGTACGTCACCGGCACCGGCTGGGACTGGGACGCCGAGCTGGCCGAGCTGCCCGTCCTGCTCGCCGAGAAGATGAGGGCCCCGAGCGTCGAGGCCGGCCGCTACGACCTGGTCATCGACCCGACCAACCTGTGGCTCACCATCCACGAGTCGATCGGCCACGCCACCGAGCTCGACCGCGCGCTCGGCTACGAGGCCGCCTACGCCGGCACCTCCTTCGCCACCTTCGACAAGCTCGGCTCACTGAAGTACGGCTCCGAGCTGATGCACGTCACCGGCGACCGCACCGCCGAGCACGGCCTGTCCACCATCGGCTACGACGACGAGGGCGTCGCCACCCAGTCCTGGGACCTGGTCCGGGACGGCGTCCTGGTCGGCTACCAACTGGACCGCGGCATGGCCAAGTTGAAGGGCTTCGAGCGCTCCAACGGCTGCGCCTTCGCGGACTCCCCGGCGCACGTCCCGGTCCAGCGGATGGCCAACGTCTCGCTCCGGCCGGCCGCCGACGGCCCGGACACCGAGGGCCTGTTCGCCGACGTGGAGAACGGCCTGTACATCGTCGGCGACCGCTCCTGGTCGATCGACATGCAGCGGTACAACTTCCAGTTCACCGGGCAGCGCGCCTACGCCATCAAGAACGGCGAACTCGCGGGCCAGGTCAAGGACTTCGCCTACCAGGCCACCACCACCGACTTCTGGGGCTCGATGGCGGCGGTCGGCGGCCCGCAGACCTACGTCCTCGGCGGCGCCTTCAACTGCGGCAAGGCGCAGCCCGGTCAGGTCGCGGCCGTCAGCCACGGCTGCCCGTCGGCGCTGTTCCGGAACGTCAACGTGCTCAACACCCAGCAGGAGGCGGGTCACTGATGACCGCGATGCAGCCCCACGAACTCGTCGAGCTGGCACTCGGCCTCTCCCGCGCCGACGGCTGCGTGGTGATCGCCGACGAGGACTCCACCGCCAACCTGCGCTGGGCGGGCAACGCCCTGACCACCAACGGCGTCACCCGCGGCCGCCGGCTGACCGTGATCGCCACCGTCGCCGGCGCCGAGGGCACCGCCTCCGGCGTGGTCTCCCGCGACGCCGTCACCCCGGAGGAGGTCGAGGGCCTGGTCCGGGCCGCCGAGCAGGCCGCCCGCGCGGCCGGCCCGGCCGAGGACGCCCAGCCCCTGGTCGCCGACCGGCCCGCGTCCCCGGACTTCACCGAGCCGCCCGCGGAGACCTCGATCGCGGTCTTCGACGCCTTCGGCCCGGCCCTCGGCGAGGCCTTCGCCCGCGCCGCCGCCCAGGGCGAGCTGCTGTACGGCTTCGCCCGGCACGAGGTGACCTCCAGCTACCTGGGCAGCTCCACCGGCCTGCGGCTGCGCCACGACCAGCCCACCGGCATGGTCGAGTTCAACGCCAAGACCGCCGACCTGTCCGGCTCGGCCTGGATCGGCGCCGCCACCCGGGACTTCACCGACGTCGACGTCGCCGCCCTGCACACCGAACTGACCAAGCGCCTCGGCTGGGGCGCCCGCAAGGTGGACCTGCCGGCCGGCCGCTACGAGACGCTGCTGCCGCCGTCGGCCGTCGCCGACCTGATGGTCTACCTCAGCTGGTCCTGCGGCGGCCGGGACGCCCACGAGGGCCGGACGGTGTTCTCCAAGCCCGGCGGCGGCACCCGGATCGGCGACAAGCTCAGCGGGCTGCCGCTGACGCTGCGCTCCGACCCGCAGGAGCCCGGCCTGCAGGCCCCGCCGTTCGTGCTCACGCACTCCACCGGCGGGGACGCCTCGGTCTTCGACAACGGCGAACCGGTCGCCGCCACCGAGTGGATCCGCGGGGGCGTGCTGAACGACCTCGTCACCAGCCGCCACTCGGCCGGCCTGACCGGGCTGCCGGTCCGTCCGGCGATCGACAACCTCGTCCTGGAGACGGCCGACCAGGAGTCGGCGCCGACCCTGGACGAGATGATCGCCCGCACCGAACGCGGCCTGCTGCTCACCTGCCTCTGGTACATCCGCGAGGTGGACCCGGCGACGCTGCTGCTCACCGGCCTCACCCGGGACGGCGTCTACCTGGTGGAGAACGGCGAGGTCGTCGGCGCGGTCAACAACTTCCGGTTCAACGAGTCCCCGGTGGACCTCCTGGACCGGATCACCGAGGTGGGCCGCACCGAGCACTGCCTGCCCCGCGAGTGGAGCGACTGGTTCACCCGCACCGCGATGCCACCCGTGCGTGTCGCGGACTTCAACATGAGTTCGGTCAGCCAGGCCTCATAGCCACTGACCGACGGGGGATACGAGAGACATGATGGACGAGAAGCGGCTGGTCAAGACCAGCAAGATGCTGGCCCGCATCCTGCGGCACGACCCCGACCGGGTGGGTGTCACGCTGGACGAGGCCGGCTGGGTCCGGATCGACGTGCTGCTCGCCGCGCTGGCGGCCAAGGGCAACCGGCTGACCCGGGTCGAGCTGGACCACGTGGTGACCACCAACAACAAACGCCGCTTCGGCTACTCACCGGACGGCCTCTCGATCCGCGCGAACCAGGGCCACACGGTGGCGGTCGACCTCGGTCTGGCCGCCGCCGTGCCGCCCCACGTGCTCTACCACGGCACCGCCGACCGGCACCTCGCGGCGATCTTCCGCGAGGGCCTGCGCCCGATGGCCCGCCAGGACGTCCACCTCTCGGCCGACACCGAGACGGCGACCAGGGTCGGCGCCCGGCACGGCCGCCCGGTGGTGCTGACGGTGAACGCCGCCGCGATGGCGGCGGCCGGCCACGAGTTCCGGGTCAGCGAGAACGGCGTCTGGCTCACCGACGCCGTACCGCCGCAGTACCTCTCCCGGCGCTCGTAGCCGGGCACCCGCCCCCGGCGGGCACCTCCGACGGGCCCACCCGACGCGCGCCCTCGACGCGCACACCCGCCGGCCGCCCCGGGCCGGGCCGTCCGCTCCGCCGGACAGGCCCATCGGGCACCCGACCGGGTGGGTCCGCCCCACCCGGTCTCGTCGCCCCGCCAACCCGGGCGTACCGTGAGGAGGCCGCGCGGCCAGGCGCGCGGGTGCGTGACGAGGGCGGTAGGACACATGGGCAAGAGCGCCGGCGACGGCCGGGTCTTCCGGATCACGGGGGCGCGCAGCAGCCTCAGCGAGGACGTCCGGGGGCGCCAGCGCCGCTACGTCGTCTCGATGCTGCTCCGCACCGTCTGCGTACTGCTCGCGGTGGTGCTGTGGGACGTCCAGCGCTGGCTGGCGTTCGTGGCACTGGCCGGCGGCGTGCTGCTGCCCTACTTCGCCGTGTTGATAGCGAACGCCGGACGGGAGCGGGCCCCGGGCCTGCCGAGCGCCTTCGACATCCCCTCGGACACCCCGCTGATGCTGGGCCCCGGTGGGAGGGGTGGGGCGGGTGCGACTGCCGGTACAGGAGAGGCAAAGGCCTCTGCCACCGATCCTTCACAGGACGTGAACTGACCGTCCTTTTCACCCCGCTTCGCCCGCGCCCCGCTCGGCGAAAGCTCAAAAGAAGCTCAGATTAATCATGCAAGACCTCCCCATCCGGGGGTCGTGGCGTGACATACTGCGTACGCGCTCCGCATCCCCCGTCGGAGCGACGGACCGACGCCGGGCAGCTCCCCCCGTGGCTGCCCGGCGTCGCCATGCCCGGATCCGGTCGTCCCGACCGGGCGTGACAGACTGGCGGTGCATTCTTCCCGCCTAACGCTGAGGACGGCCCGATGGACACCCCGCAGACGCCGATCTGCTCCGCCAAGGGCTGCCGGGCGGACGCCGGCTGGGTGCTGGTGTGGAACAACCCCAAGCTGCACACCCCGGACCGCCGCAAGACCTGGCTCGCCTGCGACGAGCACCGCGAGCACCTGTCGCAGTTCCTCGGCGTGCGCGGCTTCCTCAAGGAGGTCGTCGCCTTCGCCGACTGGACCCCCGAGCCCGGCACCCCGGCCTGACCGCGCCCCGACCCGACCGCGCCCCAACCCGACCCGACCGCACCCCGACCCGACCGCACCCCGGCGCTGCACACCGGGCGCAGGCCGCCCACCGCGGCCCGCTCGCCGGCCCCGTCCTAGCCGCCGATCGCGGACATCGGCCGCTCCGGCTGGAGGAACTCCGGGTCGTCGATCCCGGCCCCGGCCTTCTTGCCCCACATCGCCGCCCGCCACAGCGCGGCCAGCTCGGCGTCGTCCGCGCCGGAGCGCAGCGCCGTGCGCAGGTCCGTCTCCCCGGTCGCGAACAGGCAGTTGCGCACCTGGCCGTCGGCCGTCAGCCGGGTGCGGTCGCAGGCCCGGCAGAACGGGCGGGTGACCGAGGCGATCACGCCGACCCGGGCCGGGCCGCCGTCCACCAGCCAGCGTTCGGCGGGGGCCGCGCCCCGGCTGCCGGAGGGCTCCGGGGTGAGCGCGAAGCGGGCGCGGAGCAGCTCCAGGATCTCCTCCGCGGTGACCATCGAGGAGCGGTCCCAGCCGTGCTGGGCGTCCAGCGGCATCTGCTCGATGAAGCGCAGCTCGTAGCCCCGCTCCAGGCACCAGGCCAGCAGGTCGCCCGCCTCGTGGTCGTTGACCCCGCGCATCAGCACCGCGTTCAGCTTGACCGGCGCCAGCCCGGCGGCCTCGGCGGCGGCCAGCCCGTCCAGTACGTCCTGGTGGCGCCGACGGCGGGTGAGGGTGTGGAACACCTCGGGGTCGAGGGTGTCCAGCGAGACGTTGACCCGGTCGAGGCCGGCTTCGCGCAGCGCCGTCGCGGTGCGGGCCAGGCCGATGCCGTTGGTGGTCAGCGAGATTTCGGGGCGGGGCTCCAGCTCCGCGCAGGCGGCGACCACGGGGACCAGTCCGGGGCGCAGCAGCGGCTCGCCGCCGGTGAAGCGGACCTCGCGGACGCCCAGGTCGCGCACGGCGATCGTGACCAGCCGGACGATCTCCTCGTCGGTCAGCAGCTCCGGCTTGGCCAGCCACTGCAGGCCCTCCTCGGGCATGCAGTAGGTGCAGCGCAGGTTGCACCGGTCCGTGAGGGAGACCCGCAGGTCCACGGCCTGTCGTCCGAAGCTGTCGAGCAGCACGTGCGTCCTTCCCCGAGATGCGGCCGGCCCGGCCACCGTCACGGCGGGCCGGGCCAGCATAGTCATCGCGGAACGATCAATGGGCGCCCAGTCCGGTCAGTGAGCGGACCTCCAGTTCAGCGTACTTCGCCGGGTCGGGTCGTTCGGTGGACAGCAGGGTGCCGAGCCAGCCCGCCAGGAAGCCGATCGGGATGGAGACCAGGCCGGGGTTCTCCAGCGGGAACCAGTGGAAGTCGGCGTGCGGGAACAGCGACTTCTCGCTCCCGGACAGCACCGGGGAGAACGCCACCAGCACCACCGAGGAGATCAGGCCGGCGTAGACCGAGCTGACCGCGCCGACGGTGGTGAAGCGCTTCCAGAACAGCGAGTACAGCAGGGTCGGCAGGTTCGCCGAGGCGGCCACCGCGAAGGCGAGCGCCACCAGGGCTGCGGTGCTGAGCTTGCCGGCGTAGAGGCTGAGCACGATGGAGATCGCGCCGATCACCACCGCGGCCCACTTCGCCGAGAGCACCTCCTCCTTCTCGCTCGCCTTCCCGCGCCGGATCACGTTGGCATACAGATCGTGCGCGAAGGAGGCCGAGGAGGCGAGGGTGAGCCCGGCGACCACGGCGAGGATGGTGGCGAAGGCGACCGCCGAGATCACCGCGAGCATGATCGCCCCGCCGGTGGTCCCGGCCCCGCCGCCGAGCTGCTCGGCGAGCAGCGGCGCCGCGGTGTTCCCGGACGGCGTCTTGCCCTCGACGGCCACCATGCCGCTGCGGCCGACCAGGGCCGCCGCACCGAAGCCGAGCGCCAGGGTCATCAGGTAGAAGACGCCGATGATGCCGATCGCCCAGAGCACCGACTTCCGGGCCGCCTTGGCGGTGGGGACGGTGTAGAAGCGGACCAGGATGTGCGGCAGGCCGGCGGTGCCGAGCACGAGGGCGATCCCGAGGCTGATGAAGTCGAGCTTGGAGGTGTCGCTGGCGCCGTACTTCAGCCCGGGTTCGAGGAAGGCCGCACCCTTGCCGCTGGCGGAGGCCGCCGCGCCGAGCAGCTCGGAGGGGTTGAAGTGGTACTTGGCGAGCACCAGGACGGTCATCAGCGCGGCACCGGCGATCAGCAGGACCGCCTTGACGATCTGCACCCAGGTGGTGCCCTTCATGCCCCCTATCACCACGTAGATGATCATCAGCGCGCCCACCGCCAGGATGGTCCACCGCTTGGCGCCGTCCCCGGTGACTCCCAGCAGCAGCGCCACCAGCGCCCCCGCGCCGACCATCTGGGCGAGCAGGTAGAAGATCGACACCACGATGGTGGAGACGCCGGCCGCGGTGCGCACCGGACGCTGGCGCATCCGGAACGCGAGCACGTCCGCCATGGTGAAGCGGCCGGAGTTGCGCAGCGGTTCGGCGATCAGCAGCAGCGCGACCAGCCAGGCGACCAGGAAGCCGATCGAGTACAGGAAGCCGTCGTAGCCGTTGAGCGCGATCAGCCCGGCGATGCCGAGGAAGGAGGCGGCGGACATGTAGTCGCCGGAGATGGCCAGACCGTTCTGGAAGCCGGTGAAGCCGCGGCCGCCGGCGTAGAAGTCGGAGGCGCTCCGGTTCTGCCGCCCGGCCCAGACGGTGATGACCAGGGTGGCCACCACGAAGACCCCGAACAGGGTCATCGTCAGGCCGCGGTGCTCGGTGGCGGAGCTGGAGAGCAATGTCATTCGGCGGACTCCCGGGGGGCGTGGACGACGGCACCGTGCGCCTCGCGGATCGCGGTGGCGGCGGGGTCGATCCGCCGGTCCGCGTAGCGGGCGTACCAGGCGGCGATCGCGAAGGTGGTGGCGAACTGCAGCAGCCCGAGCACCAGGGCGACGTTGACGTGCCCGGCGACCTTGGCGCGCATCAGGCCGGGGGCGTAGCAGGAGAGCAGGACGTAGAGCAGGTACCAGAGCACGAAGCCGATGGTGACCGGGAAGGCGAAGCTCCGGAACGAGCGCCGGAGGGTACGGAACTCCTCGCTGTCGTCGATGAGTTGGACTTCCGTGGGGGCAGTGGTGATCGGCGGCGAATCCACTCTTTCTCCTCACTCCTTCGGCGTAGCTGGCACACAGGGGAACGATCGAACGTGAGGGGCGTCACATGTGGCTGACGCGCCGCGCAATGCTAGGAGCGTCGTGCCCATACCGGATAGGAGTTGACCGCGATCAGCCAGGCGTTCACCCCCTCGCGCCACCCGAATGGCCGAAAACGACCACTTGCACCCCTTCGGACCACCCCCGGCGCATGCGAAAGGGGCGGCACCGACCAGCGGTGCCGCCCCTCGTGACGACGCGTCAGAAGGCGATCCGGACCTTCAGCGCCGAGCGGTCGTCCATCGCCCGGTAGCCGTCCGGCACGCCGTCCAGGTCGACCGTGCGGTCGAACACCAGGCCCGGCTCGATGGCCCCGGAGAGCACGTCCGGCAGCAGCTCGGGGATGTACGCGCGGGCCGGGGCGACGCCACCGTTCAGCGAAACGTTTCGGCCGAACATCTGACCGATGTCCACGCCCGCGCTGCCGCCGTGCGGCACCCCGACGTAGCCCACCGCGCCGCCGTCGCGGGCGATCGAGACGGCCGTCCGCATCGACTCCTCGGTGCCGACCGCCTCCAGCACCGCGTGCGCGCCCTGGCCCCCGGTCAGCTCCTTGACCGCCTCGATGGCGGCGTCCCCGCGCTCGGCGACCACGTCCGTCGCCCCGAAGCGACGGGCCAGCTCGGTCCGGGCGGTGTGCCGGCCCAGCGCGATGATCCGGCCCGCGCCCAGCCGGTGCGCCGCCAGGACGCCGCACAGGCCCACCGCGCCGTCGCCGACCACCGCGACCGTCGAACCGGGCCGCACCCGCGCCGAGACCGCCGCGTGGTGCCCGGTCGACATCACGTCCGACAGCGCCAGCAGCCCGGGCAGCAGCTTCTCGTCACCGGCCGCCTCCTTCGGCAGCTTCACCAGCGTCCCGTCCGCGAACGGCACCCGTACGGCCTCGCCCTGTCCGCCGTCCGAGCCGACCTGCCCCCAGAACCCGCCGTGCGGGCAGGAGGTGTGCAGGCCTTCGCGACAGAAATCACACGTCCCGTCCGACCAGACGAACGGCGCCAGCACCAGGTCGCCCTTGGCGAAGCCGCGCACCTCGGCACCGGCCTCCTCGACCACGCCCAGGAACTCGTGCCCGATCCGCTGGCCGGCCACCCGCTGGGCCACCCCGCGGTACGCCCACAGGTCGCTGCCGCAGATGCAGGCGTTCAGCACGCGGAGCACCACGTCCGTCGGGTGCTGGATCACCGGGTCCGGTACGTCCTCGATCCGGATGTCGTTGGGGCCGTGGATCACGGTGGCACGCATGCGCTGTCCTTAACTGAAACGAACTCGACCAGGTGTACGACACCCCCGTCGACCACTCTATTCCGGCCGGTCGGTCGGAACATTCCGGCCAGGCCCCTCCGCCCCGCCCCTTATCCTGTTGGACCATGCAACCGATCCAGCCCGCGCCGAGGACCGCCCCGGTCCCCGCACAGCGCTCCGCCGCCCCCACCGAGGGCTTCGCGGTCGTCGACGTCGAGACCACCGGTCTCGGCCGTACGGACCGCGTCATCTCGGCGGGCGTCTACCAGCTGGACCCGGACGGCGAGGTCACCGACCACTGGTACACCCTGGTCAACCCCGAGCGGGACCCGGGCCCGGTCTGGATCCACGGCCTGACCACCGAGCTGCTCTCCTCCGCCCCGACCTTCCCGCAGGTCGCCGACGAGTTCGCCGACCGGCTGCGTGGCCGGGTCCTGGTCGCGCACAACGCGCTCTTCGACTGGAACATGATCTCCCGCGAGTTCTCCCGGGCCGGTCTGCACGCCCCGGTCGAGCAGCGGCTGTGCACCATGGTCCTCTCCCGCGACCTGCGCCTGCCGCTGCCCAACGGCAAGCTGGCCTCGCTCGCCGCGCACTTCGGCGTCCGGCAGCGCCACGCCCACAACGCCCTGGACGACGCCCGGGTGCTCGCCGAGGCCTTCCGCCCCAGCCTGCACCTCGCCCGCCTCGGCGGCGTCCCGCTGCCGCTGCAGAACTGCGTCGCGGTCACCGACCTCGGCGAGGACGAGCCCGCCGCCCCCGGCCGCGCCTCCTGGACCGGCGCGAACTACCGCCAGGCCAAGAAGCGCCCGCCCTGCCCGCACCCCAACCCGGGACGCTGGCAGGACGGCGAGCCGCTGGTCCAGGGCATGCGGGTGGCCTTCACCGGCGACACCGCGACCGACCGCGAGCTGCTGGAGGACCGCGCCGTCGAGGCCGGCCTGCACATCGCCACCTCTGTGAGCCGCCTCACCAGCCTGCTGGTCACCAACGAACCGGACAGCTGGAGCGGCAAGGCCCGCAAGGCCCGTGAGGTCGGCACCCCGGTGGTCACCGAGGACGCCTTCCTGCAGCTGCTGCGCGAGGTCGCCCCGCACCCCGGTGCGTGAGCCCGTTGTGAGGTCGGCGTACCGTTCCCATGTGTACCGTTTTCTGCTGACCCGCCAGTGGCTGATCACCATGCTGATCGCGCTGCTGCTGATCCCCGCGACGATCAAGCTGGGCTTCTGGCAGCTGCACCGCCACGAGGCGCGGGTGGCCCGGAACGAGCTGATCGGCAAGGCCCTCACGGACGCCCCGGTCCCCTTCGACACGCTGTCCCCGACGCCCGGCTTCGCGGTCCCCAAGGACCTCACCTGGCGCGCGGTGACCGCCACCGGCCAGTACGACCCGGCACACGAGTTCGTGGTCCGCAAGCGGACCGACTCCAGCGGGGACACGATCGGCTACTTCGTCGTGACCCCGCTGAAGCTCTCCGACGGCAAGGGCAGCGTCCTGGTCAACCGCGGCTGGGTCGCCTCCGGCGCCACCGCCACCGAGTACCCGCCCGTCCCCGCGGCCCCCACCGGTGAGGTCTCCGTCACCGGACGGATGCGCGCCGACGAGACCTACGGCGCCAGCGGCATCAAGGACCGGTCCGGCCTGCCGGACCGCCAGTTCAACCTGATCAACACCGCCGAGCAGGTCAAGGACACCGGCGCCACCCTCCTCGGCGGCTACCTCGAACTCTCCGCCACCACCCCGGCCCCGGCCGACCAGCCGCAGCTGATCCCCGAGCCCAACCACTCCGACATCGGCCCGCACATGGCCTACGCCATCCAGTGGTGGCTGTTCACGGCGATGATCCCGGTCGGCGTCTGGATCCTCGCCCGCCGCGAGGCCAAGGACCGCGCCAAGCAGGCCGCCGAGCCCGAGACCGTCGCCGAACCCGTCCCGGCCTAGCCAGGGTCCGTCCTCAAGCGCGGAGCACGTCGTCCAGCTCGCGCAGCAGCCGCGCCTTCGCCCGCGCCCCCACCACCGACCGCACCGGCTGCCCGCCGCGGAACACCATCAGCGTCGGCATCGAGAGCACCCCGTACGCCGCCTGCGTCCGCGGGTTGTGGTCCACGTCGACGCTCACCACCCGCAGCCGGTGCGCCTCCTCCCGGGCGATGTCCGCCAGCACCGGGGCCATCATCCGGCACGGCGGGCACCAGTCCGCCGTGAAGTCCACCAGCACCGGCCCCTCGGCCGCCAACACCTCCGCGGCGAACGTGTCGTCCGTCACCGCCGGCACACCCGTGATCTCCACCATCGTCTACTCCTCCGCCAGTTCACACCGTGGTGGTCGCTCGGAAGCCGCGAGGTCGTCCCGTGCCCGCACCGCCCGCTCGAACTGCCCGGCCACCTGCGCACGCGCCTCCTGCAGCCGCGCGATGCAGTCGTCCAACTCGGCGAGCTTGCGCTCGTACACCTCCAGCGAGGCCGGGCACGAGTCCCCCTCCGGGTGACCCGCCCGCAGGCACTCCACGAACGGCCGGGTCTCCTCCAGCCCGAACCCGGCGTCCTGGAGCATCCGGATCTCCCGCAACAGCCGCAGGTCCCCCTCGTCGTACGCCCGGTACCCGTTGCCCGCCCGCCGGGCCGGCAACAGACCCAACTGCTCGTAGTACCGCAGCGCCCGCGTGGTCGTCCCCGCCCGCTCCGCCAACTCCCCGATCCGCATGCCGAACCCGCTCCTCCCGCACTTCCGGCGACGACCGTAAACCTTCCCCCCGGCGTCAACGCCAGCCCGCGCCGCCGAACGCCCGCCCCACCCGGCAAGATGTCCCCCATGGATCTCGGACTCGAAGACAAGGCCTACATCGTCACCGGCGCCACCCGGGGCCTCGGCCTCGCCGCCGCCCGCGAACTCGCCGCCGACGGCGCCCGCGTCCTGGTCAGCGGCCGCACCCGACAGGCCGTCGACAAGGCCGTGGCCGAACTCGGCGCCCTCGGCACCGCCCGGGGCATGGTCGCCGACAACGCCTCCCCCGACACCCCCGAGCGCCTGATCGCCGAGGCCAGGCAGCACTTCGGCCGTTTCGACGGCATCCTGATCAGCGTCGGCGGCCCCCCGGCCGGCCCGGTCGAGACCACCCCCGAGGAGGCCTGGCGCGACGCCTTCGAGTCCGTCTTCCTCGGCGCCCTCCGCCTCGCCCGCGCGGCCGCCGCCGAACTCTCCGACGGCGGTGTGATCGGCTTCGTGCTCTCCAGCTCGGTCCGCCAGCCGATCCCCGGCCTCGGCGTGTCCAACGGCCTGCGCCCGGGCCTCGCGATGGCCGCCAAGACGCTCGCCGACGAGCTCGGCCCCCGCGGCATCCGCGTGGTCGGCCTGCTGCCCGCCCGGATCGACACCGACCGGGTCCGCGAACTCGACGCCCTCGCCGACGACCCGCAGGCCGCCCGCACCGCGGCCAGCGCCGGCATCCCGCTCGGCCGCTACGGCACCCCCGAAGAGTTCGGCAAGGTCGCCGCCTTCATGCTCTCCCCCGCCGCCTCCTACCTGACCGGTCTGATGGTCCCGGTCGACGGCGGCGCCCTGCGCACCCTCTGATCCCTACACCACCCGCGACCGCCTCCGCCACCGCCGGGGCCACCGGTGCCGCGGCTCGGCGGGGGCCGCCTGCAACACCCGGATCCGCAGGTCGGCGGGCAGCTCCGGCAGGCTCAGGCTGCGGCACGCGTCGGTCCGGGGCCCGTCCTCGAAGTGCGCCACCAGCCCGGCCGGATCCCCGCCCGGCGTCAACCGCACCGCACCGCGCAACCGCGGGTGCCGCGGCGCCCGCACCAGCCGGATCCCCGCCCGCTCGACCTCGGGCAGCACGGCCGTCCCGCTCTCCATCGCCTCCTCCAACGCCCGGGCGCCGACCCGCAGCCGGAGCCCGCTCACCCCCGGCGTGGGCACCGCGATGCTGGACAGCCCGGTGCGCCGCAGCTGCGCCACCAGCCACCACACCATCCCCGCCATCAGCACGGCCAGCCCGCCGATCACCGTCGGCCACCACCACGTCGAGTCCACCCACCGGCTGCGCGTGCGCACGCTCACCACCGGTTGGTCCGGCGACGTCCACGGCCACCAGTGCGGCGGGCTCACGCCCAACCGCCGGTACAGGTCGAGCCCGCCCGCCAGCACCAGCACCCCGACACCCAGCAGCACCAGGCCCACCGCCCCCAGCAGCACCCGGTTGACGACCACCCGCGTCACGGCGCGGCCCCCGTTCCCGGCCCGGCCCCCGTGCCGGGTCCCGTCTCGGGCGCTTCCCCTGGCTCGGGCGCTGCCTCCGCCGTCGCCGCTGTCCCCGCCTCGGGCTCTGCCTCCGCCGTCGCCGCTGTCCCCGCCTCGGGCTCTGCCTCCGCCGTCGCCGCTGTCCCCGCCTCGGGCTCTGCCTCCGACTCTGCCTCCGCCTCCGGGCCGGCCCCCGCGTCGCCGCCCGCCGCGCGCCCACCGGCCGTGCGCACGTCCAACCGCAACGGCCGGGCCAACCCCACCCGGTCCAGCTCGTCCCGCAACTGCCGCTGCACCGAAGCCGGATCGGCCGGACCGACCAGCGAGACCCGGGCCCTGCGCCGCCCCACCTTGATCCTCAGGTGGTCGATCCCGGCCAGCCCCGCCGCCCGGTCCGTCAGCAGGTGCCCGATCCCGGCCCGCTCGACGGCCGCCGCGGTGGCCCCGTAGGGCCGCAGCACCAGCCACCGCCCCAGCCCGGGCGCGATCGCCAGCCACAGCAGCCACCCGCCCAGCAGTGCGGCCACCCCGGCCCCGACCAGCACCCACGTGTCGTCCAGGTGCCGAGTCGCCAGCTCGTCCACGATCTGCGCCCGCCACGCCCGCGCCGGCTGCCCGGCGCGGACCGCGATCACGTCGTACAGCAGCGCCCCCGCGGCCAGCAGCAGCACGGTCGCCACCGCCGTGGCCGCCACCGTCCGCGGCGCCCGCAGCCTCCGTACCGTCCCCGCCCCCGCTCCCGGACCCTCGACGGCCTCCGTGTCCGCGCCGGTCGCTGGCACGTCACCCGCAGGCGCGCCGCCCGCAGACACGTCGCCCGCAGGTGCGTCGCTCACGTCGCTCACGACGCCCCCACCAGCTTCTCGACCACGACCACCACGTCCGACACCCTGGTCCCGGTCAGCCGCAGCACCCGCTCGGCGATCGCCGCCCGCATCGTCCGGGCCAGCCCCGCGATGTCCGCCGGGAAGGGCAGCTCGACCTCGACCCGGACCGTCACCGTGCTCCCGGGCACCGCCACCGAGACGTGCGGCGGCGCCCCCTTCGCCCGCCCGGCGGGCCAGGCGCCGACCTGCACCTCCCGGGCCGCCCGGGCCGCGATCCTGGCGTAGACCCGGTCGGCGACCCGCAGCCGCCCCCGCCGCCCCGACACCGGAACCGGGCCGGGGGCAGAGGCCGCCATCAACGGCGCCGGTCGCGGCCGCGGAACAGGTCCCCGAGTTCACCCAGCTCGATGTCCCCCTCCAGCAGACGCCCGCCCACGAAGCCGACCAGTCCGAGCGCGCCCACCAGCAGGAACGCCGCGAACCCCCCGAAGTACCCGGCGAAGCCGAGGGCCATGCCCACCACCAGGCCGACGATGGCCAGGTTCATCCGCTACTCCCTCGTTCCTCGCTGCGTGGTGCGCCGTCGGCGCCGCCCGCTACTTGAGCTTGGCCCGTTGCCCCGGCGCCACCACCGGCTCCTCTTCCTCCTCGAACTCCGGTTCGTCCGGGAGGTGGACGTCGTTGACCGCGATGTTCACCTCGACGACCTCCAGGCCGGTCATCCGCTCGACCGCCGCGATGATGTTCTCCCGCACCTGGCGGGCGAGTTCGGGGATGACCACGCCGTACTCGACCACCAGTGCGATGTCGATCGCGGTCTGCTTCTCGCCGACCTCGGCCTTGATGCCCCGCCCGATGCTGGACTTGCCACCGGGCACCCGGTCCCGCATCGCGCCGAACGTGCGCGCGAGCCCGGAGCCCAACGCGTGGATCCCGGACACCTCCCGGGCGGCCATCCCGGCGATCTTCTCCACCACGCCGACGGCCAGCGCCGTACGGCCGCGCTCCCCGACCGCTTTCGCACCGCCCGGGGAGCCCGGCGGCGGACCGGGGGTCGGAGCACCGCCGGCGTTCTTGTGCAGGGTCGCGGGCGTCGGAGTGTCAGGCATGGGCACATCTCCCGTCGTACGGCTCCAGCTATATCGCAAACCTCCCCAACTCTGGCATTTCGCCACGTTCCGCGCCCGCCGAACGACACCCGGCCGGCGCCCACCCGGGCCCCGCGGCGCACCCCGGAAACGCCGACGGCCCGACCCGGGGCATCCCCCGAGGTCGGGCCGTCGGTCGCAGCGCGAGGCCGAAGGGCGCGAGGTCAGTCGCCGATCCCGGCGAGCTCCCGCAGCCGACGGGCCTGGGCCACCCGTTCGGCCGAGCGCTGCTCCTCGAAGGAGCGCCCGGCGGCACCCTGCAGCAGCGCCTTGGTCTCGATCACCGCGCCGCGCGGAGCGGCCAGCAGGGCCGCCGCGAGGTCGCGGGCGGCGGCGTCCAGCTCGGCGCCCGGCACGGCCAGGTTGGCCAGCCCGATCGCGGTGGCCTCCTCGGCGTGGACCCAGCGGCCGGTCGCGCAGATCTCCAGCGCACGGGCGTAGCCGACGAGGTCGGTGAGCGGCTTGGTGCCGGCCAGGTCGGGGACGAGGCCGAGCGAGGTCTCCTTCATCGCGAACTGCACGTCCTCCGCGACCACCCGCAGGTCGCAGCCGAGGGCGAGCTGGAAGCCCGCGCCGACGGCGTGCCCCTGGACGGCGGCGATGGAGATCAGGTCCGGGCGGCGCCACCAGGTGAAGGCCTCCTGATAGGAGGCGATGGTGTCGTCCAGCTCCTTGTCGGCCGCGGCCGCGAGCTGCAGGAAGGTGGGCTCGCCGGGGATGCCCTCGGCGGTGAACATGGCCCGGTCCAGCCCGGCCGAGAAGGAGACGCCCTCGGCGCGCAGCAGGACGACCCGGACGCTGCCGGGCAGCTCGCGGCCCGCGTCGGTGAGGGCGCGCCAGAGCGCGGGCGACTGGGCGTTGCGCCGCTTGGGCTGACAGAGGGTGACGACGGCGAGTTCGCCCTCGATCTCCAGGCGGACGCCGTCCCGCTCCCAGCTCGGGGCCTGCGGGTCGGTGGCGGGGGCGGTCATGCGTGGACCTCCGGTGGCGGGGGATGTGGCTACCGGAGAGTAACAAAACTGGGCGCGCGAGGGCAGGGGCCCGGCCCGGAAAGATCGACGGAGCTCGGGCGGAAGGGGGCCGGGGGCGGAACACACCCCGGACATGACGATCGGCGGCCGGTCCACACGACCCGAGGGCGGACGCCCGGCTGTCGGTCAGCCGTCGTCTCCTCGGTCGGCGCCCTGCCGCCGCGTCATCCAGCCAATAGCTGACGAACCGTCAGGAACCGGCCCCGGCAGTCGCCTTGTTCTTGCCCCGCGTGGCACCGCCGCGGCCCCGGAGGATCACTCCGGACTCGCTCAGCATCCGGTGCACGAAGCCGTACGAACGACCGGTCTCCTCCGCGAGAGCGCGAATGCTCGCCCCGGAGTCGTACTTCTTCTTGAGATCGGCCGCGAGCTTCTCACGCGCGGCACCGGTCACCCGGCTGCCCTTTTTCAGAGTCTCGGCCACCCGTGCCTCCTCGTAGCGTTGCTCGGTCAGATTCCCATGATCACCCATCCACCGCGTCCTGGCCACCCATTCGACAAGGTCGATGTCGGAAATGCGTGGTCCTCCGGTGGTGATCCGAGCGCACCAGGGCGCTCACGCAGAGTGCACGCCCCCGGGCCGGTGCCGCCGTTCGCCGTGAAAGGGCTGATCAGCAGCGTCGGCCCGACCACGATCGAGTGGCGGGCCGACGGGAAGTCCTTAAACGGAATCCGGGTCTACTTCATTCCCGGACACGCCGTATGGACTAGTTTTTCTGGTCCGAAAAGCGGATGCCGCGTCTACTTCCGGTCAGGCCAGCGAGACCAGATCGGCGTAGGACGGGTTCCAGAGGTCCTCCACGCCGTCCGGCAGCAGGATGATCCGCTCCGGGTCGAGCGCCTCGACCGCGCCCTCGTCGTGGGTGACCAGCACGACCGCGCCGGAGAACTCGCGCAGGGCGCCCAGGATCTCCTCGCGGCTGGCCGGGTCGAGGTTGTTGGTGGGCTCGTCGAGCAGCAGCACGTTGGCGGAGGAGACCACCAGGGTGGCCAGCGCCAGGCGGGTCTTCTCACCGCCGGAGAGCACCCCGGCCGGCTTGTCGACGTCGTCGCCGGAGAACAGGAAGGAGCCGAGGATCTTGCGGATCTGCACCAGGTCGGTGTCCGGCGCGGCCGAGCGCATGTTCTCCAGGACGCTGCGCTCCGGGTCCAGGGTCTCGTGCTCCTGGGCGTAGTAGCCGACCTTCAGGCCGTGGCCCGGGATCACCTCGCCGGTGTCCGGCTGCTCGACCCCGGCCAGCATCCGCAGCAGGGTGGTCTTGCCGGCACCGTTGAAGCCCAGCACGACGACCCGGGAGCCGCGGTCGATCGCCAGGTCGACGTCGGTGAAGATCTCCAGCGAGCCGTAGGACTTGGACAGGCCGCTGGCGGTCAGCGGGGTCTTGCCGCAGGGGGCCGGCTCCGGGAAGCGCAGCTTGGCGACCTTGTCGTTCATCCGGACCTGCTCCAGACCGGAGAGCAGCTTGTCGGCGCGGCGGGCCATGTTCTGCGCGGCCACCGTCTTGGTGGCCTTGGCACGCATCTTGTCGGCCTGCGCGTTCAGGGTCGCGGCCTTCTTCTCGGCGTTGGCGCGCTCGCGCTTGCGGCGCTTCTCGTCGTCCTCGCGCTGCTGCTGGTACTGCTTCCAGCCCATGTTGTAGACGTCGATGCAGGAGCGGTTGGCGTCCAGGTAGAAGACCTTGTTGACGACCGTCTCGACCAGGTCGACGTCGTGCGAGATGACGATGAAGCCGCCCTTGTACGTCTTCAGGAAGTCCCGCAGCCAGACGATCGAGTCCGCGTCCAGGTGGTTGGTGGGCTCGTCGAGGAGCAGCACGTCGGAGTCCGAGAAGAGGATCCGGGCCAGCTCGACGCGGCGGCGCTGACCACCGGAGAGGGTGTGCAGCGGCTGGGCGAGGATGCGGTCCGGCAGGCCCAGCGCGGCGGCGATGGTGGCGGCCTCGGCCTCGGCGGCGTACCCGCCCTTGGTGAGGAACTCGGTCTCCAGGCGGGCGTACTTCTTCATCGCGTTGTCGCGGGTGGCGCCCTTGCCGTTCGCCATCCGGTCCTCGTTCTCGCGCATCTTCTTCAGCACGGTGTCGAGGCCGCGGGCGGAGAGGATGCGGTCCTTGGCGAGGACGTCCAGGTCGCCGGTGCGCGGGTCCTGCGGGAGGTAGCCGACCTCGCCCGAACGGGTGACGGTCCCGGCGGCGGGCAGGCCCTCGCCGGCCAGCACCTTGGTGAGCGTGGTCTTGCCGGCGCCGTTGCGCCCGACCAGGCCGATCCGGTCGCCGGAGGCGACCTTGAAGCTCGCGGACTCGATCAGGATCCGGGCACCGGCGCGCAGCTCAAGGGCGTTGGCGGAAATCATGGCTGGGAACTACTCCTGGGACGTGGGCGGGCGGCCGGGCGGTGGGCCGGGGCCGGGCGAGCGGGAAGGGGCTTCATCGACGGTCGGCGCAGCACACGGAGCGCCGCCGCCCGCTATTGCCCGGAGAAGATAGCCATGGCGGCAAGTCTACCGGGCGCCGCGAAACGCCCCGGGGGACTACCGTCCGGGGGTACCCGTCGACCCCGACGGCCCGTCGGTTACGGCTGCTGCGCGGCCGGCTGGTCGTCCACCGGCGCCGTGGGAGCCGCGCCGTCGGGCCCGGCCGGGGTGTCCGGGCCGGCCGGGGCGTCGGCCGGGGCCGGGGGTGCTGTCGTGGTGTCGACCGGGGGTGCGGTCGTGGTGTCGGGCGCCACCGGGGCCACCGGGGTCGCGGGGCTCACCGGGGCGGCGGGGGCCGCCGGGGCGTCCGCGGCCGGGGCCGCCGACGGGTCGACGCAGCCGCCCTGCGGCCGGACGGCGGCGAAGGGCGCGTCGAGGGCGCCGCACGCGGTCTCGGGCGCGGCCACCTTGGTGTCGAAGATCTTCGGCGGCACGATCGGGCCGTCGGTGATCTCCACCCGGGTGCGGTCCAGCACCTTGACCGTCGCGGCCGGGCCGGTGCTCATCGACCAGCCGTTGCTGTCCAGCCGGTAGCCGGTGATGCCGCCGGAGACGGCCAGCCCGCTGCTGTTGGTGCAGGTGCGCGGGATGAGCACGGCGTAGTCGGTGTGCACGGCGCGCAGCGGGTCGTAGGCGCAGCCGTTGGCCGGCTTGTCGTTGTAGCGCAGGTCGCCGTCGGCGTCGCGCAGGCCCATGGTCAGGTTCGGCGTCACCAGGGCCAGCCAGGGCGAGCCGTCCCGCTGGACGGTGTGCAGCGCCCCGGCGGCCCGCTGCTTGGCGAGCTGCTTGCGCTGGGCGTCGGTCCGCTTGTCGGCGCCGGGCTCGCCGTCGCCGCGCAGCCAGTCGGCCAGGCCCGGTACCGCGCGGTGCCAGCGCACCTCGTGGTCGCCCGGGCGCACCGAGGTGACCATGCCGTCGTCCCAGACCACGATCGCGTTGTCCCCGGCCATCGCCAGGTAGAGCGCCTCGGCGCCCTCGCGGCGGTAGGACCAGGCCTGCTCGCCGGTCTGCTTGTGGAAGGCCTCCAGGCCGGGCCCGACCCGCAGGTCCAGGTCGGCCGCGCTGAGCGATTCCGAGTTCACCGGCGTCGCCTCCGCGCCCGGACCGGCCACCCGGTCGCCGAACGGCACCGGCTTGTTCGCGTGGGCCGCCGCGCCGGCCGCAAGGACCAGCATCACCGCCAGGGCAGGCAGGATCGAGCGGGGGGTCAGTACACGCAGCGGCTTCCGGGACACGGCCGGAGCGTACCTTTCGCCGGGCGGGCGAGTCAGCCCGGTTCCGGGTTCCGACCGCGCGGCCGACCGTGTGCCCGGCCCCGCGCGCCCCGCCCGTACGCCCACCCGCCCACCTGCGCGGTTCGGCACCCCGACCGTTGCGCGGGGCGGTCCGGGGCGGGCCGCGGGGGCCCGAACGGACCGTTACAGATCTGATACACGGGGGCCGGTCGCGGAGCGTTGCGGCAGACGGCGTTCGAATATCGCCCACTTTAGGGTGACATTCGGCTTTTCGATCCTCCGGCGGGCCTACTGTCGGCGAGCGGGGCGCCACGGTCCGTCCACGCCGAGACCGGGCGCCCCGCACACGCGATGTCCGGAGGAGAGACCATGCGCATCGGCCGTCTGACCCTGGCCGCCGCCGCCCTGCTGCTGATGGCCACGGCCAGCGTCCCGGCCGGCTCGCCGCTCAGCCGGGCCGAACGGCACTCCCTCTCCTCCGACGCCTTCGAGCCGCGCGGCGCCGCCCCCCGCCCGCCGGTCCAGCGGCCGAGGCACGAGCCGCCGTTCGGGGCCTTCGTCGGCTCCTGGGACAACTACATCCCGCAGATCGGCCGGTACGCGCAGTGGCTGGGCGGCGCGAACCTCCAGGTCGGCCACACCTACCTGGCCGGCAACGGCTGGGCCGACGTCGAGGGCGAGCCGGTGGTGCTCGGCATGTGGTCGCAGTGGCGGCTGGCCGACCCGTCCCGGCTGCTCGTGCTCGGCGTGCCGATGCTGGTGCCCAACGAGGCGCACGTGTCGGACGGCGAGGTGGCCAGGCTGCTCGCCCAGGGCGTCCGCGGGGACTTCGACGGGCACTTCCTCAAGCTCGCCCGGCGGCTGGTCGCGCTCGGCGGCGCGGACACCGTGCTCACCCTCGGCTGGGAGATGAACGGCACCACCTACACCCACCGCTGCAAGCCCGACCCCTCCGCCTGGAAGGCGTACTGGCGGCGGATCGTCGGGGTGATGCGCTCGGTGCCCGGGCAGCGGTTCCGCTTCGACTTCGCGCCCAACCGGGGCCTGGACGCCATCCCGTGGACCAAGTGCTACCCCGGCGACGACGTGGTCGACGTCATCGGCATGGACAGCTACGACCAGCCCGCCGGGGCCACCTTCGACGACTACGTGCGCGAGCCGTACGGCCTGCAGGACCAGGTGGAGTTCGCCGCCAAGCGCGGCAAGCCGGTCTCGTACCCGGAGTGGGGGCTGTTCCGCAACGGCGACAACCCGGAGTTCGTCCAGCGGATGGTCGACTGGATCCGCACCCATGACACCGCGTACCAGACCGTCACGGACTACTGCCCGCACGGCTTCTTCCAGTGCTCCGGCAATCCGCGCTCGGCGGCGCGGTTCAAGCAGCTGATGGCCGGGTCCAAGGGGGCGCCGGCGGTGGTGCCGACGGCGCCCCCGGCGCCGACCTCACCCGCGGCGCCCGCCTCTCCCCCGGCGCCGACCGCAACCGCCTCGCCTGGTGCCCCCGCCCCGGCGGGCACCGCCGTCCCGTCGAGCGCAGCGGCGACGCCGAGCGTGGCAGCGACGCCGAGGCCGACGCCGGGCCCGACCGCGAGCCCGTCGACGGCTGCCACGCCCGCCCGGCGCTGAGCGGTCAGCCGCGCCGGGCCAGCAGCGCCTCCTTGACCCTGGGGAAGCGGGTGCTCAGCCGGTGCGCCGCCGCCTGCCGGACGCGCACCGCCGCCGCCCGGGCGGCCGCCGCCGGCGCCGCCCCCGCGGGGCCCAGCAGCAGCCGCTGGTTGGGCAGCGGGTCCGGGCGCCAGCGCTGCTTGTACGGTTCCCGGCCGCGCAGCAGGCCGAGCAGCGGGATGCCGGCGCCGACCGTCTCGTCCAGCGCCGCGCTGAAGAGCAGCCCGGCGATGTCCAGCCGCTCGCGCAGCACCGGGTGCGCCCCGTACAGGTACAGCCCGCCGAAGGAGGGGCAGAGCAGCAGCAGGTTCACCGCGACCAGCTCGCCGTCCAGGTGGAAGCGGTGGACGGCGGCCCTGCCGGTGGCGACCAGGCCGGTGGTGGACTCGGTCAGGTGCCGGACGAACCGCTCGGTGCGGTGCTCCGGGGTGACGCCGCGCTCCTGCCACTGCAGGAAGTGCAGCCGCAGCAGCCCCTCCAGCGCCTCCGGCACCTCGGCCGGCGGCGTCGAGCTGACCTGCACCCCGGCCTCGGCGATCTTGCGCAGCTTCACCCGGCTGCGCTGCGCGGTCTTGCCGGGCACCCGCTTGAGCAGCCGCTCCATCGGGACGGCCGGCAGGTACTGGCAGAGCGAGTCCTCGAAGCGGCGGCGGTCGCCGCGCCAGTGCGCGAACACCCGCTGCACCGCCGCCTCGGGGTGCACCTCGCGCAGCTCCAGCCAGTGCCAGGGGCGGGTGAGCGGGAGGGCGGCGGCGAACTCGGCGGCGGCGCGGTCGGCGCAGTCGTCGTCGAGCAGGACGTCGGTGTAGTCGACCAGCCCGGCGCCGAGGCCGGTCAGGCCGCCGAACGGTCCGCCGCGGCGCCGGAAGGCGCCCGCGCCGACCAGCCGGCCGTCCCGGCGGACCAGCACCACGACCAGCGCGCCCGGGCGGCCGTAGTGCCGCCACCAGGAGCGCTGCCAGGCGGCCGCCTGGAAGAAGGTGGCGGTCCGGCAGCGGGCGGCCAGGTCGTCCCACTCCTCGGCGAGGGTGTCCAGGGCGTCGTCCTCGCGGCGCAGCTCGGTGGTCCAGGTCGGCGCCGCCGACTGGGCCGGCGGGCCGGGTCTGCGGATCTCGGTGCTCATCGGGCGCTCCCGGCCGGGGTCTTCTCCTTGGCGGCTGTCGGCTTGGCGGCTGTCGCCTTGACGGCCGTCTTCCTCGCGGCCGTCTTCTTCGCGGCCGGCGCCCCGGCCGGTGCCTCGGCAGGTTCCCCGACGAGTTCCCCGGCTGCGGGCTCCGGGGTTGCGGCGGGCCCGGCGTCGGCGGCCGCGGTCGTCCCGCCGGCCTTCGTGTCCGCCTTCGTGTCCGCCTTCGGGCCGGCCTTCGCGTCCGCTGCCGCCGGGCCCGCCCCCGCCGCGTCGGCCTTCGCGCCCGGGGCGGCCTCGACCGGCCGCTCCCCGGTGCGCGGGCGCGGCGGCGTCGGGACCCCGGCCGGTACGGCGCCCTCGGCGCCCTCGGCGGTGTCCGGTGCCGCGGCCCCGTCCCGACGGCGGGTCATCATCACCAGGGCGCCCAGCAGCAGCCCGGCCGCGCCGCCGACCGCGACGTCCAGCTTGCCGGAGGGCGTGGTCGGCTTGTCCGGCGCGGCGGCCGGGGCCAGCGTCACCAGCCGGACGTTGGTGTCCTTGCTGCTGGTGTTGGCGAAGGAGACCAGCGAGCGGGCCACCGCGTCGGCCGTCCGGGCGGCGTCCTGGGCGCGCGTCCCGGTGCCGGTGATCTCGATCATCGGCGCGTCCGGGGAGGTCGTCCCGTGCACCAGCTCCTCCAGCTCGGCCCGGGTGCGGCCGGTCTCGGCGGCCGCCACCGCGAGCACCTGCGGCTGGCCCGCCAGCCGCCCGTACGCCTGGGCGAAGTTGGTCGCGGTCGCCGCCTCCCCCGGGTTCTGCGGGACGACGAGGACGTAGGCGTTGGTGGCGTACGAGGGGGGCGAGACGACGGCGTACCCGGCGCCGGCCGCGGCGCCCAGCGGAACCGCGAGCGCCACCGGCCACCAGCGGCGGACCAGGCGGCGGGCGCTTCGGCGCGGTGTGGTCATGGGGGTGGCTCCTTGGGGATGGGACGGTGGTTCCGGCGGTGGCGGGCGGTCAGACGCGGGCCAGCCGGTCGTAGAGGGCGCCCAGGTCGGCGGCGACCCGGGCGATGTCGTAGTGACCGACGGCCGGCGGGTTCGGCAGCGGGTCGGGGGTGTGGTCGTCGAGGTGCCGCAGGTCGCGCAGCGCGGCGACGTAGGCGGCGGGCTCGGACGGGATCCGGCGGGCCTGCGGGGCCGCGGTGGGCGGCAGCTCGTCGAGCGCCGGGCAGGCGCTGTGCCGCACCGGCAGCCCGGCCGCGAGGCCCTCCAGGACGCCGAGGCCGAAGGTCTCCGCGGTGGACGGCGCGGCCAGCACGTCCACGGCGGCCAGCAGCTCCGGCACGTCGTCGCGCTCGCCGGTGAGCACCAGCCGCTCCCGGACGCCGAGTTCGGCGGCCCTGCGCTCCAGCGCGGCACGCTCCGGGCCCTCGCCGACCAGCACCAGCCGGGTGGCCGGGTCGAGTCCGGCGAGCGCCTCGACCAGCACGTCGAAGCGCTTGCCGGGGACCAGCCTGCCCACCCCGCCGACCACCCAGCTCGTCTCCGGCAGGCCGAGTTCGGCCCGCAGCCGTCGGCGCGTGGCGGCCCGGTCGACGGGCGGGAGGCGGTAGCGGCCGGTGTCGATGCCGTTGGGGATCAGCTCGATCCGGGTCGGCGGCACCCCCCAGGAGCGCAGTGTCTGGGCGACCTGCCGGGAGACCGCGACGGTGGTGCTGCCGAGCCGTTCGGCCGCCAGGTAGAGGCCCTTGACGCCCCGGGTGACCGGGCGGCCCTCGATCACTCCGGCGTGCAGCGAGTGCTCGGTGGAGACCACCGCGCGCACCCCGGCCAGCCGCGCGGCCAGCCGGCCGTACAGCTGCGCCCGGTAGAGGTGGGTGTGCACCAGGTCGTAGCGCCCGGCCCGGACCAGCCGCACCAGCCGGGGCAGCGCGCCGAGGTCCCGGTTGCCGCGCATGCCGAGGTGGTGGACGGTCACGCCGTCGGCGCGCAGGGCGGCGGCGACCGCGCCGGGGTTAGTCAGGGCGAGCACCTCGCACTGCTGGTGAGCGGGCAGGTGCTTCAGCAGCAGGTGGAGTTGGCGCTCCGCACCGCCGGAGGCGAGCCCGGTGACGATGTGCAACACCCTCATGGCCGGCGCTCCGTGTTCTCCCGCTCGCCGCGCGCGCGGCGCAGCTCGGTGACGGCGTCGCGCAACCGGTGCCGGCCCTTCTTGGCGCGCAGTCGCCAGGCGCCGTCGCGGTCGCCGACGTAGCAGCGCGGCAGGGCGAAGCGGCCGGTGAGCGGGGAGTGCGCGATGGCGCAGGCGTAGTCGTACCCGGCGTCGCGGACGGCCAGGGCGGCGGGCAGGTCGACGGCTCCGTACGGGTAGCAGAAGCCGGTGACCGGGCCGCCGACCACCTCCTCCAGCAGGCGCCGGCTGTCCCGGGCCTGCACCGCGAGGGCTTCGGCCGGCAGGCCGGGCAGCGCCTGGTGGCCGAGGCCGTGCGAGCCGATCTCCCAGCCGGCGGCGGCGAGTTCGGTGACCTCCGGGACGGTGAGCAGCTTCTTGCGCGGGCCTTCGGTGTCCCAGTCGTTGGCGCGGCCGAGCAGGTCGGCGACCACGTACGCGGTGGCGGTGAAGCCGTAGGCCTGGAGGATCGGCACGGCGTAGTGGGCGAAGTCCGCGTAGCCGTCGTCGAAGGTGAGGCCGACCAGTTTGTCGTCCCGGCCCTGGGCGCGGGCCCGCATCAGCTCGCGGACCGAGACGCCGCGCCGCCCGCGCCGGTGCAGCCAGGCGATCTGCTCGGCGAACCGCTCGGGGCTGACGGTGAGCCGGTACGGGTCCTCCTTCTCGACCGCCACCGAGTGGTACATCAGGATCCACGGCGAGGCGGAGCCGGGGATCGGCGGTTCACCGACCGGGTGACGACTCCTGGGCAGTCGCGCCCGGTGCGGCGGGGCGTTGCCGACGCCCGCCTGGGCCGAGCGGACGGTTCCCCGTTCATTGTCCATGGGGACGCTTCCCTTCATCGGCGAGGGTTGGCGGGTTCAGGGCCCGGGCGGCGGCGAGGACCGGGCCGCGCACCTCGCTGGCACCGAGGCCGGTGCCGAGGGCGGCGAAGGTCAACGCCACGGTGAGGCCCCCGAGGAGGGTGGAGAGCAGCGGGTCGGCGGCCAGTCCGGCGACGGCGGTGCCGAGCACGGTGGCGCCGCCGGCGGCGGCGACCAGGCGGCCGTGGCCGCCGAGCACCCGGCGCAGGCGCAGCGGGATGCCGCGCAGCACCAGGCCGTGCAGCAGCAGCGCGGCGGTGGTGGTGATGCCGGCCGCGTTGCCGGCGGCGAGTCCGAGCGCACCGAAGCCGGGCGTGGCGAGCAGGCCGGTGGCGACGGTGACGCCGAGGCCGAGCACCATCGCGGCGGCCGGGTACCAGTCCAGCAGCCGGCGGCGGCCGTCCTCGGTGCCGGGATCGCCGGCCCGGCGGACCACCGGGCGCAGCGAGAAGTACGGCCGGATCATCACGCCGATCAGTGCCTGGGCGGGCAGGCCGAAGCTGTAGACCCGGATGACGTCGGCGGTGGCGGCGGTGTCGCGGGGGCCGAACGCGCCGCGCTCGAACAGCAGCGAGACGACGGAGGGGGCGCAGGCCATCAGGAAGGCGGTGCCGAGCAGGACGACCGCCGCCGCCTGGCCGAGGTCCTTCTCGACCCGGTCGCGGGCGGCCGTGAGGTCCCCGGCGGCGAGCGCCCGGGCGACCAGCGGGAAGGTGACGGTGCAGATCAGGATGCCCGCCGTCATGGCGAGTTGGGAGACCTTGGCGGCGTAGTTGAGGTGCGAGATGGTGCCGGGCGGCAGCGCCGAGCCGAGGTAGCGCTCGACGAACACCTGCGACTGCCGGGTCAGGGTGAAGGCGCCCACCGGCAGCAGGGCGAGCGGCATCAGCACCAGCGCCTTGCCCGGGCGGCGGGCGCGGCCGGCGCCGGGCTGGCCCTGGCGCAGCCGGCGCAGGAACGGACCGACCAGCAGGCCGGTCATCAGCAGGCTGCCGGCCGCGACGCCGAGGGCCGCGGAGCGCACGCCGAGCGAGGCGTGGAAGCCGAGCAGCACGGCCAGGATGCCGAGGTTGTAGACGACGTAGATGCCGGCCGGGGCGGTGAAGCGGTGGTGGGCGCGCAGCGCGGCGGCCAGGTAGCCGGCGATGCCGAAGGGCAGCACGGTGATCGCGGTGATCCGGGTGCAGGTGACGGCGAGGCCGGGGTCGGGCAGGCCGGGGGCGAGCAGCGCGACCAGCTGCGGGGCGCCGAGGGCGGTGGCCAGGGCGAGGCCGCTGAGCGCGAGCAGTAGCCAGGGCAGGGTGGCGCGGACCAGTTGGCGGACCGGGTCGGGGGCGTCCGGGTCCTCCTCGCGCAGCACCAGGGCGAGGGCGAAGGCGGGCACCATGAGGAAGGACATGGCGTCCTCGATCAGCAGCGGCGCGGCGGTCTCGGGGACGGTCCAGGCGACCAGGAAGGCGTCGGTGCCCTGGTTGGCGCCGAAGTAGCGGGCCAGCAGGAGGTCGCGCAGCAGGCCGAGACCGGAGCCGGCGGCGCTGAGCAGGGCGGTGATCCCGAAGGCCCTGGCGAGGAAGCCGCCCCGGGGCGCCGGGCCGGGCACGGCGGCCGGGTGCTCGCCGGGCGCGCTGCGCGGGGCCGGGAGGGTGGAGGCCAGGGCGGCCGGGCGGTCGGTGGTCACTGATCCGCCTCCCCGTCGGCGGCGTGTCCCTCCGGCCGGGGGCGGTGGGCCGCGGCGCGGGCGGCGAGGCCGAGGACGACGGAGGTCAGCACGGTCGTGGTGCCGCCGATGTCGGCGTACAGGTAGTCCACCAGCACCCAGGTGAGCAGGGCGAGCGCCGCGAGGCCGAGGCCGCGGGAGCGGCGCAGGCAGCCGAGCAGGAGGCCGAGGAAGAGCGCGGCGTAGGCGGTGATGCCGATCAGGCCCTGCTCGCTGAGGGCCAGGAAGTACATGTTGTGCGGGGAGAGCAGCGGTTCGCGCTGGAAGCCGATGGTGGGGTCGGCGGCGTCGCTGCCGGAGGACAGCCGCAACGGGGCGTGGCTGTCGCGCAGTTGCTGGAAGGCCTTGGGCCCGGCGCCGTGGACGGGGTGGTCCTGCCAGATCCGCCCGGCGGTGGCCCACAGGTCGTAGCGGTCGGAGACGGACTGGTCGGGCGCGGCGGAGACGGAGCCGATCGAGCTGAGCCGCTTGGTGACGCCGGAGCCGCCGAGGCCGAGGCCGCCGACCAGGACGACCGCGGCGGCCAGGCCGAGGACGGCGCTGCGCACGGCCAGCCGGGCGTCGGCGCGCAGCAGCAGCACGGTGGCGGCGGCGCCGGTGGCGATCCAGCTGCCGCGGCTGAACGAGACGGCGAGCGGGAAGGCGAGGAAGGCGGCGGCGGCGAACATCGACCGCCGCAGCCGGGCGTCGCCGCCGGGCCGGCGCTCGCCCAGCGCCAGCGCGAGGGCGGCGAGCAGCCCGAAGCTGACCACCGTGGACATCGCCATGACGTCCAGCGCACCGAAGGTGCCGACGGCCCGGATCGGCTGGCCGGTGTAGGAGGCGCCGGTGTGGGTGAGGTACTGCTTCGCGCCGACCACGCCCTGGATCAGCGCCGCGAGGACGAAGGAGCCGAGGACCAGTCGCTGGTCGGTGCGGTCGCGCAGCGAGCAGAGCACCGCGGCGGGCACCAGCACGAAGACCTGGACCAGCCGGACGAAGCCGGTGACGCTGGTGGCCGGGTCGATCGAGCCCACGGTGGCGACGGCGGCGGCGACCACGATCCCGGCGAACAGCGCTCCGGTGCTCCGGTCGACGGCGGGCAGCCGTCCGCGCAGCAGGTCCACCGCGGTGAGAGCGACCAGGGCCAGCGAGGCGAGGTCGGCGGCAGTGATGTGGACGGCGGCGGTGACGTCCTTCTCGCCGGTCGGCACGCAGACCAGCAGGACGGTGGCCGCGGCGAGCAGGCTGGGCCGGTCGGCGAGTGCGGGCAGCGCCTTCCGTAAGACGGGACGCGGGACGGCGGGCAGGGTCAGGGCCACGGGGGTCAGCTCCCGTCCGGGTGGAGCATCAGGGCCGCGGTGCGGCACAGGATCTTGACGTCCTGCCAGAGGCTCCAGCTCTCGATGTAACGGTTGTCGAACCGGGCGCGGTCCTCGATGGAGGTGTCCCCGCGCAGGCCGTTGACCTGGGCCAGGCCGGTGAGGCCGACCGGGACGCGGTGGCGGTCGGCGTACTCGGGGTAGGCCTGGCCGAAGCGCATCACGAAGTACGGGCGTTCGGGGCGCGGGCCGACCAGGCTCATGTCGCCGCGCAGCACGTTCCACAGCTGCGGCAGCTCGTCCAGCGAGCTCTTGCGCAGCAGCCGGCCGACGGCGCCCATCCGGTGGTCCTGCGAGATGTTCCAGCGGGTCGCGGACTCGTGCTCGTTGCTCGGGCGCAGGGTGCGGAACTTGAGGACGGTGAAGACCCGGCCGTCCAGCCCGGTGCGCTGCTGGCGGAACAGCACGCCCGGGCCGGTGTCGAAGCGGACGGCGAGGGCGCAGAGCGCGAGGACGGGGGCGAGCAGCAGCAGGCCGAACGCGGCGGCGGTGATGTCCAGGGCGCGTTTGGCGGCCCAGCCGGGCCGGCGCATCGCCGGGCCGGCGACCCGCAGGCAGGGGAAGCCCCACAGGTGGTCGCCGCCGGCGATCGGGGCGGTGGGCAGCGCGCCGAACTCGCGCAGCGCGGGCACCAGCCAGATCTGGCAGCCGAGCCGGGCGGCGTCCCGCAGGGCGGCGGCGGTCTCGGCCTCGTCGGCGGCGCCGGCGGTGGCGATCACGTGCTGGATCCGGTGCCGGCGCACCTCGCGCTCCAGCACCTCGCGGCCGCCGAGGACGGGCGGGTCGGTGTCACCGGCCAGCAGCGGCGGGTCGGCGTCGAGGAAGCCGACCGGGCGCATCCCGTACTCGGCGTGCTCGCGGAGGGCGGCGGCGACCCGCCGGCCGAGCCCGCCGGCGCCGAGCACCAGGACCGGGTTGGGGCGGCTGCGGCGGATCCGCCGGACGAGGTGGTAGAGGACGGCGCGGCCGATGGCGGCGACCAGCAGTTGGGTGCCGAGCAGGACGGTGAGGCGGGCCGGGGTGGCCGGGCCGTAGTCGGGCCAGCGGCCGCCCAGGCAGCCGGACAGGGTGACGGCGAAGGCGGTGGCGACCACCGCCCGGGCGGCCAGCGCGGGCAGTTCGTCCAGGACGGACAGGGTGAGCCGGGCCCGGTAGAGGCCGCCGACCAGGTTGAGCAGGATCAGCAGGGGCAGGACGGCGGGCACGCCGAGCAGGGGGTCGAGCGGGGCGCCCGGGTCGATGGCGCGGTTGGCGATGCCGCCGGCGGAGCACAGCGCGATGGTGTCGGCCTGGACCAGGGCGAGCGGCAGGGCCAGCCGGTTGCGGACCGTCCCGCGGTGCCGGTGCGGCGCCGGGACCGTCCGGCTGCGGGCCGCCCCCACCGGGCGGTCGAGCAGTCCGGTACCCGGCCGGCGGGGGCCGGACAGGGGCCCGCCGGATCGCGGCACGCTGTCATGGTCAATGGTCATCAGCGCACGATCTCCCCTGCTGTGTGCCCGGGGTGACGGCGCCCCGGCACCGGTTTGCGCGGGGCGGCCGTCCCGGCCTGGTGGGCGCGGTCCTGACAGCACCTGCTGCCGCCGGTGGCTTTCGGCTCTCCCGCGGCGAGGCCGATCGCGGAGGGGCGGGTCGCACCGGACTCGGTCGCGAGGGGCTCAGCCGTGAATTCCCCGCATGGAATCCGAACGAAGCAGGCAAAATCCGACAATACCGAACCTGGCGCGGTGGGCTGGAAGTTGACTTGCCGTTTCATTCCAGCCGCCCATTAATAGGTAATTCGGATTTGACGCCTCGCCCTTATCCGGTTGAGGGTGCGAATACGCCGGCGCCGGACCAGCGGGCATTCACGGCTTGTGAAACGATCAGATCCGCTCTGGGACACGGGCCCGGCGGCGCCCGGCGACCGGCCCGGCACCCAGCAGATGGCGGTAGAGGACGTCCACCTGTTCGACCACGGTGCGCACGTCGTGCCTCGCGACGACGTGCTCGCGCAGTCGCGCGCCGCGTCGCTCGCACTCGATCGAATCGGACAGCGCTTCCGCCATTCGGGTGGCGAGGGCCGGCACGTCCTCGGGCGGGACCACCGCGTGCTCCCGCTCCGCCGCCGGCAGGCACTCCCGCGCACCCGGCACGTCGGTCAGCAGCACCGGACGGGCGGCCGCCATCGCCTCCAGCGGGGCCAGCGCCATCCCCTCCCAGCGCGAGGGCAGCACCACCAGGTCGGCCGCAGCCAGCCACGGGCGCGGGTCCGCCACGTCCCCCACCAGCCGCACCCGGGCGGGCTCGACGGTCTCCCGGACCAGCTCCGCCACCCGCTGCTCCTCCGGCCCGCCGCCGACCAGCGCCAGCCGGGCCTGCGGCACCCGGCGCAGCACCTCCGGCCAGGCCGCCAGCAGCACGTCCTGGCCCTTCTGCCGGCACAGCCGCCCCACGCAGACCGCCAGCGGGGCGTCCAGGTCCAGGCCGAGCGCGATCCGGGCGGCCCGGCGGTCGGTGGGCGCGTAGTGCCGGACGTCCACGCCGTTGGGCACCACCGCCCAGTCGGCGTGCACCCCGGCGGCCACGCCGTCGGCCCGCTCCTGGACGCTGACGCACAGCAGCCGGTGCGCCCAACGGGTGGCGAAGCGTTCCCAGCGCAGGGTGGCGGCGGCCAGCGCGCCGTCCACGGCGGCGAAGGACCAGGCGTGCGGCTGGAAGACGGTCGGGACGGCGCCGCGCACCGCCAGCCGGCCGGCCAGTCCGGCCTTGGCGCTGTGCAGGTGGACCACGTCGGGCGCGGCCGCGCGGACGATCCGGCGCAGCCGCCAGGCCTCGGCGGCGGTGCCCGGGCCCGGCGAGCGCCCGGCGGGCCAGTCCTGGACCAGCGCGCCCACCGCGGCGGCCTCCTCGGCCAGCCGCCCGCCGCGCGGACAGGCGACCAGCACCCGGTGGCCGGCCTCGCGCTGCCCCCGGACCAGGTCGGTGACGACGCGGGCGACCCCGCCGTCCACCGGTTGCGAAATGTGAAGGATCGTCATATGCACGGCGGCGAGCCTAGGGTGGCTCCCCCGTGCCGGGCGGCCCTCGTCACCCGGAGGTGGCGGTTCGGCCACCCGTACGGCTTTCGCGTCGTACGGGTGGCCGAGCCGCTCGAATTCCCACGCGATTCACGTGCATCGGTGGATTTACGCGCTCGAATCGCGCTGCCGTCGAATTCCGGCGCGCCGCCCGGCGGGCCCCGGCCGGCTTCGGCGGACCTCAGCGACGCTCGGCGGACCTCAGCGGGGCTCGACCGGCCCCGACGGACCTCGGCGGACCTCGGCGGTCCTCAGCGGACCTCGGCGGCCAGGTTGGCCAGCACCTCGTCGTGGATCCGGTTCAGGCCCTTCGGGGCGAAGGTGCGCTCGAAGAAGCCGCCGATGCCGGTCGCGCCCTGCCAGGTGGCGGTCACGGTGACCTTGCTGCGGCCCTCGCCGGCCGCGGCGACGGTCCAGGTGATCACCATGCTGGAGTTGGCGTCCTTCTCCACCAGCTGGTCGGGCTTCGGCGCCGACACGGTGAAGAGGCAGTCGCGCACCCGCTTCTCGGTGGCCTGCAGCTTCCAGTGCACCTGGGTGCCGGCGCCGGTGCCGCCGACCCGGACCTCGTACTCGCTGTACTGCGCGGGCAGCAGCTTCGGGCGGGTCACCTGGTAGTCGGCCAGCACCTCGTACACCCGCTCGGGGGCCGCGTCGTAGACCCGCTCGGTGGTGGCCTGCACCTGTCCCATGACCTTGCTCTCCTCGTGTGGTGGTAGCGCTCTCACCGGCAAGCCAATCACAGGGTCACGCCCGTGACGCGGCGGGATGGACACCTCACGGTGCCGAGCGGTCGAGCCGGCCGTTCCGGGCACGGACCCGACGTTCGAATCCTCGGGCTGTCGCCCGTGTCAGGGTGCGGGCGGCTGCGGACCGGACTCGGGAAGGAGCTGGACCACGCCGAGCCGGTGGGAGTCGGCGTTCTCGCAGAACGCGCGGACCCTCCAGCGTCCTGCGGGCAGGGGGACCGGGGCCTCGTCCGGCTGTCCCCCGCCGGTGGGGTAGGGCACGCCGAGGTCGCTGCCGGCCTCGGCCGAGTCCATGAGGACTGCCGGTCCGTCGGTTTCCCAGACCCCGCACTCCTCCCACGGCGTCGACGGGTCGTCCAGCGCGACCTCGGCAGCGGCGAGCAGTTCGACGTCGGAGTCGGCGGCGAACCACCGCAGGAAGCTCTTCCGCTCGGACAGGTAGCAAGTGGCGGCGGGCTCGTCACCCAGCACCAGAGCGGATGCGGTGCCACCGCCCAGGCCGATCACCTCGGCGGAACCCTCGACCGCGCAAGCCCGGTCGTAGTCGTCCGGCCGGTCGGTGCCGCCGACGATCACACCCTCCGGAGTGCATCCGCCCCACCGGTGCAGCGCGGACACCGGGACGACGACCAGCGGTCCCCCCATGGACCCGACCCAGGTCAGGCCGAGTTGCCGGTGGGAGGCGTGTGGGATGTCGCTCATGCGCGCAGTCTGCCGCCCCGCACCGACACCCGGGCAGGCCGGGGCCGCGGTGTCGCGCGCCGGTCCGTCCCCGGGGCCTGACGGCCCCGGCATTCGAACGGACCGGCCGCAGCCCCTGGCTACACCGATCCGCCGTCAACGAATTAGGGTGGCCGGTGTGCTCGATCTGGTGACTGCAGTGCGCTACGTCGACCCGCTGCGCGCCGGCGGCTCCGTTCCCGGTGTGGTGGAGACCGACGACCTGGGAACGTACGTGGTCAAGTTCACCGGGGCCGCGCAGGGCCGCAAGGCGCTGATCGCCGAGGTGATCGTCGGCGAGCTGGCCCGGCGGCTGGGCCTGCGGGTGCCGGAGCTGCGGCTGGTGGACTTCGACCCGGCCGTCGCCGCGGACGAGCCGGACACCGAGATCCAGGACATGCTCAAGGCCAGCGCGGGACTCAACCTGGGGATGGACCTGCTGCCCGGGGCGCGGGACTTCCGCCCGGGGATGATCGCGGTGGACTCCGTCGAGGCCGGCCGGGTGGTCTGGCTGGACGCGCTCACCGGCAACGTCGACCGCACCGTGCACAACCCCAACCTGGTGGTCTGGCACGGGCGACTCTGGCTGATCGACAACGGCGCCGCGCTGATCTTCCACCACCGCTGGGCGGGCGCCGAGGCGTCCGTCGGCAAGCGGTACGACCTCAGCGCGCACGCGCTCGGCGGCTCGGCCCCGGACGTCCGGCTGGCCGACGAGGAGCTCGGTCCGCTGGTCACCGTGCCGCTGCTGGAGGACGTGCTGGCCCTGGTCCCGGACGAGTGGCTGGCCGGCGAGCCCGGCTTCGACTCGGCGGACGCCGTCCGGCACGCGTACGTCACCCACCTGGCCGCCCGGGTGGTGCTCTCCGGGGAGTGGCTGCCGGAGGGCTTCGCCACGCCCGAGCAACTGCGCGAGGCCGAGCGGCGGCAGGCGGCCCGGACCAGGGCCGGGCGGCCGGCCTGGCTGCAGCAGGTGCCGGACCTGCACGGCAAGCCGTCGGTGGAGACGGTCTGGGAGCACCACTTCGACGAGGGCTGAGCCGGCCGCCGATCGGGGGGCGGCAGCGGGTCAGCCCATCGCGGGACGGATCCAGCCGAAGTACTCGACCGCCGTTCCGAGCAGCAGGCCGAAGCCGACCACCGGGAACGCGACGTCCCGGGGCAGCCGCTGCAGCCGGGCGACCAGGAACCCGAGGCCCAGGCCGAGCAGCGGGCCGGCGGCGAGCAGCAGGGCGAGGAGCAGCACCGCGACCGCCGACCCACCGGCGGCCAGGCCCATCACGGCGACCACCAGGCCGCCGGCCGCGACCGTGGCCAGCATCGGTGCGGCGAGCAGCAGTTCGCCCACGCCCAGGGCCAGCGCGAGCCGGTTCCGCTTGCCGGGAAGGGCCTGTCGGCCGGGGACGGTCTGCGCCATGCCGCTCAACTCCTGTGGTGACTCCGTCGGGTACGGACCCATCCTCGGCGGCGGGGGAGGCGAAGGCCTGAGTACGGCTACTCAAACGCGACCGGGGAGCGGGGCCCGTGTGGCCCCGCTCCCCGGCTCGGCGATCAGGTGTCGTCGCGGTCAGCGCCTGAGCGCTTCAGCGCTTCAGCGCCACCACTGGACCGCCTTCTCGGCGTTGATGATGCCCGCGCCGTAGAAGCCGTTGTCGTCGGCGCCGCCCTCACAGGTGGCCTTCCACTGGCCGGCGCCGCCCGGGTTCCAGTCGCCGGTCGGGCAGGCGTGGGACTCGGCCTGGCTGGTCAGCATCTCGGTCAGCTCGTCCGCGCTGGCCCACGGGAAGGTGCTGGCGAGCAGGGCGACCACACCGGTGGCGTGCGGCGAGGCCATCGACGTGCCCTGCATGTAGCCGTACTTGCCACCGGGGAGGGTGGACAGGATGCGGCCGTTCTTGTCCGGGGTGTTCGGGATCTGGTAGCGGGCGTCGCCACCCGGCGCGGCGACGGTCACGACGCCCTTGCCGTAGCTGGAGTAGTACGACTTGTCGCCGTTGACGCCCACCGAGGAGACGGCCAGGACGCCCGGGAGCTCGGTCGGCAGCGACAGGCAGTCGTTGGTGACCGGACGGGTGCCGGGGGTGGTGTCGTCCGGGCTGGAGACGTCAGTGGTCTTGTGCGCCAGGTCGATGTTCTCGTTGCCCGCCGCGGCGACGTTGAGGACGCCCTTGCGCTGCGAGAACGCGACGGCCTTGCGGACGGCGGCGGTGATGGCCGCCTGGTCCTTGTCGTTCGGGCAGTTGAACATCCACGGGTCGATGTAGTAGCTGTTGTTGGTCACCTTGAACTGGTGCTCACCGGCCCACACGAAGCCGCAGATCGCGTACTCCGGGTAGATGAACCCGCCGTCGTCCACGACCTTGACCGCGGCCAGCTTGACGTTCGGGGCGATGCCGACGATGCCCTTGCCGTTCTTGGCGGCGGCGATGGTGCCGGCCACGTGGGTGCCGTGGTCACCGTCGACGCCCGGCTGCCAGGCCTTCCAGTCGGTGTTCGGCTTGCCGCCGTCGATGCAGGAGACCGACTGCGAGGCGTCCACGTTGGCGGCCAGGTCCTCGTGGGTGCCGTCGATGCCGGAGTCCAGCACGCCGACGGTGACGTTGCGGCTGCCCAGGGAGAGCTTGTGCGCCTTGTCGACACCGATCTGGCGCATGTCCCACTGGTTGGCCTCAAGCGGCTCCTGACCGGGGGCGGCCGCGGCGGCGGTGGGCTCGGCGACGACCTCGGCCTTCTCGCGGTCGGCAGCCGTGATGCCCTTGGTGCGGCTGGCACCGACGGAGTCGACGCCCTTGGCCAGGCGCAGCTTCTCGGCGAACTTGGTGTCGGTCGAGCGGGCGATGACGACGCCGATCTGCTCGTACGAGTAGACCACCGTGCCGCCGAGGCTCTTGACGGCCTGTTCGACCTTCTGCACCTGGCCGTGGTTGGCCTTGGTGTTGACGACGTAGCTGAGCAGCGGACCGGTCGTCGGGTCGGCCGTGGGGGCCGCGACGGCGGTGCCGGCCGGGAGCGCGAGGGCGCCGGCAGTGGCGAGCACGAGGCCCACCGCCGCGTACCGGGTCCGGCTGATCCGAGAAACTCTCATTGGGGGTGGCCCTCCCGAGTCGTCATGCGGCAGCTGCGGTTGGCAGGTGCACTGGGAATGACCGGACGCTAATGAATATTCGATGAGATGCGCAAGAGGTAGTCATCTAATCGTCACATCTAGACCAGCAACGGATGTTAGGAGTCCGCAGGTCAACAAGGGAAACAGGGGCCAAGATTGTTAAAAAGTGATGGTTCGCCGACGTGCTTCCTTTGCCCCGATAACGGTGGCCGGGCCCCGGGCCCGCACGGCCGCGGCGCAGCTACAGGGCGTACAGCCGACGGGCGTTGTCGGCGGCGACCGAGCACGTCAGCCGCTGCGCGTCGGCGGCGGAACAGGCACCGTCCGCCCGCCAACGATCCAGCAACACGGCCAGTCCGTGCCGGAACTGACAGGTGCCCACCAAGAAAAGTTCGGGTAGCCCGTAAGCGTCCGTGGAGAACAGCAATTTGCCGAACGGCGCCAGTTCCAGCATCTCGCCCAGCACCGATGCCACCTGCGGGCCGGTGTAGGAAGCCGTCAGCCCCAGGTCGGTGAAGACTGTCGGAAAGGCCTGGGCCAGCCAGGCGGCTTGACGGTGGTACGGGTAGCAGTGCAGCAGCACCAGCGGGACACCGCTGGGCTCGGCGGCGCGCACGAAGTCCGTCAGCAGGGACGGGTCGGCCCGGTGCAGGGTGAGGTCCGGGTCCCCGAAGCCGGTGTGGAGCTGGATCGGCAGGCCGAGCTCGGCGCAGACGTCCACGGCCGTCCAGAGCAGGTGGTGCAGCAGGACCGGGTCGGTGAGCCGCCCGGACCCGCCGCGCAGCCGGGCGCCGGCCGCGGCCACCACGGCCCGGCGGGCGGGCCGTTCGGCCGGGGCGGCCAGGCCGTGCCGGTAGGCGAGCACGGACTTCACCGCGACGGCCCCGCCGGCGGCGGCCGCCAGCGCCTCGGCGACGGCCGACGGCCAGTCCTCGGCACCGGAGGCCACCGCCTCGGCGACGGACTCCAGCCGGACCACCTCGCGCACCGACGCCCCGGCGGCCGCGGCCAGTTCGGCCGGCGGCAGCAGCGGCAGGCCCGCGGCCTCGGTCAGCCCGGTGTCCACCAGGCAGGTGTCCAGCCCGGCTGCGGCGAGCAGCCGGCCGGTCGCCCCGGCGGCGCCCAACTCGCGCCGCCGGGCCAGGTACTCGGCAGCCGGGGCGTGCGCCGGAAGGCCGAGCGCGGGCGGGCACCAGCGCCGCACGGCGAGGCCGAGCGCGCTGTCGAAGGGCGAGCAGCCGGGCGCGGGCGGACGGTCGGACTCGGTGAGCAGCCCGGCCAGGGCGTCGTCGGAGAGGTCGGCGGCCACCACGCTGTGGCAGTGGTGGTCGACCAGCGCGGGCGCCGCTGCGGACGGTGCGGGCCGCGGCCGGGCCACCGGTCAGTACCGCCAGCGGGTGGCCGCGGCCACCTCCTCGGGCGTGGCGGTGGCGTACTGCTCGGCCTCCGCCCGGCGCACCGCCAGCACCGCCTGGTACAGCGGCTCGCCGAGCGCCTCGCGCAGCACCGCCGAGCGCTCGTACGCGGCCAGCGCCTCGGCCGGAGCCTGCGGCAGCCTGGGCACCGTACCGGGCTCGGCGGCCGCCGGGTCCCCGGTGAACTCCGGTGGCAGGGCCCGGCGTTGGTCCAGCCCGGCGAGGCCGGCCGCGATCACCGCGCCGACCGCCAGGTACGGGTTGGCGCTGGCGTCGAAGCACTTGACCTCGGCGTTGGCGGCGGCGGCCCGCTCCCCGGTGGAGCCGGTCACCAGCCGCAGCGCGGCCTCGCGGTTCTCCAGGCCCCAGCACTGGTACGCGCCGGCCCAGTGCGAGGGCACCAGCCGCAGGTACCCGGCGGGGCTGGAGCAGCCCAGCACCAGCAGTTCGGGCAACGCGTCGAGCACCCCGGCGAGGAAGCCCTCGGCCTCGGCCGTCAGCCCGTGCGGGCCTGGGCCGCCGTGCCCGAGGTTCTGCCCGTCCCGCCAGAGGCTGAGGTGGAGGTGCCCGCCGTTGCCGACCGCGCCCGCCTCGACCACCGGCGCGAAGGAGACCCGCAGGCCGTGCCTGGCGGAGACGGCCCGGACGGTGTGCCGGACCAGGACGGAGGTGTCCGCGGCGCCGACCGGGCCCTCGGGGGCCACCGAGACCTCGAACTGGCCCGGGGAGTACTCGGGGTGGATCTGCAGGACGTCCAGGCCCTGCTCGCCGAGGGCGCGCAGGACGTCGCGCAGGTAGTCGGAGAGGTCGGTGAGCCGGTGCATCCCGTACGCGGGGCCGTGCGTCGGGTACTGCGGCGCCTCCTGCGGGGAACCGGCGAGGGCGACCACCCACTCGATCTCGATGCCGGCCTTGAGGCTCAGCCCGCGCCCGGCCGCCGCGGCCTGCGCCCGGCGGGCGAACAGCCGCTGGCAGCCGGGGTGCGGGGCGCCGCTCTGGGTGTACCTGTCCCCCGGGGCCCAGGCCCAGCCGGGCTGGGCCGCCAGCGGGACGATCCGCTCCACGTCGGGGTAGAGCCTGAGGTCCCCGGTGGGGCCGCCGATGATCGGGCTGGTGGTGATCGCGTCGTCGGCGAGGAACACGTCGAAGCAGGGCGCGGTACCGACGCCCCACTGCGCGGCGTGCGTCAGACCGCCGAGCGGCACGGCCTTGACCCGGGTGACGCCCGCGTTGTCCACCCAGGTGACGGCCACCGCCTCCACGGCGGCGGTGCGCAGCCGGTCGGCCGCCTGCTGGGCGCGCTCGGCCCGCTCGGCGCGCGGGGGCAGCCCCACGGCGGCCGCGGAGCCGGCGGGGCCGAACGGATCGGCACCGGAGGGCTGGGCGGCGCCGGGCGCGGTGGGGCCTGCGGTGGCGGTTCCGATGGTCATGTCACCATGCTGCCCCGCCGGTCGGGCTTCCGTAACTCCCCTATCGGGTGGTCCAAACGGAAGCCCGTCCACCCGTTCACCCGTTCGGGGCGAACCGGGCCACCAGCTCCCCTGCGGTGATCCGCTCCAGCGTGTCCGGCGCGGCGTCCAGCCGGCCCGGGTAGAGCCGGTACAGCGTCCCGCCGGCGCCCTCCGGGACGGGCACGTCGGCGTGCACCAGGGCCGCGAACGCCCGTGAGCCGCCGAGGCGTTCGGCGATCAGCCGGGCGGTGTCGTCGGCCGGCTGCTCGGTGTGGTTGTCGCTCTCGTACCACCCGCGCAGCCGCTCGGCGAAGGCCGCCACCGGCTCGTCCGCGCCCCGGTGGTAGCGCCCCAGCCCGAGGCCGGTGCGGTCGCGCACCCACACCTCGTCGCTGGCGGCCGCGGCGGCGGCGCAGCCGAGGTCCCACAGGGTGGCCCGGGTGCCGGTGGCGAAGTGGGTGGTCACGGCCTCGGCCAGCGTGCCGATCTCGGCGTGGTGCCGGAAGAGGTTGTGGAACCCGGAAGCGGCGCCGACGTTGAGGTCGGTCCAGGTGTGGCTGCGGGTGTGCAGGTCGACGATCATCGGGACGCAGATCCTGGCGTCCCCGGCGAGGTCCAGCCGCTGGCGGACGCTCCTGGGGTGGAAGGCGCCCGTGCGGTTCCGGGCCGCCTCGGAGGGGGTCAGGGTCATGAAGCCGGCGAACGCGTCGGCGAGGTCCTCGAAGGGGATGTCGTTGTAGCTGAACACCACCACCACGGCGTACCGGGCGCGGACCTTGCCCAGCGCCTGCAGGTCGAGGTCGACGAACTCGGTGGCGCCGTGCGGCGGCGGGGCGGTGGTGAAGTCCCCGGAGTGCACGGCGGCGCGCGGGCCGAGCACCAGCCGGGTGTAGTCGCACAGGCCGGTGAACTGCCATTCCTCGTCGTAGAAGGCGACCGACAGGTCGAGGTCCACCCGCTGCGGCGGGCGCTGCGTCCAGTGCACGAACAGCCGCAGGTGCTGCCCGTGCGGGAGCCGCTGCACGCTGCCGCGCGGCACGGCGACCAGGGTCTTGGCGCTGGCCCGTTCGGCGAACGGGACCACCAGATCGGCCAGCCCGGCGTCCAGCACGGCCACGTCGTAGCGCTCGGACTGCCCGGCCCGGCGCAGCAGTTCGGCCTCGATCAGGGCGCAGACCGGCGCGCTCAGCCCGGCCGGGACGGGCTTGCCCCAGTCGCGGCGGACGTGCGCCGAGGCGACCCGGCCGCGCGGGAAGTACAGCCGCTGCTCGCCGATCCCGCGCGGCGCGCGCAGCCGTCCGTACGCGCCGAGCAGCGGGCCGGGGGCGACCGCGCGCAGCGCGGCCGGCAGCGCGTCGGCGAGTTCGGCGGGCAGGGGCGCGCCGGGGGACCAGGTGGCGTGCACCCGCAGCAGGTGGTGCAGTCGGCGCACCAGTTCGCCGGGTCGGCGGGCCAGCAGGCGCACGGCGGCGGGCAGGTCGCCCTGTTCGAGGGCGTGCTCGACCCGGGCGGCGAAGGTCTCGACGGTCAGCCGGGTGTGACCGGCGGGCGTCTCGCGCACCCGTAGCGGGGCGGGGGCCTCGCGCAGGTGCGGGCCGAGGCCGTGCAGGTCGAGGTCGCTCTGCCGGACGACGGCGAAGGCGGCCGCCGCGTACGGGAAGCGGGCGCGGTGCTCGTACGGGTGCAGCAGTTCGCCGGCCCGCAGCCAGGGCTGGCGGTGGCGGCGCAGGTCCTCGGCGAGGGTGCCGACCGGGAACGCGTCCAGGACGGCGAGCAGTTCGCGGCGCAGCGGGCGGGGCAGGCCCCGCAGCCGCAGGGTGCGGGCGGTCTCCGGCAGCAGGTCGGGTTCGGCGCCGGACCACGCCCAGATCAGCCGCAGCACGTCGGTGGCGGTGGTGAGGTGGGCGGCGAGCAGCGGTCGGGTGTGCTCCGGGTCGCGGCGCAGCAGCGCGGCCAGCACGGTGGCGCGGCTCTCCCGGACGGGGATCTCGGCGGGCAGCCAGGCGGCCGGGTCGGCCGGGGCGTGGTCGAGCAGCAGGGCCAGGTCCTCGCGGTCCTGCGGGTCCAGCGGGGTCCGCCGGGCGAGCAGGGCGGCGAGCGCGGTGCCGGCGAGTTCGGCCCGGTCGCCGGCCTCGGCCAGGCGCAGCGGCCGCAGGGTGCTGCCGGGCTGGAGGGCGCGGGCGGCGTGCCGGGCGCCCCGGGTGTCGGGCGCGAGGCGGCGCTGCCGGTCCAGCGGGGTGCGGCAGACCGGGCAGCGGGCGTCGCCGGAGGGCTCGACGAGGTCGTCGTGGCAGTCGCCGCACAGCAGGTGCGCGCAGGGGGCGAGCGCGCCGATCCCGGCCTCCAGGCTGCTGCGCCCGCAGCAGAGGCAGATCTGGCTCGCCTGGCAGAGGAGGTAGCCGCGGACGGCCGCCGAGTAGTCGGCCCGTGCGCGGGAGGGCACGCCCTCGGGGAAGCGGCGGAACAGCGGCTGGTGGCGGCGGTCGGCGCCGAGCGTCGCGTCGATCCGTGCCAGCAGGCGCGTGCCGGTCTCGGCCAGCGCGGCCGGGCGCAGCCGTCCGAGGGCGGCGTGCAGGTCGCGGGTCAGGACGTGTCCGCGCCGGGCCAGGTCGGCCTCCAGGGCGATCAGGCCCTCGGCCGTCCAGGGGTCCGGTTCCGCGGGCGCGGCCCCGCCCTCGACCGGGACCGTCCCGTGGCGGCGCAGCAGGTAGGCGTCCAGCCCGTGTTCGGGCGCCGCGACGCTCGGCTTCTTCACAGCTCTTCCCCCGTCGGATACGACAAAGCGGGGGCGGAGAGTGGGCGCACTCGGTCATGTGAAAGATGAGAGAAGGAAGCACGCCGCGGAGCCGCCCCCGCGTCGATCACCCTAGCGGGCAGCGGCCCGCGCGCCCGAACGGTTTTCCGCCCACGCCCTCTTCCTACCGGCGAGTAGCTTCGCTACAGTGGCCGGACGCACCACCGCCGGGCTTCGGGAGCCGCACCGGCGGGAGCCTGCGGTCGCCGTGTCTGCGGCGCTCGCGCGGTGCGCTTTCACCGGCCGGTGCCGCGAACCGCGGCCGGCCGGGTTTCCCTCGCATCAGAGCCGCTTCCTTCACCTTCGAGCGCCTGAGTACCACGGCACACCCGCAGTTCGGCCGGAGCGGACCGGCCGCTGCCCGGGTGGGCCGCACCCCGTCATCTCCCCAAGCCCCCGCGCGTGAACCCTCCTCCGGCGGCGGCCGCCCCCGGCGTACGGGCGCGGCGGCGTGCCCGCCGGAGCACGCGCGGGCCCTTCATGACTAGGAGTCAGGACAGATGGAGCGTCCCTTCCCGACCGTCGCCGTCGTCGGCCTCGGCACGATGGGTGCCGGCGTCGCGGTGGCCGTCGCCAAGAGCGGCCGCCGGGTGATCGGCATCGAGGCCACCGAGGACTCCGCCGCCCGGGCACTGGCCCGGATCGAGGAGGCGACCGCGCACGCGGTCGACCGGGAGCGGCTCACCGCCGAGGAGCGCAGCGGGCTGCTGGCCCGGATCTCCGTCGGGCACGAGCTGGCGGCCGCCGCCGGCGCGGACCTGGTGATCGAGGAGGTGCCCGAGCAGCTGGAGCTGAAGCGGGAGGTCTTCGCCGAGCTGGACCGGATCTGCCCGGAGACGACCGTGCTGGCCACCGGCACCACCGCGCTCTCGGTGACCCGGATCGCCGCCGCGACCGCCCGTCCGGAGCGGGTGCTGGGCCTGCACTTCTTCAACCCGGTGCACACCATGAAGCTGGTCGAGGTGGTCCGCACCGTGCTGACCTCCCCGCAGACCGCCGAGGACGCCGCCGCCTTCGCCCGCGACCTCGGCAAGGAGCCGGTGGCAGCCGGCGACCGGGCCGGGTTCGTGGTGAACGGCCTGCTGTTCGCGTACCTGAACCAGGCCGCCGCGATGTACGAGTCCAAGTACGCCTCGCGGGAGGACATCGACGCCGCGATGCGGCTCGGCTGCGGCCTGCCGATGGGCCCGCTGGCGCTGCTCGACCTGATCGGCGTCGACACCGCGCGCACCGTCCTGGAGGCGATGTACGAGCAGTCGCGGGACCGCCTGCACGCCCCCGCCCCGATCCTCGGTCAGCTGGTCTCGGCCGGGCTGCTGGGCCGCAAGTCCGGCCGCGGCTTCTACACCTACGAGGCGCCGGGCTCGTCCAGGGCCGTGGACGCGGCGACCGGTCCGGCCCTGCCGAAGGTGCCGGGCCGCGAGGTCCGGACCGTCGGCGTCTGCGGCTCGGGCACCATGGCGACCGGCATCGCCGAGGTGTTCGCCAAGGCCGGGCACCCGGTGCTGCTGGCCGCCCGCAGCCAGGAGAAGGCCGACCGCGCGAAGGCGCAGCTGGCCCGGTCCCTGGAGCGCTCGGTCGCCAAGGGCCGGATGTCCGCCGAGCAGCGGGACGCCGCGCTGGCGCTGGTCACCCCGGTCGGCCAGTACGCCGAGCTGGCCGACGTCGACCTGGTGGTCGAGGCGGTGGCCGAGGACCTGGGGATCAAGCGCGAGCTGTTCGCCACCCTGGACAAGATCGTCAAGCCGGGCGCGGTGCTCGCCACCACCACCTCCTCGCTGCCGGTGATCAGCTGCGCGACCGCCACCTCGCGGCCGCAGGACGTGATCGGCATGCACTTCTTCAACCCGGCCCCGGCCATGAAGCTGGTCGAGGTGGTCTCCACCGTGCTGACCGCGCCGGACGTCACCGCGACCGTGCTGGCGCTGACCGCCAAGGTCCGCAAGCACCCGGTGGAGTGCGGCGACCGGGCCGGCTTCATCGTCAACGCGCTGCTCTTCCCCTACCTGAACGACGCGGTGCGGATGCTGCAGGAGCACTACGCGACGGTGGACGACATCGACACCGCGATGAAGCTCGGCTGCGGCTACCCGATGGGCCCGTTCGAGCTGCTGGACGTGGTCGGCCTGGACGTCTCGCTGACCATCGAGCAGGTGCTGCACCAGGAGTTCCGCGAGCCCGGCCTGGCCGCCGCGCCGCTGCTGGAGCACCTGGTCGCGGCGGGCTGCCTGGGCCGCAAGACCGGCCGCGGCTTCCGCGACCACGCGCGCCGGTGACCACGCCGCAGCCCGGGGGCGGCGGCCCGTACCAGGCCGGACCGCCCTCCGGGACCCCTCCGTACGGCGGCGCGGCGCACGGCAACGGCGCGCCGCCGCACGGGGCCGCGCCCGCCGCGCGCCCCGGCTGGAGCCCCGGGGCGGTGTCCTCGCGCTGGCCCCGGCCGGCCGTGAGCGCCCCGGTCGCACCGGTGCGCCGGGGAAGGCCCGCAGCCGTACCCCCGGGGCCGTGTAGCGTTCCGGACATGGATCGGGTTCAGTCAGCCTCCCCGCAGCGCCCCGCCGGTTCGCACGGCACCGAGCGGACCGCCCCCTCGACCGGGGGCACCGGGCCGGAGGGCGGGCCGGGCAGCCGCCGGGCGGCGGCGCAGCGCCAGCAGATGCGCCAGGACCTGGCCACGGCCGCGATGGAGTTGTTCGCCTCGCAGGGCTACGAGGAGACCACGGTCGACCAGATCGCGGCCGCCGCCGGCGTGGCCCGGCGCACCTTCTTCCGGTACTTCCGGTCGAAGGAGGAGGCGATCTTCCCGGACCACGACGACACCCTCGTCCGGGTGGCCGACCTGCTGGCGAGCGCCGAGCCGGAGGAGCACCCGCTGGACGTGGTCTGCCGCGGCATCAAGGAGGTGCTGCGGATGTACGCCTCCACCCCGGGGGTGTCGGTCGCGCGGTACCAGCTGATCCGCCAGGTCCCGGCGCTGCGCGAGCGGGAGATCGCCGTGGTGGCGCGCTACGAGCGGCTGTTCACCCGGTACCTGCTGGGCCGGTTCGACACCGGCGAGTCCATCCCGTCCGGCTGGCAGCGCGGCGGCGAGGACGACTCGATGCTGGCCGAGGTGTCGGCGGCGGCGGTCGTCGCGGCGCACAACCACGTGCTGCGGCGCTGGCTGCGGGCCGGCGGGCGGGGGGACGTGGAGGCACAGCTGGACCACTCCTTCGAGGTGATCCGGCGGACCTTCTGGGCCGCCAGCGCCCCGGGTGCCAGACGCCGGGGGTCCGTGGTGGCACCCGGTGCCAGTGGGGCCCCCGGTGACACCGTGGCCGAGAGCGCACTGAGTGCCAGCCCCGGAGGTGAGGTGCTCATCACAGTCGCCCGGACGGACGCCCCGCTGGACGTCGTGGTGGACAGCATCCGGGCCGCACTGAGCGGCGCCCGGGAGTCATAGGCCCAGTGTTTACGCAGGTCAGAGCGATATCAAAGGCCCGTGCCGATTCGTCGGCGCGGGCCTTTCGGCTGTCCGCGCAACGCGCGTCACGCGCCGTTTCCGCCCGTTTCGGCCGGTCGGAATTCCTGACACCCGGTGTCTTTACGAGTGGCACAGGGTGCCACTACCTTGTTACTCACCAGTCGCGGCGCCGCGGCTCCCCACCTCGGCGCGCCGTCGTCCGGTGTTCCCACACCCCGGGAGCAGTGCCAGCACGGCCCGGTCCACGCCGGGCGCCCAGCCTGACCGACCACCACCCATCTCAGCGAAGCCGGTGTCCGCTCCCGGCTCCCCCAGACGCCCTGTGACCCTCACACAGGTACGCCTTCGGAGGCAGCCATGCAGGAAATCCTCGACGCGATCCTCAGCACCGACAGCACGTCGGCGGACTTCGCGGCGATCAAGCTCCCCGAGTCCTACCGGGCGGTCACGCTCCACAAGGACGAGGAGCAGATGTTCGCGGGCCTCGACAGCCGCGACAAGGACCCCCGCAAGTCCCTTCACCTCGACGAGGTCGCCCTGCCCGAACTGGGCCCCGGCGAGGCCCTGGTGGCCGTCATGGCCAGCTCGGTGAACTACAACACCGTGTGGAGCTCGATCTTCGAGCCGGTCTCCACCTTCGGCTTCCTGGAGCGCTACGGCCGGCTGTCGCCGCTCACCAAGCGCCACGACCTGCCGTACCACGTCCTCGGTTCCGACCTCGCGGGCGTCGTGCTGCGCACCGGTGCCGGCGTCAACTCCTGGAAGCCGGGCGACGAGGTCGTCGCGCACTGCCTCTCGGTCGAGCTGGAGTCCCCGGACGGCCACAACGACACGATGATGGACCCGGAGCAGCGCATCTGGGGCTTCGAGACCAACTTCGGCGGCCTGGCCCAGATCGCCCTGGTGAAGACCAACCAGCTGCTGCCCAAGCCGAAGCACCTCACCTGGGAGGAGGCCGCCTCCCCCGGCCTGGTCAACTCCACCGCGTACCGCCAGCTGGTCTCGCGCAACGGCGCCGGCATGAAGCAGGGCGACAACGTGCTGATCTGGGGCGCCAGCGGCGGCCTCGGCTCGTACGCCACCCAGTACGCGCTGGCCGGCGGCGCCACCCCGATCTGCGTGGTCTCCAGCGACGCCAAGGCCGAGATCTGCCGCGCCATGGGCGCCGAGGCGATCATCGACCGCTCCGCCGAGGGCTACCGGTTCTGGAAGGACGAGAACAACCAGGACCCGCGCGAGTGGAAGCGCCTGGGCTCCAAGATCCGCGAGTTCACCGGCGGCGAGGACGTGGACATCGTCTTCGAGCACCCGGGCCGCGAGACCTTCGGCGCCTCGGTGTACGTCACCCGCAAGGGCGGCACCATCGTCACCTGCGCCTCCACCTCGGGCTACATGCACCAGTACGACAACCGCTACCTGTGGATGTCGCTCAAGCGCATCGTCGGCTCGCACTTCGCGAACTACCGCGAGGCCTTCGAGGCCAACCGCCTGGTCGCCAAGGGCAAGATCCACCCCACCCTGTCCAAGGTCTACTCCCTGGAGGAGACCGGCCAGGCCGCCCTCGACGTGCACCACAACAAGCACCAGGGCAAGGTCGGCGTGCTCTGCCTGGCCCCCGAGGAGGGCCTCGGCGTGCGCGACCAGGAGTTCCGCGCCACGCACGTCGACGCCATCAACCGCTTCCGAAACGTGTGAGACGGACCCGATGACCGAGCCCCAGAAGCGCGACCGGCCCTGGCTGATGCGCACCTACGCCGGCCACTCCACCGCGAGCGACTCCAACGCGCTCTACCGGCGGAACCTGGCGAAGGGCCAGACCGGCCTGTCCGTCGCCTTCGACCTGCCGACCCAGACCGGCTACGACTCCGACCACATCCTCGCCCGGGGCGAGGTGGGCCGGGTCGGCGTCCCGGTCGGGCACGTCGGCGACATGCGCACCCTGTTCGACGGCATCCCGCTCGAACAGACCAACACCTCCATGACGATCAACGCCACCGCGATGTGGCTGCTGGCGCTCTACCAGGTGGTGGCCGAGGAGCAGGGCGCCGACATCGCCAGGCTCACCGGCACCACCCAGAACGACATCGTCAAGGAGTACCTGTCGCGCGGGACGCACGTCTTCCCGCCCGGCCCGTCGGTGCGGCTGATCACCGACATGATCGCCTACACGGTCGGCAACATCCCCAAGTGGAACCCGATCAACATCTGCAGCTACCACCTGCAGGAGGCCGGGGCCACGCCCGTCCAGGAGATCGCGTACGCGATGTGCACCGCCATCTCGGTGCTCGACGCCGTCCGCGACTCCGGCCAGGTGCCCGCCGAGCGGATGGGCGACGTGGTCGCCCGGATCTCCTTCTTCGTGAACGCCGGCGTGCGCTTCGTCGAGGAGATGTGCAAGATGCGCGCCTTCGCCCAGCTCTGGGAGAAGGTCACCCTGGAGCGCTACGGCGTGACGGACCCCAAGCAGCGCCGCTTCCGCTACGGCGTCCAGGTCAACTCCCTCGGCCTGACCGAGGCCCAGCCGGAGAACAACGTCCAGCGGATCGTCCTGGAGATGCTGGCCGTCACCCTCTCCAAGGACGCCCGCGCCCGGGCCGTCCAGCTGCCCGCCTGGAACGAGGCGCTCGGCCTGCCCCGCCCGTGGGACCAGCAGTGGTCGCTGCGGATCCAGCAGGTGCTGGCGTACGAGTCGGACCTCCTGGAGTACGGCGACATCTTCAACGGCTCCGAGGTGATCGAGACCAAGACCGCCGCGCTGCTGGCCGGCGCGGAGGCGGAGATCGCCAAGGTGCTGGAGATGGGCGGGGTGATCCCGGCCGTCGAGTCCGGCTACCTGAAGTCCAACCTGGTCGCCTCGCACGCGGCCCGCCGGGCCCGGATCGAGTCCGGCGAGGACAAGATCGTCGGGGTCAACTGCTTCGACACCACCGAGCCGAGCCCGCTCACCGCCGACCTCGACACCGCGATCATGGTGGTCGACCCGGCCTCCGAGCGGTCCGTGCTCGCCGCCCTGGAGGCCTGGCGGGGACAGCGCGACGAGGCCGCCGCCCAGGCGGCGCTGGCCGAGCTCAAGGCCGTCGCCGCCACCGAGGCCAACCTGATGCCGGCCACGCTCGCCTGCGCCCGGGCCGGCGTCACCACCGGCGAGTGGTCCTTCGCCCTGCGCGAGGTCTTCGGCGAGTACCGCGCCCCCACCGGCGTCGGCGGCGCGCCCGTCGCGGTCGCCGCCGAGCCGGGCGGGGAGCTGGAGCAGGTCCGTGCCGCGGTCGCCGCGACCGCCGAGGAGCTGGGCGCCGGCAAGCTGCGCCTGCTGGTCGGCAAGCCCGGACTGGACGGGCACTCCAACGGTGCCGAGCAGATCGCCGTCCGGGCCCGCGACGCCGGGTTCGAGGTGGTCTACCAGGGCATCCGGCTGACGCCGGAGCAGATCGTCTCCGCCGCCGTCGCGGAGGACGTCCACTGCGTGGGTCTGTCGATCCTCTCCGGCGCGCACTGCGAGCTGGTTCCCGACGTCCTGAAGCGCCTGGACCGCGCCGGGGTGCAGGATGTCCCGGTGATCGTGGGTGGCATCATCCCGGCAGCGGACGGCGAGGCCCTCAAGGCCGCCGGCGTCGCCGCCGTGTTCACCCCGAAGGACTTCGGCATCACCACCATCATCGGCCGGATCGTGGACGAGATCCGGCTGGCCAACAAGCTCCAGCCGTGGACGCCCGCACCGACCCCGGCCACGAACTGACCAGCTGACCAGCTGACCACTGGGAAGGAACGAACCACCCTCATGACCAACGTCAACCGCCTGCGCCCGCGCCGCTCCTGCCTCGCCGTACCGGGCAGCAACCCGCGTTTCCTGGAGAAGGCCCAGGGCCTCCCGGCCGACCAGGTCTTCCTCGACCTGGAGGACGCCTGCGCCCCCCTGGTCAAGGAGAGCGCCCGCCACAACATCGTCGACGCGCTGAACAACGGCGACTGGGGCAACAAGACCAAGGTCGTCCGGGTCAACGACTGGACCACCCACTGGACCTACCGCGACGTGATCACCGTGGTCGAGGGCGCCGGCCCCAACCTCGACTGCATCATGCTGCCGAAGGTCCAGGACGCGGAGCAGGTGAAGGCGCTCGACCTGCTGCTCACCCAGATCGAGAAGACCATGGGCTTCGAGGTCGGCAAGATCGGCATCGAGGCGCAGATCGAGAACGCCAAGGGCCTGATCAACGTCGACGCCATCGCCGAGGCCTCGCCCCGGCTGGAGACCATCATCTTCGGCCCCGCCGACTTCATGGCCTCCATCAACATGAAGTCCCTGGTCGTCGGCGAGCAGCCGCCCGGCTACAACGCCGACGCCTACCACTACATCCTGATGCGCATCCTGATGGCCGCCCGCGCCAACGACCTCCAGGCGATCGACGGCCCGTACCTGCAGATCCGCAACCAGGAGGGCTACCGCGAGGTCGCCGGCCGCTCCGCCGCCCTCGGCTTCGACGGCAAGTGGGTGCTCCACCCGGACCAGGTCGCCGCCGCGAACGAGATCTACTCGCCCTCGCAGGAGGACTACGACCACGCCGAGCTGATCCTCGACGCCTACGACTACTGCACCTCCGAGGCGGGCGGCGCCAAGGGCTCCGCGATGCTCGGCGACGAGATGATCGACGAGGCCAGCCGCAAGATGGCCCTGGTCATCGCCGGCAAGGGCCGGGCCGGCGGCATGGAGCGCACCACCAAGTTCGAGATCCCGGAAAGCTGAGGGCCTGAGCCATGCAGTTCGGACGCACCTACGAGGAGTTCGAGGTCGGCGCGGTCTACAAGCACTGGCCCGGCAAGACGGTCACCGAGTACGACGACCACCTCTTCTGCCTCCTCACCATGAACCACCACCCGCTCCACATGGACACCAACTATGCGGAGAAGACGACGGACTTCGGCAAGAACGTCGTGGTGGGCAACTACATCTACTCGCTGCTGCTCGGCATGTCCGTCCCGGACGTCTCCGGCAAGGCGATCGCCAACCTGGAGATCGAGTCGCTGCGCCACGTCGCACCGACCTTCCACGGCGACACCATCTACGGCGAGACCACCGTGCTCGACAAGTGGCCGTCCAAGTCCAAGGACGACCGCGGCATCGTCTACGTCGAGACCAAGGGGTACAAGCAGGACGGCACGGTCGTCTGCATCTTCCGCCGCAAGGTGATGGTGCCGACCGAGACGTACACCAAGGCGCGCGGCGGCGAGCAGCCCGGCCGCCCCACCCCGCTCTCCTGAACCCCTCCCCCCTCTCCTTCCGAGGAGACCGTGGAGACCCCGGAGGGGCAGGCCGCCGTCATCGGCCGACCCCCACCCGGTAACGGGGGCCCTGCTGCCGCAGCCACGCCGGCAGGGCCCCCGCAATCCCCCCCCCCCGCCTTCTTCAGACAATTTCGGAGCCGCACGATGGGACGCCTCGCACAGACCGACGGCCTCACCGAGATCCAGCGGGACATCCTCGCCACCGTGCGGGATTTCGTCGACAAGGAGATCATTCCGGTCGCGACCGAGCTGGAGCACAAGGACGAGTACCCGACCGCCATCGTCGAGGGCATGAAGCAGCTCGGCCTCTTCGGACTCACCATCCCCGAGGAGTACGGCGGCCTCGGCGAGTCGCTGCTCACCTACGCCCTGGTGGTCGAGGAGATCGCCCGCGGCTGGATGTCGGTCTCCGGCATCGTCAACACCCACTTCATCGTGGCGCACATGATCAACGCCCACGGCACCCAGGAGCAGAAGGACCACTTCCTGCCGAAGATGGCCGCCGGCGAAATCCGCGGGGCCTTCTCGATGTCCGAGCCCGGCCTCGGCTCCGACGTTTCGGCCATCTCCACCAAGGGCGTCAAGGACGGCGACTTCTACGTCCTCAACGGCCAGAAGATGTGGCTCACCAACGGCGGCACCTCCACCCTCGTCGCGGTCCTCTGCAAGACCGACGAGGGCGGCAACACGCCGTACAAGAACATGACCACCTTCCTGATCGAGAAGGAGGCAGGTTTCGGCCCGAACCCCAGGGTTCCCGGCCTGACCGTGCCCGGCAAGATCGAGAAGATGGGCTACAAGGGCGTCGACACCACCGAGCTGGTGCTGCAGGACGTCCGGATCCCGGCCGACCGCATCCTCGGCGGCGTCCCGGGGCGCGGCTTCTACCAGATGATGGACGGCGTCGAGGTCGGCCGCGTCAACGTCGCCGCCCGCGGCTGCGGCGTCGCCCGCCGCGCCTTCGAGCTGGGCATCTCCTACGCCCAGCAGCGCTCCACCTTCGGCAAGAAGATCGCCGAGCACCAGGCCATCCAGTTCAAGCTCGCCGAGATGGCCACCAAGGTCGAGGCCGCCCACCAGATGATGGTCATGGCCGCCCGCAAGAAGGACAGCGGCGAGCGCAACGACCTCGAAGCCGGCATGGCCAAGTACCTCGCCTCCGAGTACTGCAAGGAGGTCGTCGAGGACGCCTTCCGCATCCACGGCGGCTACGGCTTCTCCAAGGAGTACGAGATCGAGCGCCTCTACCGCGAGGCCCCGATGCTGCTCATCGGTGAAGGTACTGCGGAGATCCAGAAGATGATCGTCGGACGCCGGCTCCTGGAGGAGTACCGGATCGCCGAGTGATCCCCGGGCCGTCCGGCGACCGACCGCGTCGCCGGACGGCCCCCTCGAACCGCCGGTCGACGGGCGTGCGGGCCCGTCCCGGCGGAGCGCCGTGCCCCGTCACGGGCCCGGCCTGGTCCGCCAGGGTCCGGCACGGCCCTCCGGAAGCGGCCGTAGGGCGTACAGCTGCGACAACGCGCCCTGCGGCCGCTTCCGCACACCTTCTTCCGGCCGCCGCGCCCGTTTCCCCGCCGTGGTTCGATCGGGGCACCCGCTGAGACAAGTCTCACCAGCCGCGTCCGGTCCCTTGGGAACCGGACCGGGGCGAGCTACGGTCGTAGAGGTGGGACGCGCACACGCGCTCCCGCCGGACACATGAACGAGCAGGCGGGTTGCCCACCCACCGTGTGCTCCCGATAGCATCCACCGGGACAGCAAGCCGTCCCTCTATTACCGATTCCGCGGTGGCCCCCGTCCAGCGGCCATGATCCCCCGCGACAAAGGTCTTCGATGCCCATCAGCCCGTCCCCTCACACCTCCGTCCCGGACCGCGATGCCCTCGCAGCCCCGACGTCCGGTCGGCGACCCCGCGTGACCATCGCGCGCGGAGCCACCCCCTGGTTCGTCCCCACCCTCGCCACGGCCGCCGTGACCACCGCCCTCACCCGGCGCAGCGGCAAGTGGGCCCTGGCGGCGGTACCCGCCTGCGCGCTCAGCGCGGGCATGCTGTGGTTCTTCCGCGACCCCGAGCGTGAGGTCGGCACGGGCAGAGTGATCTCCCCCGCCGACGGCGTGGTGCAGAGCATCGACGCCTGGCCGGACGGCCGCACCCGGGTCGCGATCTTCATGAGCCCGCTCAACGTCCACGTCAACCGCGCGCCCCTGCCGGGCACGGTGACGTCGGTCGAGCACGTCGCGGGCGGCTTCGTCCCCGCGTTCAACAAGGACAGCGACCAGAACGAGCGGGTCGTCTGGCACTTCGACACCGAGCTCGGCGACATCGAGATGGTCCAGATCGCGGGGGCCGTGGCCCGCCGCATCGTGCCGTACGTGGCCGCCGGAACCAAGGTCGAGCAGGGCGACCGGATCGGTCTGATCCGGTTCGGGTCCCGGGTCGACACCTACCTGCCGGCCGGCGTCGAGGTCGGCGTCGAGGTCGGCCAGAAGACCACAGCCGGGGTGACGCGCCTTGACCGTGACTGATCCTGAGACAATCGTCGGCCTGGACGACGAGGAGACGTCCCTGCGCCGCCGCCGCTGGGCGCGCGACCGCGAGCTGCGTGCTCCGCGTTCTCCCCAGCACCTGTCCACCGCCGACTTCCTGACCCTGGGGAACGCCGTCTGCGGCTTCCTGGCGATCTACTCGATCACCACCGGGGTCCTCGTCCCGCACATCACCAACCCGGACGCCGCTCCGGACCGGCACAGCGCCGCCACGGCGGTCACGCTGCTGCTGATCGGCTCGATGTGCGACCTCTTCGACGGCCTGGTGGCGCGCAAGCTGCGCTCCTCCGCCCTCGGAGCGGAACTGGACAACCTGGCGGACCTGATCAGCTTCGGCATCGCGCCGGCCTACTTCGTCGCGGTCTGGGGCATGGTCTCCCAGGGCTCCAACAGCAAGCTCTCGGCGCTCATCGCGATCACCGTGCTGCTCGCGGTCGTGCTGCGGCTGGCCCGCTTCTCGGCCGTCAAGATGCGGCCCGGGGTGTTCCAGGGCATGCCCTGCCCGATGGGCGCGATGACGGTCATCGCCATCGTGCTGCTCGACCCGCCGTTCCTGCCCGGTCTGCTCGCCATCTTCGGCGCCGCGTACCTGATGGTCAGCCGGATCGAGTACCCGAAGCCGCAGGGGCTGCTCGCCACCGCCACGCTCTGCTGGATCGTGGTCTCCATCGGCTGCCTGGCGGCCTGGGCCACCGGCCTGCCCGGCGGCGACGCGCTGATGCACGTCGGCGCGTTCGCCCAGATCACGCTCGCCGCGATGGCGCCGCTGCTGGTGATCCGCCGCAAGGTGGGGCAGAAGGTCGGCGACGTCCGCGCCCGGCGGGCGGAGTCGCGGCTCGGCTGAGGCCGCTCGACCGTCGCATGCGGAAGGGCCCGGAACCGATCGGTTCCGGGCCCTTCCGCATGCCTGCCGCCTGTTCTGCGGTCCGCCGGCTCCGCGTGCCCGCGGGCTCCGTGGGATCACGCGCCGCCGGTGTGGACGCTGAAGGCCGAGCGGCGGGCCGCCCGCGCCACGCCCGGGTCCGGGTGCACGCCCGAGACCGCCGTCAGCACCGAGGCCGCCCGCGGGTGCCCGGACTGCCGGGCCCGCGCGAACAGCCGCACCGGGTCCCCCGCCGAGGCGCCCTCGACGTGACCCACCAGCAGCTCCGTCTCGCCGTGGTCGAGCACCGCGGCCGCCGTGTCCACCCAGAGCCAGGCCGCGTCGTCCGCGCCCAGCACGTCCGCCGGGGAGACCCCCTCGTCCGCGCGCTCCGCCAGCCACAGCAGCGCGTACGGGCGCAGCACCGGCTCGTCCACCGCCGCCCGCACGGCCTGCTCGGCCGGCCCTCCGGCCACCCGCAGCGCCTCGAAGGCCAGCCCGCGCACCAGCGCGTCGTCGCCCTGCGCCGCGTCCAGCAGTTCGGCCACCGCGCGGTCCGCCGGACGGGCCGCGACCCAGGCGCGGTACTCGGCGCGGGCCGGGCCCGGCGAGTAGTCCGCGCAGGCGTTCAGCAGCTCGAAGGCGCTCTGCTCGATGTGCCCGGCCGCCGTCTGCGCGACCGTGCAGATCTCCTCCAGCTTCGCCCGCACCGCCCAGTGGCCGAGCGGCGACAGCTCGGCCGCATCGTTCCTGCGGGTGAGCGCGCCGACGGCCGCCAGGCCGTCCAGCATCCAGTCCAGGACCGCGGCCACGTCCGAGGGCGCGGCCGGGGTGTCGATCTGCGGCTCCCGGCAGGTGCCGCGGACCGCGGACACCGCGGAGGCCGCGTGCGGCACCGGCGACAGTCCGGGACCGCCGGGCCCGCCGCCGACCCGGCGCTCGTCCAGGCCGCGCCGCAGCAGCTCCAGCAGCTCGCTCTCGGGCACCGGGCCGTCCACCAGGTGCAGGAAGGACAGCAGCTGCGGAGCCTGGTCCACGGCCTGTCCGGCCAGCACGGCGAACACCCCGCGCAGCGCGGCGGGCGGCACCGGGGCGAGCAGGGTCCAGGCGTCGAACAGCGCCGACCAGCCGCGCACCACGGCCTCGTCGTCGTGCTCCCAGGCGTGCAGGCGCCAGCCGGGGCCGGCTCCCGCGTCCCGGGCCTCCACCAGGCCCACCAGGAGCGCCTGCCCCCAGGCCTTGGCGGCGGCGCCGACCGTCATGGCCAGCGCCCGGCCGGCCGCACGGGCGTCCTCCGGGAGCAGTTCGCCGCGCTTGTCGACCTCCTCCAGCTCCCCGGCCCAGCGGGCGATCCGGACGGCGTCCACCAGCATCCGGCGGGCCAGCGGCGCCAGCTCGGCCGGTGCCGGGAAGCCCTCCGGCACGGGAACCCGGCCCCGACCGGGCGCCGGCGCGGGCCCTCGTCGCCGGGGTACGCCGTTGCGGGGTACACCCGCCCCGCTCGGCCTGCCACCGGCTGGCCGGTGGGCCGTACCGGGGAGACGGGTCACCGTCGCACCGGTACCGATCGGAGGCGGGAGCGGGGCATCACGGTCGCGCGGGTTCCGAGACGTCACGTCGAGCAGTCTTCCCCTTGTACCGGCCTTCTGTCACATCCGGTTGTCCGTACGACCGGGCGACCGGCGGCGGCACCTCCGCAAGATCGGGCAACAGAGGCAAACCGCCTGGCCGGAAACGTGTGGCCTGCTCATGCCAGGTAAGCCGGGGTGGTTGCTGCGCCCGTTCGAACGGTCACGGAGTGTGAGGGCGGGGGTGATCAGCAGGGGCCAGGATGTGCCCCCGGCTGCGCGGCGATCGCGGCGATCGACGCCGGGGCCCTCGACGCCCGGCGGAGCTGTCCAGCCCGAATCCGGACGGATGACCGGCGGATCGGGCCGATCTCGGCGCGCGGGAAGTCGACGGGTCCGACTTCCCGCGCTTGCCGCGGAAATGGGACGATTGCCCGATTGACCGGAAGTCTCCCGAAAT
>NZ_JBEOUW010000044.1:0-77432 GCF_040303045.1 Kitasatospora sp. NPDC096140
GCATCGGCTTCACGCAGGGCCCGGGTCAGGCCGGGCGCACGGCGGGCAAGGAGGTCGGTAACCGCACGGACGTAGGCGTGGGCGGTGCCGACGCTGATCCTGAAGCCGGCTGCGATCTGGGCGAGGGTGTCGTGCTTGCGCAGATAGACCAGCGCGACGATGGCTCGCTGCGAGGGCCGAAGCTTGCACCGGCGGTCACCCTCCCGGGTGACGATGAGCATGGTGACCCACTCCACGAGGGCGTGCGGCAGGTCCAGTGCGGCAGGATAGGTGACCAACGGGGCTCTCCGGCGGAACAGTTGAGACTTCAGACACCTCCCTCAACCGCCCGAGAGCCCCGTTCGTCATGCCCAGGCGCCGACAGCACCGCCGTCACCCGATCGGTGACCGCTCTGAAAAGGCTCAATGACCGCCCCCCGGCACCGGGTCTGCCCGCGACCCCCGTACGCGGGCAGGCCGGCGACTCGGGGGGACGGCTTCCCCGCCCGGGTCACAGCCAGTAGAAGCGCCACAGGGCCCCGCCCTGGCCGCCGTAGTTCCATTGCTGCACGGGCGCCCCGTTGAAGCTCGCGGAGTTCTCGACCTCCAGGGCCTTGTCGCTGGTGTTGAGAATCTTGTAGTAGTCATACGACTTGTACGACAGCTCGTGCAGATGAACCCAGATGGCACCGGGCTGGCCGACGCAGTCCCACTGCTGGGCGCGGGCGCCGTTCGACAGCGACGAGTCCTCGATCTCCAGGCACTTCCCGCTGTGGTCGTTGACGAGGTAGTGGTAGTTCGTTCCGGCGACGTCCCCGAAGCGCCAGTACGAACCGGGCTGGTTGTGGCAGTCCCACAGCTGCACCCGGGCGCCGTTCTGCGTCGAGGAGTTCTCGACCTCCAGACACCGGCCCTCGAAGTTCACGAGCTGGAACACCGGGATCTCCGAGGCGGCCCGGGCCGGCGCGGGTGCGGCCACGGTGACACCGGTCAGGGCGAGGCCGGCGGCTGCGGCGGAAGTGAGGAGTTTCTTCATGTGGTTTCCCCCGGGAAGCGATGAACGGGGTGGTGATCACCCGCCCAGCCAGGTTAGGAGCGAGCCGTCCGCCCGGGTTTGCGCTGAGTGCAGGTTTTCTTGAGGGTTCGCGCAGGCGGCTCCGTGCGCGCTCTGCCGGCGGTGCTCGCGGGGCGTCAGCCCGTAGGCCTCGCGGAAGGCCCGGCTGAAGACGGCCGCGCTGGCGAACCCCCAGCGGGCGGCGATGCTGCGGATGGAGTGCTCGGCGAGCTCCGGCCGGGCGAGGTCGGCGCGGCAGCGTTCGAGGCGGCGCCGACGGATCAGTCTGCTGACGCTCTCCTCCTCACCCTGGAACAGCAGGTGCAGCGAACGCACGGAGACGTGGTGGCGCCCGGCGATCATCTCGGGCCCCAGGTCGGGATGGTCGAGGTTGTGCTCGATGAACACCTTGGCCTGCTCCAGCAGGGCTCGTGAGCGGGTCGTGGCGTCGACCTCGCGGGCGGCGTCGGCGGACTCGGCCAGGCAGACGGCGGCCAGGTCGCGGGCGATCCCTCCCAGCCGCTCCAGCTCCTCGGGCCCGCACTCGGCGGCGTGGTCGCCCAGGGAGGTGAGGAAGCGCGCCAGGATGGCGCCCGTCCCGCGGCGGGCGGAGATCTGCCGGGCGAGCAGGCGGTCGGTCTTGTCCGCGTTGACCGGCAGCGCGGTGCGGGGAATGTGCAGGATGAGGGCCTGGCTGGTGCCGTCCTCGTACCGCGTGCCGGCCTCGAACGGCCGTGAGGTGTCCCAGAGCACCAACTCCCCGCTGACCGGCCCGGAGTCGTTCCCGTGCTGGGAGATCCACATCGGGTTCCTCCCCCCGACCAGGGCCAGCTGGTACTGCTCGGGGTCGCTGCGTCGGGTCAGCGCCGAGGGCCGACGCGAACGCACCGGCGGGTGGCAGTGCGCCGACACCCGGACCGGACCGAGGTCCAGCACGGCGGCCTCCGCACGGAAGTCGGCGGCCTCCGGGCTGGAGACCGTCACCGGGACCAGGTCCCGGGCGACCATGTCGGTGAACCACGCGAACCGGTCCTGTGCCGGTACACCGGCATTGGACATCGTCGACCACATCGCCATGACCCCCCGTCACTCCGGCCGCCTGCCTTTCCGGACGGCCGAGCCGACAGTCTAGTTTTCCCCGCAGCACGGCTTCCGGGCAGGTCAGCGCCGGAACGGGACTGCCGACCCGGTGTTCGACCAGGTCGGCAGGCGGGGCTTTCGACGGTGGGGCGGCTACCGCCGGTACCGCTTCAGCTCCCGGCGGGCCAGCGAGCGCTTGTGGACCTCGTCCGGGCCGTCGGCGAGGCGCAGGGTGCGGTTGCCGGCCCAGAGCTGGGCGAGCGGGGTGTCCTGGCTGACGCCGGCGGCGCCGTGGGCCTGGACGGCCTTGTCGAGGATCCACTCGACGGTGCGCGGGGTGGCGATCTTGATCGCCTGGATCTCGGTGTGCGCGCCCCGGTTGCCGACGGTGTCCATCAGCCAGGCGGTCTTGAGGACGAGGAGCCGCAACTGCTCGATCCGCACGCGCGATTCGGCGATCCAGTCCTGCACCACGCCCTGCTCGGCGAGCGGCTTGCCGAAGGCGACCCGCTCGCCGGCGCGGCGGCACATCAGCTCCAGCGCCCGCTCGGCGATGCCGATGGCCCGCATGCAGTGGTGGATCCGGCCCGGCCCCAGCCGGGCCTGGGCGATGGCGAAGCCCGTCCCCTCCTCGCCGATCAGGTGGGCCGCCGGAACGCGGACGTCCTCGAACAGCACCTCGGCGTGGCCGCCGTGGTCGGCGTCGTCGTAGCCGAAGACCGTCATGCCGCGCTTCACGGTCACACCGGGGGTGTCGCGCGGGACGAGCACCATGCTCTGCTGGCGGTGCGGCTCGGCGTCGGGGTCCGTCTTGCCCATCACGATGAGCAGCCTGCACTCCGGGTTCATCGCCCCGGTGATGTACCACTTGCGGCCGTTGATCACGTACTCGTCGCCGTCCCGCTCGATCCGGGTGGCGATGTTGGTGGCGTCCGAGGACGCCACCTCGGGCTCGGTCATCGCGAAGGCGGAGCGGATCTCGGCGTCGAGGAGGGGGCGCAGCCACCGCTCGCGCTGCTCGGCGCTGCCGAACTGGGCGAGCAGCTCCATGTTGCCGGTGTCCGGGGCCGCGCAGTTGAGCGCGGGCGGGGCCAACTGCGGGCTGCGGCCGGTGATCTCGGCGAGCGGGGCGTACTGCAGGTTGGTCAGGCCGGCGCCGTGCTCACCCGGCATGAAGAGGTTCCACAGCCCCTGCTTGCGGGCCTCGGCCTGCAGGTCCGCGACGACCGGCGGCACGGCCCACGGCGCGCGGGCCGGGTCGGCGAGCTGCGCGGCGAGGACGGCCTCGGCGGGGTGGACGTGCTCGTCCATGAAGGCGAGCAGCTGCTCGCGGAGCTCGGTCGTCCGGGCGTCGTACGCGAAGTCCATCGGTCAGTTCTCCTTGAGGGTGTTCAGGCCGTGGCGGGCGAGGATCGGGGCCATCTCGCCCGCCCGCTCGAAACCCGCGCCGAGGGTGCGGCCCTGCTGGAAGCGGAAGAAGATGCCCTCGGCGACGGCGGCGAGCTTGAACGAGGCGAAGGCCACGTACCAGTCCAGGTCGGCGGCCTGACGGCCGGTCGCCTCGGCGTACCGGGAGACGATCTCGTCGGGCTTCGGGAAGCCGGGGGCGGTCATGGCGGAGGGGATGATGCCGCCGCCGACGCCGGCCAGTTCGGTGTACATCACCAGCAGGCCGACGTCGGTGAGCGGGTCGCCGAGGGTGGACATCTCCCAGTCGAGCACGGCGGCGATGGCGTCACCGTCGTCGACGAGGACGTTGTCGAGGCGGTAGTCCCCGTGCACCAGCGCGGGCGCGGGGGACGTCGGCAGCCGCTCGGCGAGCGCGGCGTGCAACCGGTCCAGGGCGGGCAGGTCGCGGCTGCGGGAGGCGGCGAGCTGCTTGGACCAGCGGCGCAGCTGGCGTTCCAGGTAGCCGTCGGGGTGACCGAAGTCGGCGAGACCGACGGCAGCCGGGTCGATCCGGTGGAGGGTGGCGAGGGTGTCGACCAGGCGGCGGCCGAGGGCCTGGACGCGCCGCTCGCCGAGGGAGGCGAGGTCGGCGGCGTCGCGGTGGGCGGTGCCGGTGACGTACTCCATGAGGTACCAGGGCGCGCCGAGGACGTCCGTGCCCGGATCGAGGAGGAGGGTGTCCGGCACCGGGACGCCGGTGTCGCGCAGCGCGGTCATGACGCGGTACTCGCGGCCCATGTCGTGCGCGGTGGCGAGGACGTGCCCGAGTGGCGGGCGGCGCAGCACCCAGCGGGAGGAGCCGTCGGAGAGGACGTAGGTGAGGTTCGAGCGGCCGCCCTCGATGAGGTCGGCCCACAGCTGCCCCCGGACGGCCCCGGGGAGTTCCCGGTCGAGGTGGGCGCGCAACCGCACCAGGTCCACCCCGGGCGGCGAGGCAGGGGTCTCGGACATCGGGCGACTCCTTGGTCTCGGGTTGACTAAGCGCTTGCTTAGCATTCAGCCGCGGAAGGCCCCTGTCAATGCCACGACCCCCCGAGCCACACGGCTCAGGGGGTCGTCCGAATGGGCTCCTGGCCCGATCACGCGTTCGTCAGCTTGCCGCGACGTCCAGGGCATCCAGGGTGGCGGGATCGAGGGCGACGGCAGGCTCGGCGGAGAGGTGCTCACGCCAGGGCTTGATCTGCACTCGGCGGATACCGAAGTTAAAGGCCCAGCTCTCGTCGGGGACGAGCTCTCCGCCACGCTCGTACATGACAATGAGGGGCTCGAACGGCTCCGGCAGGTCGGGCAGTTGAATGCCCGCAGTGTCCCGCAGGGTCGCCCACCGCACGGCCGCACGGCAGGCGTTCTCGGTCGAGATGCCGCCGACGTGTGCGATAAGGAAGTCCTCAAGCCGCTCGGCCACCACGGGGTCCACCTGGATCTCTGGGGCCAGCGCTCCGGCGATGTCGAAGATGGGCCACTTCGGCGGACCGCCCAGCACCTCGGCCCAGAGCGAGGCCCGGCGAAGGTACTCGACCATCAGTCGGGACATGGAGATCGCATGCGCGTTGTGACCCTCCATGTTGGTCCACTTGATGCCGGCAAGGCGTTCCATCATTGCGTCAGTGCGACTTATGCTCATTCGCGCGCCACCACTCCAGGGCTGATTGGGCCAGCAGATCGATGTTCGAGAAGTCACTCGCGATTGGCACGTCGGGCGGCAGGATCCCGAGCTCCCTCCAGTGATTCAGAGTACCTTCCATGGTGAGCGGGAATCCACTTCCGGATTTGGGGGCCAAGTCATGTGCGCCGACATTGCCCGGACGAGGCTCGTAGTCGTCCACCCACGCACTCGGATCCTCCGAACGGTACGGCACACCGGCCTTCATGAGGACGCTCTCGACGTACTCGTGGGCGATGACGCCGCGGACGATTCCGGCGGTCGATTCCGTGACATTCCAGTTCCTGGCCCGAAGCCAGTAGGTGGCCAGCTCGTTGTGGGCGTTGAAATACTCCCCGTCCACGACCTTGCCGGGGCCGAACTGTACCGTGTGTTTGGTCAGGAAGAGGTGTTCCTTGGCCTTGGCGACAATGCTCTCGTCGATCTCCAGATTTTCCGCGATCCGAGGAACGTCGTCCGTCATCTCCCGAATCTGCTCGTATTTCGGCAGGGCCTCCGGATCGCTTCGTGCGGCGTATTCCGCCTTGAGGTCACCGGCCGGAAGACCCTCCGAGGCCGGCGGAACGCGGTCCGGCGTCAGGTTCGCGCCTGAGGTGCCAGGATGAACTCCAGAACCGGCCGGCTCCTCCGGCGCCGGTGCACCGGGTCGATTGCGAGGTCCGGCAGCGCCGCCGACAGCGCCGAGGACGAGGTCCAGGGGCATGACGGGCCCGGTCTTGAACGCGGCGTCGTAGCCGTAGGTGAGGCCGGCACCGGTGACCATGCGGCCGGGAAGGGTGTCGGCGGCGTTGGCCACCCTGGCGAGACCGTTGAGGACGACCGAGGCGCTCTCGGCGCTCTCGGCGGCGGCAGCCACGGCACGCCCGCCAGCGCCGAGGCCGCCGCCGGCCGCGCCCATGATGCCGCCGGTCTCGGCCGAGTCGGCGGCCTCGGTGAGGCTGTAGCCGCCGTCACCGAAGAACTCCACCCGGATCGGCTGAGCCACGGCAACGTCCACGGCGATCGCCTCGACCGCACCGAACACGGCACCGACCAGAATCGTGGCCGCGATCGTGGCCACGACCTCGGAGACCGCGACACCGACCGACGCGGCGGTGGCGACGATGCCCGCGGCGGTGGCGACGGCGATGTCCGCCGAGATACTGAAAGTGACGAACGCGAGGGCGCCACCCACGAGCAGAGTGCCGCCGACGATCGCGGCCTCCTCCTCCAGCTTCTTGATCGCCTTGTCGACCTCGTGGGCGAACTCCCGCAGCGCCTTGGCCAGACTCCGGCACGCCTCCGCGGTGTCGGGCAGCCAGCCCTTGCCCTTGCCCGCGCTGTCCTTGCCGCCGTAGTACTGCCCCCAGAACGTGCCGAACGCGTCGATCGCGGGGCCGTGGTTGTTGGCGACGATGGCGGCCGCGGCCTGATTGGTCGGCGCGGTCACGTTGTCGATGGCCGTGGCCATCGCCTCCCACGCGTCGGCGACCTTGCGCAGCTTGCCCGGGTCGGCATCCGGCCACCACATACCGGTGACCTTCTGGACGGCCTTCGCGACCGTGGACTCACCCACAGACCTTCGCCCCGTCATCCCCCATGGCGTTTCCCCCTACGCGTTCGTCGATCTCCGCACTCGTGTGATGAGGTCGACGAACGACGTGACATGGTTTCAGGACAGGTGCGTGACACCGGTCACGTCCGCGATACCACAGAACGGTACGGCCAGATGTCGCTGAACTCACCGACAGGACCGCCAGCCGCCGATCGAGAGGCTGTGGTGGTGGCCGTTAGGGCTGGACCGGCCGCCGCGGGGTCACGGGCGCCGCTGCTCCCAGTCGGCCCGGACGAGGTCGTACTCGACCTCGCCGTGCTCGGAACCCGGGATCGCGTCGGGCCAGTCCCCGGTGAAGTTCCGGAGGAACGACAGGCCCGACTTCTCCATCACCCGCCGGGACCCGGTGTTCACCGCCATCGTGTTCGCGGTGACCCGCTCCACCCGGAGGTCGGTGAAGCCCTTGTCGATCAGGGCGCGCGAGCCCTCCGTGGCGTAGCCCTTGCCCCAGGCGGCCTTGTTGAGGCGGTACCCGAGTTCCACGACGAACGGGCTCTGGTCGTCGAGGGGGCGCAGCTCGAACCAGCCGAGGAAGGCGCCGGTGGCTCGGTCGTCGGCGGCCCAGAAGCCGCGGGTGCCGAAGGCCGGGTAGTCGTGGAGGAGTCGCGGCAGGGTGCGTGTCTGGATCGCCTCGCGGGTGGTCGGCTTGCCCCCGTTGATGAAGCGCATCACGTCGGGGTCGCTGTCCAGGGCGAACAGGCCGTCGACGTCGGTCTCGGTGTCGGCGAACGGGCGCAGCACGAGCCGCTCGGTTTCCAGGAAGACATGCATCCCGTGATCATCATTCCCGGACGGCGGCACACGCCAGCGAATTTGTGGCCCCCGGGCCCAGCCCGGGGGCCACGGGTCAGAGCTCGCCGGCGGCGACGGCGGCGACGAACGACCGCCAGGCGTCGGAGGTGAAGACGAGGGTGGGCCCCTCGGGGTCCTTGGAGTCACGGACGGGAACGACGCCGGGGAAGTCCGGCGCCACCTCGACGCAGTTGCCACCGTTCTGGCTGTAGCTGGACTTGACCCAGGTAGCGCCGGTCAGAGTCACGCCGTCAGTGCGGGTCATTTCAAAGATCCTTCCGAGCTGCGCGGATCGCGGCGAGGGACACCACGTCCGAACTGGCGCCCACCTGAAGCCGATCGTAGTCCCTGGCCCACGCTGTTACGGTCTCGGCTTCCCTGGTGAGATATCCACGCGCCTGGGACTCCGTGTATCCGAGCATGCTGCGGTCGGGCATCGTCAGCAGCACCACCGGCAGGGCGAGCGATCTGTGCTCGCCCATCGAGAACGGCGCCACCTGGATGATGGTCCTCGGGCGCTCGAACAGCTCCGCCAACCGATCGAACTGCTCCTGCATGACAGCCGGACCGCCTACCAGCCTTCGAATGCAACTCTCATCCAACACCGCATGGACCAGCGGCATGTCCACACTGTTGAGGCGCTGCTGACGAGTGAGAAGGTAGGAGACCCGAGCCTCGGCCTCCTCGCTGGTGATGACTCCCCGACGCACGTCGGCCGCCGCCAGAGTCTCTGCGTATGCCTTGGTCTGGAACAGCCCGGGAACGACGCCCAACTCGAACTGCCGCAGCTCAACAGCCTTCGCCTCATGTGCTGCAAACTCCGCGAAGCCCTCCAGAAGTGATCCCCCACCGCTCAGGCTCCAGTAGGTCAGCTCCAGAGTCCCACCAGTGTTCAGAACCCGGTCGGCCTCGATGACCCAGTCGAGTGTGGGACTGCGTGTACCTCTTTCGAGGTTTGAAATCTGACTGTCACTCAAGGATGTGAGCCGCCCAAGCTCCGCCTGGGTCAGACCAGCCGCCTTGCGTGCCTTGCGTAGTTGGGCTCCGAACGCCTCCAGAGGAGATGCCGAAGGATTGAGCTCCGTCTCACGCATAATCAGACCTCCACGGCTGGCTGAATCCCACGCCAGAGACTGTCAAGTGGGAAAGCCTTCCGATCGTAAGGGCCAGCACGCCAACATGGCTACACCGCGTGAAAAGCCGAACGCGAAGTGCAACCATGGAGACATCTATGTCCTGCCCCACCCCCACGCCGTCCTTCCAGGTCGTCCTCTACCTGACCAAGGCCAACTCCTCCTTCCCCGAGCGCGAGTTGCGGGCGTGCGAGGACTACGCCAAGGCCTTCAACTGGGGCATCGACCTCATCGTCGTGGACGACGAGGCCGCCACGAAGGGGCCCGACCACCGCCCCATGCTCCGCGCCGCTCTGCAGCGGGTCCTCGACCGGCAGGCCGGCGCCATCCTCGTCCCCAGCAAGTCCGCCATCTCCCCGATCGAGGGCGAGTTCGCCGACTTCTCCAAGCGTGTCGAGAAGGCCTCCGGCTTCATCCAGGTGGCGACCCGGCGATGACCGATCACCTCCCCGCCACCCCTCCCCCTCCCCCTCCGCCCTCCCCCGCCCGGTTCGAGATCCGCCTGATCGACTCCTCCAGCCCGCACTTCGTCGCGCTGGAGTGCTGGGGGCTCTGGGACCGCGAGCGCAACGAGTTCCTCCGCGTGACCGGCTCCTCGGACCGGGTCAGGCGCTTCTACACCGTCGCGGCCGCTGCAGCCTTCCGCGCTTTCGCGCGAGAAGTCAGATGAACCGTCAGACCCCGTGATACGTACGCCAGTTGCCACCGCACCCCCGCCTCGACAGGCGTCGATCAAAGATGTTCTGATGATCCCTCCATTTCGATCATTTATCCGAACATCTACTGACTTGCGTCAGTGAAGTGGGGGTCCGGTGCGGATTGCGCGCGGCATGAACGGTCTGCTTGTGGGAGTCGTTTCCTCCCTCGTCCTGACCACGGCTTGCTCCGGCGTGCAGAGCAGACCCACCGCCACCGGCACCACCCCCGCGGGCCCGACGTCCAGCACCCCGTCCGAGGCACCCACCGACACCCCCGCTCCAACCCCGACCCCCACCCCGACCCCCACCTGGGACGGCCAGGTGAAGGTGCTCGGCGACGGCTCCACCTCCGACACCGGACCGCAGCCCAAGCAGCCGAAGCCCGAGAAGCTGAAGCCCGGCGAGCGGCCGCCGCAGTTCGTCGTCTTCTCCTGGGACGGCGCTCTGGAGGGCGACGAGCGCCTGTTCTCCCGCTTCCGCAAGCTGGGGGTGGAGAACAACGCCCAGATGACCTTCTTCCTGAGCGGCCTCTACACCCTCCCCAAGTCCAAGCGCTCCCTCTACCACCCCCCGCAGCACGACGCCGGCTCCGCGTCCATCGACTTCGCCACCGACCCCCACATCAAGGACACCCTGGAGCAACTGCGCCTGGCCTGGCTGGACGGCAACGAGATCGGTACCCACTTCAACGGCCACTTCTGCGGCCCCCAGCCCGGCGGCGGCGGTGACTGGTCCACCGACGAGTGGAAGAGCGAGCTCGACCAGGCGATCTCCTTCGTCACCAACTGGAAGACCAACACCGGCTTCAAGGACCTCCCGCCCCTCCCCTTCGACTACACCAAGGAGCTGGTCGGCGGCCGCGCCCCCTGCCTGGAGGGCCAGAAGAACCTGCTCGCCGCCGAGAAGGCGAAGGGCTTCCGCTACGACGCCAGCTCCCCGGGCGAGTTCCAGGTCTGGCCGGTCAAGAAGGAGGGCGTCTGGAACTTCCCGCTGCAGCTGCTGCCCTACCCCGCCTTGTCCTCCCAGCGCCTCTCGATGGACTTCAACTTCCTCTCCGTCCAGTCCGGGGAGAGCAGCACCAAGGGCGACCCGAAGAAGTTCGACACCTGGGAGAAGCAGACCAGGGAGAGCTACCTCGCCGGCTTCGAACGCGTCTACAACGGCAGCCGCGCCCCGCTCTTCATCGGCAACCACTTCGAGGACTGGAACGGCGGCATCTACATGCAGGCCATCGAGGACGTCATGAAGAGCGTCTGCAAGCGCGAGGAGGTCCGCTGCGTCTCCTTCCGCCAGGTCGCCGACTGGATGGACGCCCAGGACCCCAAGGTGCTCGACAAGCTGCGCGGGCTGGACCCCGGGCAACCGGCCGACTGGCCGCGCCTGGTCAAGTAGGCCGGCCCGTGGGGCCTGTGACACCACGGGCCCCACGGATATCACGCACACTACGGGCAGAACAGGCCTCACGAACCCCACGGCCGACGCGCCTACCGTCCTCCCACCGCCTTCATGTACGTCGTCCAGATCCGGCTCGGCAGCGCCGAGTCCGGGGTGTCCGGCGCCGCCCCGCCCAACCCCTCCAGCGGGAGCAGCTTCAGGTCCCGCAGGTCCGCCCGGAAGACGGTGACCGCCGTGGCCAGCTGCCCGCTGTAGCCGACGGACCACCCCGCCGTACGGTCCGTGGTGGTGCCAGGCTTCGCGGCCAGGTCCGGGCCGGCCTCCGCCGCCCACGTGGAACTGCCGCTGCGGACGGCGCCCTTGAGCGCCGCGTCCACCTCTCCCGCCACCGCCGCCGGCAGCGCCTGCACGGGCGTCGGCAGGCGCAGGTCGAGCGGGCTGCCGTTGCGGGTGATCCTGGACACCGAGTACGGCTCGGTGCGCTTGCCGCCGCCTGCGAAGGCTGTGTAGGCGTCCGCCGTCCTGATCGCGCTGGGCGTGGAGTTGCCGACCCCGAAGGCCGGTACCAGTTCGCCCATGCTGCCGGGGAGCAGCCCGAGGTCGGCGGCGGTCTTCTGCACCCGGTCCAGGCCGACGTCCATGCCGAGCTGCATCATCGGCCCGTTGACGGACTGCTCGACGGCGCTGCGCAGGCTGACCTGCCCCCAGTTGCGCTTGCCGTCGTTGGCGGTCTTCACGATCTTGCCGTCGCGCCCCCAGTACGGGCCCTCGGGCGTCAGCACGTTCACCCCGTTGTCCCCGTTGTAGGGGGTGGTGGGCGCCACGGGGGTGCGCTTGCCGCCGCGTTCGCGCTGGACTCCCTCGCTCAGCCCGGCGGCGTACACCACCGGCGTGAAGGCCGAACCGACGGGCACCGTGGTGGTGTTGGCGTTGTTGAAGCCCTGCTTGAGGTAGTCGGGCCCGCCGTAGAGCGCGACGATCCTGCCGTCGGGGGCCACCGAGGCGGCGCCGACCTTCAGGAGCCTGTCGGCCTCGCGGTTGTCGGGGTCGATCCCCTTGGTGGCCTCCTGGACGGCCGCGGCGAGGGCGGTGACCTTCGGCTTGTCGAAGGTGGTGTAGATCTGGTGGCCGCCGAGGTCGAACTGGGCGGGCGTGATGTCGCTGTGGCTCTCCACGTACGCCCTGGCCATGTCCACCAGGTAGCCGACCTGGCCGCTCAGCCCGGGGTTCTTCGGCTGCGGCTTCGGCTCGGGGAACACCGTGTACCGGGCGCGCTCTGCGCGGGAGAGCTTCCCGATCTCCACCATGCGGTCCAGGATCCAGGACCACCGTTCCTCGGCCCGCTCGTGGTTCTCCGGCCCGAGCGCCGGATCGTACTGCCCGGCCCCCTTCAGCAGGGCGGCGAGGAGGGCCCCTTCGCTCGGATCGAGCTGCGAGACGTCCTTGCCGTAGTACGCCGCCGCGGCCCGTTGGATGCCGTAGCTGCCGCGTCCGAACCAGCTGCTGTCGAGGTAGCCGGCCAGGATGTCGTCCTTGCTCATCCGGTCGTCCAGCTTGATCGCGATGACGGCTTCGCTGAGCTTGCGGTCCATGGACTGGCGCTGGTTCAGGTAGATGTTCTTGACGTACTGCTGGGTGATGGTCGAGCCGCCTTGGGTTTCGCCGCCGGAGACCATCTGCCACACCGCGCGGCCGATGCCCGTGGCCGAGATCCCCGGGTCCGAGTAGAAGGTCTCGTTCTCGGCGGCCAGCACGGCCCACCGCACCGGCTCCGGCACCCGGTCGAGCGGCACCTCCTGCCGGTTGGTCTCGCCGATCCGCGCCATCTCGGTGCCGTCGGCCCAGTAGTAGACGTTGTTCTGCTGGGTGGCGAAGGAGTTCAGGTCGTCGGGCACCTTGGTGGTCACGAAGAACCAGGCCAGCCAGCCCGTCAGCGCCACCGTCCCCACGCCGGCCACCAGGAGCAGCTGCCGCCAGGACGGCAGCCAGCGGCGCACCCCGCGCCGCCCGCGGCGCGGGTAGTCGATCCGGCGCACCGGGCGCCACCGCCGTCGTCCGGGCTCGTCCGCCCCGGTCGCGTCACCTCGCCGTGCACGCACAGTCCGCTCCCCGCTCCGTTCGTGGGCACAAGACCCCTTCGAACAGATAGACGGCTCCGGGGGTCGGCCCGGGCAGCGCGGAGACGGTGTGATCGTCGTCATACCGCGCGTGACGGCTGGTCAGCGGGCGCGCGGTGCCGGTCTGCCGACCTCCGCCGATGTCCGCTGATGTCCACCGATGTCCGCCGACGGCCCCGGCGGAACCGGACCTCCGCCGCACCCGCTCCGACCGCCCGTCAGAATGTCGTCATGAGGTTGATCCACACCGTTGTCGGTGCGCTGCTGCTCCTGCTGGTCGTCGGCAGCATCCTGCGCACCCTGGTCGTCCCCCGCGGGCTCTACTCGTCCCTGGTGAACCGGCTCTGGACGGTGCTGCGCGGCGTGCTGCGGCTCTCCGCCGCGCCGATCGGCGGCTACCGCGCGCAGGACCGGGCGCTCACCTGGCTGGCGCCGCTGGTCCTGCTGGGCATGCTCACGGTGTGGCTCAGCGGGATGCTGATCGCCTACACGCTGCTGCTGCACGGCACGTCCGATCTCGACTGGACGGTGTCCATCCGCGAGGCCGGGTCCAGCCTGTTCACCCTGGGCTTCGCGAGCGGCGACCGCCTGCACCTGTCCGCGATCGACTTCATGGCCGCCGCCAGCGGCCCGCTGGTGATCGCCCTGCAGATCTCCTACCTGCCGACCCTCTACGCCGCCTACCAGCGCCGCGAGACCGAGGTGACGCTGCTGCAGTCCCGGGCCGGCGAACCGGCCTGGGGCCCCGAGCTGCTGGCCCGCCAGTCCCTGGTGGACACCGAGACCGCGCTCCCCCAGCTCTACCGCGACTGGGAGCGCCTGGCCGCCGACATCGGCGAGAGCCACTCCAACTACCCCGTGCTGCTCTCCTTCCGCTCCCCGCAGCCGAACCGCAGCTGGGTGGTCGGCCTGATCTCGGTGATGGACGCCGCCGCCCTGCACCTCGCCCTGTGCCCGCGCACCTCCCCGCCGGAGGCCCGGCTGGTCCTGCGCGCCGGCTTCACCGCGCTGCGCGACATCGCCCGCTCGCTGCGCATCGACTTCGACCCCGACCCGGACCCGGACGTGCCGATCCGGCTGAGCTACGCCGAGTACCTGGGCGCCGTCGCGATGATCACCGCGGCCGGTTTCCCCCGCGAACGGCCGGTCGAGGACGCCTGGGCGCACTTCCACGGCTGGCGCGTCAACTACGAGGCCGTGGCGTACGAACTGGCCCGCCGCAGCGACGCCGTCCCCGCGCTCTGGACCGGCCCGCGCGACTTCCACGCACCGGTCATCCCCCCGGCCCGCCCCACCGACCGCCGCCCGGGACCGGACCGGCCGCCCCTGCCGCCGGCCTGACCGGACCGCCGGGCCCCACCGGCCCGTCGGATGCTCCTTTACGGTCCGCTCAGCGGTGCCGTTCGGCATCTGACAGCCGACGGCCGGGCGGGGCACCTCGGTGCTCCACCCGGCCGTCGTGTCCGTCCCGTCCGTCCCGTCCGTCCCGTCCGTCCTGTCCGTCCTGCCCCGTTGCGGCGTGTCCCGTCCCGTTGCGGGCCGGGGTCGCCCGTTGCGGGCCGGGGTCGGCCTCAGACCGCGACCGGTCCGCCCTCCGCCAGCGAGCGCTCGGCCGCGGCGAGGATCTCCACCACGCGCAGCCCGAAGTCCGCGTCGCAGGGGTGCGGCTCGCCGGAGGCCGCGGCGGACTGCAGGGCGCCCAGCGCCCGGTGCAGGGCGGCCTGCGGGCCCTCGCCGCGCTCCGGCAGCTGCACCACACCGTGCTCGCCGCGCAGCTCCATGCCCGTGCCGCCCGCCGCGAGCGGCGCGGTCAGGCTCAGCGCGAGCGTGCTGGACGCGCCGCCGGCGTGCCGCAGCACCAGGTGCACGGCGTCCATCGGGCCGGCCACCGCCGTCACCTGCGTCGCGTCGCCGAGCACCGGCAGCAGCACGGACAGCGCGTGCGGGCCGACGTCCCACAGCGAACCCTTCTCCCGGCGCCACGGCGAGGCCGCGTACGGGCTGGTGCTGCCGGGCACGAACACCGAGCCGTACCAGTCCGAGCGGCCGGTGTACCAGCCGCCCAGCGCCGCCTGCTCCTCGATCCACGGGATCTGCGGGCCGCCGAAGCGCACCGTGAAGAACACCACCGAGGCGACCTTCTGCGCGCGGACCGCCTCGGCGACGGCCTCGGCGTCCGGCACGGTCAGCGCGACCGGCTTGTCCAGCAGCAGGTGGCAGCCGGCCTCGGCGGCCCGCACCGCGAGGTCCGCCTGCACCGTCGGGGGCAGCGCGACGGAGACCGCGTCCACGTCGGCCAGCAGCCGGTCGAGGTCCGCGTACCCGGGCACGCCGTGCGCCGCGCCCAGGGCCTCGGCCGCCTCCGGGCGGCGGCCCCAGACGCCGGTGAACTCCAGCCCGGGGTGTTCCGCCAGCACGGGCGCGTGCACCCGCTCCGCCCAGGTGCCGGTGCCCAGCAGTCCGATCCGCACGATGTCTCCGTCTCCGTTCCGTTCCTTGCCGGCGCCGGCCATCCGGCCGTTGCCGACCGTTCCCTGCCGTCGCCGACCGTTCCTCGCCGACCCCGGCCGTTCCTCGCCGTTGCGCGCTTCCGTGCGCGCCGGCTCAGTGCTGCACGCGGGCGAGCGTGAAGCCGTCGTAGCCCTTGCTGCCGACCGTCTGCACCGAGGTCGCGGTGACCCTCGGCTCGGCCGCGATCAGCTCGTGCAGCGCCCGGGTGCCGACCACCGCCGCGTCGGTGCTGGCCGCGTCGGCGACCGCGCCGCCGCGCACCACGTTGTCGACGATGATCAGCGAGCCCGGCCGGGTCAGCTGGAGCGCCCGGCGGAAGTACTCGGGGTTGCTCGGCTTGTCCGCGTCGATGAAGACCAGGTCGAACGGCTCCGCGCCCTGCTCCACCAGTGCCGCCAGCGAGTCGGCGGCCCGGCCCAGCCGCACCTCGGCGACGTCCTCCAGCCCTGCGGCGGCCAGGTTGCCGCGTGCCACCTCGGCGTGCCGCGGGTCGATCTCCAGGGTGATCAGGGCGCCGTCCGCGGGCAGCGCCCGGGCCAGCCAGATCGCGCTGTACCCGCCGAGCGTGCCGACCTCCAGGATCCGCTTCGCGCCCTGGGTCAGCGCCAGCAGGTGCAGCAGTTTGCCCTGGTTGGGGGCCACCGCGATCTTCGGCAGCCCGGCCGCGTCGGCGGCGGCCGCCGCCGACTCCAGCACCGGGTCGTGCCCGACCAGCTGCTCGGAGAAGTACGCGTCCACGGCGTCCCAGGTCGGCTGCAACGTCATCGGGCCCTCCAGAGTGCAAAGACCGGCAGGTACTCCGGTGATGCTACTCCGAGGGCCCGATGGCTCCGGGGCGGCCGTTCGTCACGGTCCGCAGCCGGATTGTCACTGCGTCGTCAGTGCACGGTCACTCCGCGACCGGGGCCGTCGCCGCCCCGGCGGTGGCGGCGGCCGCCGCCTGCTCCGCCTCGATCTTCGCGTGGGTCTTCGCCGCCCGGCGCTTCATGATCCAGGCCGACAGGCCGCCGATCACGACCGCGGCGGCCAGACCGGCCCAGGAGAAGCGGGCCAGCCACGGCTCGATGCTCTTGCCCACCTTGTAGACCAGCATCGCCGTGCCGCCGGCCCAGATCACGCCGCCCAGCACGTTGGCGATCAGGAACTTCCAGTACGGCATCTTCAGCGCGCCCGCCAGCGGACCGGCGAAGATGCGCAGCAGGGCGATGAAGCGGCCGAAGAAGACCGCCCACATGCCCCACTTCTGGAACGAGCGCTCGGCGGTGGCCAGGTGCGAGGGCCCGAAGTGCTTGGGGAACTTGCGTCCCAGCTTCTCGAAGAGCGGCTTGCCCCCCTTGCGCCCGATCGAGTAGCCGATCGAGTCGCCGATGATCGCGCCCGCGATCGCGACGCCCGCCACGCCCCACGGGCTCACCACGCCCTTGACCGCCATCAGCGACGCCGTGACCAGGGCGATCTCGCCGGGCAACGGGATGCCCAGCGACTCGATGAGGATGATCAGACCGACGACGGCGTACACCGCCGTCGGTGGAATGCCCTCGATCCAGGCGTCGATGTGCAAGGCCAGTACCTCCGTGGCAGGACGGGACCGACCAGGCTCCCCCTGGAGCCGCGGGCCGGTCCCGGCAGTTGTCCGATGGCGGCACGGCGCCGCTTTACCCCTCAAAGCAGCGTAACGTGCCGGGCGGCCTGTCCCCCCGGCCGATCACCTGTGGGTACGACGTGCGGCCGCAGGCCATGGTTCCAGGCCGGGCACCCTTTCTTCAAGACTCGGCAAAGTGCCCCTGACCTTGGACGACCCCTGTTCCGGTCACCGCGCGCCGGCGAGTTCCTCCAGACGCGCGACCAGCGCCGCGGGGCTGGGCCGGGCGGCGATCTCCGCCTGCACCTCGCGGGCCGTCCGCCGGTAGTCCGGCACGTCGAGCAGCTGCCGCAGCAGGTCCTTCACGGTGGACGCGGTCGCCTCGTGCGGGGCGCAGGCCAGTCCGACGCCCCGGGCCGCGATCACGGCCGCGTTCGCGGGCTGGTCGGCGAGCCGTGGCACGACCAACTGCGGAACGCCGTGGGCCAGTGCGGTCAGCGCGGTGCCGGCACCCCCGTGGTGCACGATGGCGGCGCAGGTCGGGAGGAGGGTGCTGAGGGGCACCCAGCCGGCCACCCGCACGTTGTCGGGCACCGGGCCCAGCGCCGCCGCCTCGGCCTCCCCCATCGCGAGGATCAGGTCGATGTCCAGACCACCGCACTCCTGGAGGAACGCGGTGAGCTCGCCGAGTTCACCGGACAGCGGCAGGACACTGCCCATGGTCAGGCACACCCGAGGCCGGGACGGCGTCGCCAGCGCCCACTCGGGCAGCAGCCGGCTCTCGTTGTAGGGCACGTAGCGCATCGACCACTCGGTCGCGTCGTCGCGGCCCCCCATGCTCGGCGGCCGGACGTCGATCATCGCGGCGGCCGCCGCCGGTTCGTCCAGGCCGAGCTCGGCCCGGGTGGGCTCCAGGTAGCGGGCGATGTTCCCGCGGTACGTCACGGCCTGCTCGTCGCTGCCCGCCCACGCCAGCCGGACGCTCTGCTCCACGTACGGGACACCGAGCGCGGCGGCCACCAGCGGGCCGGCCCCCTGCTCCAGGGTGGACAGCACGAGGTCCGGCCGGAACTCCTCGGCGACCTTCAGCAGGCCTTCGGCCATCTCCTCGCCGAACAGCCCGAGCCCGCCGCGCCGGGGCCTCGGGGCGCCCGGCGGCGTCGAGTTGATCACCCGGCTCGCTTCCATGAACTCGGCGAACACGTCACGGTCGGGGCACACGTCGACCGCCTGGAGACCGGCCGAGACCAGCGTCTCGGCGGCCCGGCCGTTGTTGGCGACCAGGACCTCGTGCCCGGCGCTGCGCAACGCCCAGGCCAGCGGGACGGTGGGCAGGAAGAGCCCGGAGCCGGGGGCGGCGGTGGACAGTACCCTCATGAGAAGTCTCCTTCCGAAGCGTGGACGTCGTCGACGAGGAGCCGGGGAATCCCCGGGTTCGCGCCGAGGCGCTCGACGAGGCCGGTCGTGGTGATGAGCAGGGCGGGCCGGGCATCGGCGAGCATGAAGCCGACGCGTTCGGCCGGGTAGCCGGGATCGATGGGCAGGTAGGCCGCGCCGGCCTTCAGGACGGCGAGCAGCGCCACGACCATCTCGGTCGACCGCGGCACCGCGAGGGCGACGATGTCCTCGGGCCCGATGCCGCGGGCCCCGAGTGCGGCCGCCAGCCGGTTCGCGCGGTCGTCCAACTCCCGGTAGGACGTGGCCCGTCCGCCGTACCGGACCGCGACGCGCTCGGGCGTGGCCGCGGCCTGGGCGGCGAACAGCTCGGCGACCGAGCGGTCCGGCACCGGGCGGGCCGTGTCGTTCAGCCCGACGACCAGCCGGTGCCGTTCCTCCGCGGTCAGGACGTCGATCCCGCCGACGGCGGTGTCCGACGCGCCGGTGGCGAAGCCGTCGAGCAGGTGCACGAAGCGGTCGGCGACGCGCCGGGCCGCCGGGCCGCTGACCAGGTCCGGCCGGTAGCCGAAGCAGAGCACGATGGTCTCGCCCGGGTGGGCGAGCAGGCTCAACGGGTAGTGGACGCTGTTGTGCGCCTCCGTGGCCGTCACCCGCACGCCGGCGACCGAGTCGACGGACCTGTCCAGTGGGTAGTTCTCGAACACCACGAGCGAGTCGAAGAGGTCTCCGTCCACCTCCGACAGGCCCTGGATCTCGGTCAGCCCGAGGTGCTGGTGGGCGCCCAGCCGGGACTGTTCGTCCTGGAGCCGGGCGAACAGCCCGGCGAGGGTCTCCCGCGGGTCGATCCGGACCCGCACCGGCACGGTGTTGACCAGCATCCCGACCATGGCCTCGACGTCCGGCAGCTCGGGTGCCCGGCCGGCCACCGTGGTCCCGAAGACCACGTCGTCCCGGCCCGTCAGCCGGGACAGCAGCAGGCCCCACGTGCCCTGGACCACGGTGTTGGTGGTCAGGCCCAGTCGCCGGGCGCGCTCGACGACGGCCGCCGTCAGGTCCGCGGGCACGGTGACCAGCACCTGCTCGGTCGGCACCGCCGTGCGGGTGTCCGCGTTCGGGGCCACCCTGGTGGCCTCCTCCAGGCCGGCCAGCGCCGCGCGCCACACCGTCCGGGCCCGGCCGGCGTCCTGGCGGGCCCGCCAGGCGAAGAACTCCTGGAGCGGCACGGCGGGCGGCAGCGCCGACGCGTCGCCGCCGGCGCCGTAGACCTCGAAGAGCTCGCGCAGCAGCAGCCCGGTGGACCAGCCGTCCAGGACGGCGTGGTGATTCGTCAGCACCAGCCGGAACCGGTCGGACCGGCGCCGGACCAGGGTGAAGCGCACCAGCGGGGCCGCGGCCAGGTCGAAGCGGCGGGTGCGGGCGTCCAGGGTGATCCGGCCGGTCTCGGCCTCCACGTCGCCGTCCGCGACCGCGGTGAGGTCCACCTCCTCCCAGGGCACCGGCACCTCCGACTGGACCACCTGCACGGTGTCGCCGGAGGCCCTGCGCCGGAAGCTCGCCCTCAGGGTCGGGTGCCGCCGGACGACGGCCTCCACCGACCGCCGCAGCACGCCGGCGTCGAGCGGACCTTCCAGGTCCAGCGCCACCTGCACGTTGTACAGGGCCGAGCCGTCCTCGTCGTACGCCGCGTGGAAGACCAGCCCCTCCTGGACGGGCGTGAGGGGCAGAACGGTGTCGATCCTGGGCGTGCGCTTCGTTGCGGTTGTCACAACTCCCCCTCCAGGGCAAGTTCTTCCTGAAGCCGGTCGATCTCGTCCTGGGACAGGGAGACCAGTGGCAGGTCGGACGGGCTGTGGCCGCCCGAGTCGGGGCGTCGGGCGTGGTCGACCAGCGCGCGCAGGGCGCGGAACCAGGTCTCTCCGAGGTCCTCGACCTCCGCCGCCGTGAACAGCTCCGCCGCCCAGGACCACTCGGCCACGAGCACCGGGGCCGAGCCGTCGTCGTCCCGGACGAGGGTGTTGACCTCCACCGGGTGCGCCAGCGGCAGGTCCGGGTCGGCGCCGCCGGTGAACCCGCCGATCCCGTACGCCGGCGCCCACTCACCGGTCCCGGCGGGCGCGGTGAACCGGCCGAGGTGGTTGAAGCCGATCTGCGGCACGGGCAGCCCCGCGAGGACGTCCCCGGTGTCCGGGTTGAGGTGGCGGAGCAGGCCGTAGCCCAGACCGTGGTCGGGGATCGCGGCCAGTTGCTCCTTGACCCGCTTCAGCACCCGCCCGGTCTCCGGCCCGGCCGCCCACAGGTCCGGCCACTCGACGTCGCCCGGGTCCAGCCGGACCGGGTGGACGCTGGTGAACCAGCCCACCGTTCGGGACAGGTCCACGCCGCCGACCGCGTCCTCCTCCCGGCCGTGGCCCTCGACGTCCACCAGCACCGCGGTGGCGGGGCGCCCGCGCCGACGGCACCAGTCCTGCACCGCGAGCGCCACCGCGGTGAGCAGGACGTCGTTGACCGTGGCGTGGAAGACGGTCGTCACGTCGGTCAGCAGCGCCTTGGTGGCGTCCGCCGGCAGCGTCAGCTCGACGCTCCGCCGGGAGGCCACCACGTCACGGGCCGGGTCCGGTGCCCGCCGGCCGAGCGGCGCGTCGCCGCCCTCCAGCATCCTCGTCCACAGGCCGAGTTCCGCCGTCCGCCGGGCGCTGCCGGCCTCCGCGGCGAGCAGCCTCGACCAGCGGCGCAGCGAGGTCCCCACGGGTGCGGGCGAGGCGGGGGCGCCGCGGCGCAGCGCGTCGGCGGCCTCCGCCAGGTCGCCCAGCAGGATGCGCCAGGAGACGCCGTCCACCGCGAGGTGGTGCACGGCCAGCAGCAGGTACCCGGGGGCGGCCGGGCCCGCGTCGAGCCACACCGCCTGCCACATCGTGCCGTCCTCGGGGGCCAGCCGGTCCCAGGCGAGTTCGGCCTGCCGCCGGGCGGTCCCGCTCAGTTCGGCACCGGTCAGCCGGGAGACGTCGTGGCGGGCGAGCCGGTGCCCGAGGTCGGCTCCCGGCTCGGTGATCTCCAGGTCCCAGGAAGTGTCGCCGTCCTTCCGGTGCAGCCGCAGCCGCAGGGCCTCGTGACGGTCCGCCACCGACCGCAGCGCCGCCGACAGCGTCCGCTCGTCGATACCGACGGGCAGCCGGACGAACATCGACTGGTTGAACCGGCCGATCGGACCGCCCAGTTCCCGGAGCCGCTCCATCACCGGAGTCGGTTCCAGCGGTCCCGGTCCCGCCTCGGTGTCCTCCTCGGCCACGGGGTGGGCCCGCTCGCGCGCCGCCCTGGCCAGGTTCGCCGGGCTCCGGTGGTCGAAGACGTCCCGGGGAGTGAACTCCAGCCCCCGGCGCCGGGCTTGGCTGACCAGTTGGATCGAGGTGATGCTGTCCCCGCCGAGCGCGAAGAAGCTCTCGTCGGGCCCGACCCGCGGCACGCCCAGGGTCTGCGCGAAGAGTTCGCACAGCACTTCCTCGCGCGAGGTGCGCGGGGCCCGGCCGGTGTCCGGGGTGTCCCCGACCGGTTCCAGCTCCGGCAGGGCGCCCCGGTCCAGCTTCCCGTTGGCGGTGACCGGCAGCCGGTCCAGGACGACGTAGCCGGCCGGGACCATGTAGCCGGGCAGCGCCTGCGCCGTACGGTCCGCGAGGTCCGTGAGGTCCGGTTCCGCGCCGGGGCGCGGCACCACGTAGGCGACCAGCCGGGTGGTGCCCGCCGAGGTGTCTCGGGCCAGGACGACGGCCTGGGCGACGTCCGGGTGACGGGCCACCACCGCCTCGACCTCGCCGAGTTCGATCCGGTGCCCGCGGACCTTCACCTGGTTGTCCACGCGGCCCAGGTAGTCCAGCGCGCCGTCGGACGACCACCGGGCGAGGTCGCCGGTGCGGTACATCCGGCTTCCCGGAGCACCGTACGGGTCGGCGACGAAGCGGTCCGCGGTCAGCGCGGGCCGGTTGAGGTAGCCGCGCGCGACGCCGGTGCCCGCCAGGTACAGCTCGCCGGCCACCCCGGCCGGGACGGGGCGCAGCCGGCGGTCCAGGACGTAGGCCCGGGTGTGCGGCAGCGGGCGGCCGATGGGCGGGGCGGGCACCTGCGCGTCGGCGCACGGCCAGTCGGTGGCGTACACCGTCGCCTCGGTCGGCCCGTAGAGGTTGACGATCGCCGTACCGGGCAGCGAGCGGCGGATCTGCCGCACCAGGGGCTCGGGCAGGGCCTCGCCCGCCAGCACGAGCAGCCGGGCCCCGAAGGTCGGCGACGGGTCGGCGAGCAGCCCGGCCAGCGCGGAGGGGACACCGCTGATGAGCGAGCCCTGCCAGGGCCGTTCCGCCAGTTCGAGCAGGTCGCGGACGATCTCCACCTGTCCGCCGGCGGCCAGCGGGGCGAAGAGCTCGAACACCGAGACGTCGAAGGAGAGCGAGGTGGCGGCCAGGACCCGGTCCAGCCCGTCGCCGCCGAACCGCTCCACCGCCCAGCCGACCAGGGCGTTCATGTTGGCGCGTGACACGGCAACGGCCTTGGGCCGCCCGGTGGAGCCGGAGGTGTAGATGACGTAGGCGGTGCAGGCTTCGGGGACGGGGCGGGCGGGCTCCGGCGGGACCTCGCCGTACTCGTCGGGCTGCCCGGACGGTTCGCCGAACGTGTCGGCGTCGTCCAGTGCGAGCCGGGCGAGCCGGTCCGCCGGCGGCAGGCCGGGCGGTTCCTCGCCGCCGGTGAGCACCAGCGCGGGCGCGGCGTCCTCGACCATGAACGCGGTCCGTTCGGCGGGGTGCCGGTGGTCGAGCGGCAGGTAGGCGGCGCCGGCCCGGAGGACGGCCAGCAGCGCGACCAGCAACTCCGCCGACCGCGGCACCGCCACCGCCACCAGGTCCTCCGGGCCGATGCCCCGGGCCCGCAGCCGACGGGCCAGCCGGTCGGCCCGCGCGTCGAGTTGGCCGTAGGTCAGCGTGCCGGTCGCGTCGACCACCGCCGTCCGACCGGGCGTACACGCCGCGCGTTCCCGCACGGCGTCGGCCACGGCGACGGGGGCGGCCGGGGTTCCGGTGTCGTTCCACTCCTCGACGAGCCGGTGGGTCTCGGCCGGCTCCAGGGCCTCGATCCGGTCGGCGCGGGTGTCCGGGTCCGCCCCGGCGATCGTCTCCAGCAGCCGGGTGTACCGCCGGACGACCCGCTCGACGTCGTCGGCCGAGAAGAGGTCCGGCCGGTAGGTGAACTGCAGGTCGAGCGACGGGCCCGGGGTGGCGATGAGCGCCAGCGGATAGTGCACGTCGTTGTGGGTGCGCACGGCGGCCACCCGCGGGCCGCCGGCCCGCGCGCCGCCGTTCAGGGCATCCGGGTCCAGCGGGTAGTTCTCGAACACGCTGATGGTGTCGAAGAGTTCGCCGTCGATTCCGGTCAGGCGCCGGATGTCGGCGATCCCGAGGTGCTGGTGGGCGGCGAGGCGGGACTGCTCGTCCTGCAGCCTGGCCAGCAGTGCGCCGATCCGCTCCTCGGGGCGCAGCCGCACCCGCACGGGGACGGTGTTGATGAAGCAGCCGATCATCGTCTCGGTGCCCGGCAGCTCGGGCGGCCGGCCCGAGACGGTGGTGCCGAAGACGACGTCCTCGCTGCCGGTCAGCCGGCTCAGCAGGAGCCCCCACGCGGCCTGCACGACCGTGTTGAGCGTGACGCCGTGCGCCCTGGCCCGACCCGTCAGCGCGGCGGTGAGGGGCTCGGGCAGCCGGACGGAGCGGGACGCGGGCTGGACGGAGGCGTGCGCGTCGCCCTGCGGTGCCAGCCGGGTCGGTGCGTCGAGACCGTCGAGCGCCGTGCGCCACGCCTGTTCGGCCGCGGGGCGGTCCTGGCCGGCCCGCCAGTCCAGGTACCCGCGCCATGTGCCGACGGGCCGCGGTGGGGTGCCGGCGCCCCGGGTGCCGTAGGCGGCGAACAGCTCCTGCAGCAGCAGGGGCATCGACCAGCCGTCCAGGACGATGTGGTGGTTGGTCACCGCCAGGGTGTGGCGGCCTTCGCCGAGGCGCAGCAGCGTCAGCCGCAGCAGCGGTGCCTCGGCCAGGTCGAAGCGGCTGACCAGGTCCTCCCGGACCTCGGCCCGGGCCCGTTCCTCCTGCTGCTCGGGGTCGAGCCCGCCGAGGTCCAGGTACCGCCACGGCAGCGGGGCCTCGGTACGGACGACCTGGACCAGGCCGCCGCTCGCGCGGTGCCGTACGCAGCTGCGCAGCACCGGGTGGCGGCGCAGGAGGTCCTCGGCCGCCTCGCGCAGCCTCCGGGGGTCGATCGCGCCCTCCAGGTCGAGGGCGATCTGGACGTGGTAGACGTCGGGCGCGTGGTCGTCGTACGCGGCGTGGAAGGCCAGGCCCTCCTGGAGCGGCGTCAGCGGCAGGACGTCCTCGACGTCGGGGCAGGCGGCCTCGATCTCGTCGACGTCCTGCTGGTCGAGCCGGGCGAGCGGGAAGTCGGACGGCGTGTGACCGCCGGCGCCCGGTCGGCGGGCGTGGCCGGCCAGGGCGCGCAGGGCGGTGGTCCAGGTGTCGGCGAGGTCCCGGACCTCGGCCTCGGTGAGCAGGTCCTGCGGCCAGGACCACTCGGCGGACAGCCGCGGGCCGTCGTCCCCGTCCTCGTGGACGAGCGCGTTGATCTCCAGAGCGTGCGCGAAGGGCGCGCCGGGGTCGGCGTGTCCGGCCAGTCCGCCGCCGTCCCGCACCGGGGTCCAGGCTCCCCGGCCGCGGGTGGTGAGGGAGCGGCCGAGGTAGTTGAAGCCGATGTCCGGCGTGCCGAGGGCGGCGAGGGCGGGCGCGGTCCGCGGGTTGAGGTGTCGCAGCAGCCCGAAGCCGAGTCCCTTGCCGGGCACGGCCGCGAGCTGTTCCTTGACGTTCCGCAGCGCCGTCGCGACGGCCTGCCCGCCGCTCCAGGTCTCCGCCGGATCGGTCACGCCGGGGTCCAGGCGCACGGGGAAGAGGCTGGTGAACCAGCCCACCGTCCGGGACAGGTCGACGCCCGGGACGGCGTCCTCCTCGCGGCCGTGTCCCTCCAGGTCGACCAGCACGGGCGCGGCGCCGTGCCCGCGCCGTCGGTGCCAGTCCTGCACGGCCAGGGCGAGGGTGCTGAGCAGGACGTCGTTCGCGCCGGCGTGGAAGGCGCTGGTCACCTCGGTGAGCAGCGCGGCGGTGGTGTCGCCGTCGACGGAGGACACCAGGGTGCGCCGGGCCGCGAAGACGTCCCGGGCCGGGTCGAGCGGGCGGGCGCCGATCGGGGCGCGGTCGCCCGTGAGCGTCTCCCGCCAGTGGTCGAGCTCGGCCTCCAGTCCGGGGGTGCGGGCGCGCTCGGCCAGGTGCTGTGACCACTGCCGCAGCGGGGTGCCGACCGGGGCCGGGGCGGGGCGCCCGCCCTCGGCCAGGGCGGCGTGGGCGTCGGCCAGGTCGGGCACCAGGACGCGCCAGGACACGCCGTCGACGGCCAGGTGGTGGGCGGCCAGGAACAGCCGGCCCGGGCGGTCCGGGCCGGCGTCGAACCAGACGGCCTGCAGCAGGACGCCCTGTTCGGGGTCGAGCCGGTCGAGGGCGGCCTCCTCCCGGGTCCGGACGTCCGCCGTGGTGAGCCCGCCGGGCCGGTCGGCGGCCACCCGGTGCAGGCAGCGGCCTGCGTCGACGGTGCCCGTCGGACGGGCCTCCAGCGACCACGCGCCGTCGTCGTCCCGGTCGAGGCGCAGGCGCAGTGCGTCGTGGTGGTCGAGCACGGTCTGCAGGGCTTCCGTGAGCGTCTCGGCGCGCAGTCCGGCCGGCACGTCGAGGCTGAGGGACTGGCTGAACCTCCCGACCGGTCCGCCGAGTCCGCGCAGATGGTGGGCGATCGGCAGCAGCGGGACGGGGCCGACTCCGGTGCCCGCCGGGTCCGGGGCGTCCTGGGTGCGGGCCACCTCGGCGAGCCTGGCCACCGTCCGGTGCTCGAAGACCTCGCGCGGGGTGAACAGCACGCCGGCCCCGCGTGCGCGGCTGACCAGCTGGATCGCGCCGATGCTGTCGCCGCCGTGGTCGAAGAAGCTGTCGTCGGCCCCGATCCCGGGCAGGCCCAGGACCTCGGCGAACAGCCGGCACAGCAGTTCCTCGCGCGGACCGCGCGCCGGGCGTCCGGCACCGGTGGCCCGGAACTCCGGTGCGGGCAGGGCCCGGCGGTCCAGCTTCCCGTTGGCCGTGGTGGGCAGCGCGTCGAGCACCAGGACCGCGGCGGGGACCATGTAGTCGGGCAGGTTGTCGCGCAGGTGTTCGCGCAGGGCGGCGGCGAGCCGGCCGGCCTCCCGGCCGACCGACGGGTTGTTGGTCAGGGCCTGCGGCTGCGCTGCCGCCGGGAGGCACACGTCGGTCAGGGCCTCGGTGGCCGCGGTGCGGGGGTCGAGGAAGATCACGTCGAGTTCACCGGAGGTGGCCTCGCCGGACCAGGTCACGACCGTGCGGTAGCCGAGGTCCTCGCCGAGGTGGCGGAAGTCCTCGGGCAGCGGGCCGGCCGGGACGTCCCCGGCCGCCGCCCGCCGGACCTCGGCCATCGGCGAGCCGGCCGCCAACCCCCGGGCGGCGGCCACCTCGGGCGCCAGCCGGGCGTTGGGCACGGCAGTGATCCGCAGCCGCTCCGGCCGGTCGGCGGCGAGGCGGTCCCGGAGGGTGGCCAGGTCGGGCACCTCGGTGCCCCAGCTCGCCCGCGGCACGTCGAGCAGGGAGACGGGCGGGCGCTGCGAGCGCTTGTGCAGCACCACGTCGTAGCGGTAGCGGCTCAGTTCGGTGTCGTAGTCACCGGGCTTGGCCCGGACGTCGACGCCGCCGAGGTCGGTGGTCTCCCGGCCGAGCGCGGTGAAGAACTGCGGGTCCACCAGGAGTTCGTTCTCCTGCCGGGCCCGCTGCGCCACGGCCCTGCGGACGGCCTCCGGGTCGGCGTCCTCGCCGCTGTGCGCGAGTTGCACTCCGGTGTCCAGGAACCGGCGGAGCCTCAGGTTGCGGACGTCGCCGAGGAAGACGGCTCCTCCGGGGCGCAGCAGGGCGAGTGCCCCGCGCAGGACGGTCCTGAGGTAGTCCGCGTCGGGGAAGTACTGCGCCACCGAGTTGATGACCACGGTGTCGAAGAAGTCCTCGGGCAGCCCGGTGAGGTCGTCGGCGGCCTGGGTGCGCAGCTCCACCCGTCCGGCCAGGTCCGGCCGGGCGTCGAGGTGCCGGCGCAGCGCGGCGATCGCGGCGGGCGAGAAGTCGGTCGCCCAGTAGCGCTCGGTGTCCGGCACGAGCGGGGCGAGCAGCAGGCCGCTGCCGACCCCGATCTCCAGCACCCGCCGGGGCCGCAGGGCGCGGATCGCCTCCACCGTCCGGTCGCGCCACTGCCGCATGTCCTCCAGCGGCAGCGGGCGGTCCGTGTAGCTGCTGTCCCACCCCGCGAAGTCCTCGCCGAAGGCGGCCTCGGAGGGCGCACCGTACATCGACTGGTAGAGCTGCTGCCACTGGTCGACGTGCTCGCCGCCGGTCCGTTCCTGCCGGGACGCGAGCCGGTTCCGCTCGGGCACCACGTACCCGACGAGGTACTTCCCCGGGCCGCGGTCGTCCCGGGCCACCACCACGGCCTCGCCCACCTCGGGGTGTTCGCCGAGGACGGAGGCGATCTCGCCGGGTTCGATCCGCACGCCCCGGATCTTCACCTGGTCGTCGGTGCGCCCGAGGTAGGCCAACTGCCCGTCGGCGTCCCAGCGGGCCAGGTCGCCGGTGCGGTACATGCGCTCGCCCGGCCCGCCGAAGGGGCAGGCGACGAAGCGCTCCGCGGTGACGGTCGGCCGGCCGAGGTAGCCGCGTGCCAGGCCTTGCCCGGCCAGGTAGAGCTCGCCGGGCACGCCGTCGGGCACCGGTTCGAGGGCCTGGTTCAGCACGTACACCCGGGTGTTGGCGATCGGGCGCCCGATCGGCGGGGCGCCGGTGCGCGCCGGGTCGTACTGCCAGTACGTCACGTCGATGGAGGCCTCGGTCGGCCCGTACAGGTTGTGCAGCTCGCAGTCGAGGACGCCGGAGAACCGGGCCGCGAGTTCGGCGGGCAGCGCCTCCCCGCTGCAGATCACCCGGCGCAGGCTCGTGCACCGGCCGGCCCCGGGCTCGGCCAGGAAGGCCTGGAGCATGGCGGGGACGAAGTGGACGGTGGTGACGCGGTGTTCGCGGATCACTGCGGCGAGGTAGGCCGGGTCCCGGTGGAGTCCGGGGTCGGCCATGACCAGGGTCGCGCCGCTCACCAGGGGCCAGAAGAACTCCCAGACGGAGACGTCGAACCCGCAGGAGGTCTTCTGCAGCACCCGGTCCTGTGCCGTCAGCCGGTAGCGGTCCTGCATCCAGTGCAGCCGGTTCGCCAGGCCGGCATGGGTGTTGACCGCGCCCTTCGGTCGGCCGGTCGAGCCCGAGGTGTAGATGACGTACGCGGGCGAGTCGGGTGCGAGCGGCCGCGGGCGGTCGGCGCGGGTGGCGTCCCGACCGGGTGCCGCCTCCGGTGCCGTGGTCGCCTCGGCGTCGTCGAGCAGCAGCCGCGGCGTGGCCTCGGCCCGGGGCAGGGCGGGCACGGTGTCCCGCGTGGTGATCAGCAGCGCCGGCCGGGCGTCGTCGAGCATGTACGCGATGCGGTCCGCCGGGTAGTCCGGGTCGATCGGCAGGAACGTGGCGCCGGACTTGACCACGGCCAGCAGGGCGGTGACCAGCTCCACGGAGCGGGGCACCGCGAGCGCGACGACGTCCTCCGGGCCGAGGCCGCGGGCGCGCAGCACGGCCGCCAGCCGGTCGGCCCGCTCGTCCAGCTCCCGGTACGAGACGCTGCGCGGCCCGTGCACGACCGCCGGGGCGTCGGGGGAGGCCGCCGCGCGGGCCCGGAAGAGGTCCACGACCGTTTCCGGGCGCCTCGGCCGCGCGGTGTCGTTGCGTCCGACGAGCACCCGCTCCAGGTCGTCGGGGCGGAGGACGTCGAGGGCACGGGTCGGCGTGTCCGGATCGGCCTCGGCCATCCGTTCCAGCAGCCGGAGGATCCCCCGGCCGTGGACCGCGAGGTCATCGCGGCGGTAGAGCTCGTTGTTGCCGTCGACGTCGATCCGTCCGCTGCCGCCCCGGGCGTCCCCGTAGAAGACGAAGGCCAGGTCGTCGACGGGGCCGTTGGTGAGGTTGTGAACCGTCGTCTCGCATCCGGCGAGGTGCACGCCCTCGCCGAAGAACTGCAGGTTGACGTGCGGCCCGACCAGCGGGCTGCTTTCCTCGCCCAGGCCGAGGTCGTTGCGCAGGTCCTCGTACCGGTAGCGCTGGTGGCGCAGGCCGAGCAGCATTTCCGCCGAGACGTTCTGCAGCAATGCGGACAACGGCAGATCCGGTCCGGCCGCGACGCGCAGCGGCACCACATTGGACGTCATTCCGGGAATGCTGCGCATTGCCTTTCCGAACCGGGCCGTGACCGGCAGCCCGAGAACGACGTCCGGTTCTCCGGTGAGCCGCGCGGTGTAACGGACGGCGGCCGCGGCGTAAACCGCCGGAGGCGTCACACCGGAACGCTGCGCGAGTTCGCGGAGTGCCGCGCCCAGTTCCGCCCCGATTTCCACCGTCTCACGGGTCCGGCCGGCCGGCCGATTCGGCTCGGCCTGTCCGAACGTCGCGGGCGGCGGGCTTCCCGCGAGTTTCTCCGTCCAGTACGCGCGGTCCGTGCGGAATGCCGCGGAGTCCCGGTAGGCGCGGTCCGCCCGCAGCATGTCCTCGAACCGGCCGAGACCGTTTCCGACGGCCCGTCCGGTCACCAGTGCGGTATAGCGGGCAGCGGATTCGCCCACGAACAGTGCTCCGGAGAAGCCGTCCATGGCGACGTGGTGCGCCCGCAGGTACCACAGATGGCGCTCCGGGCCGATCCGCAGCAATGCGAAGGAGTACATCCGGTCGCCGTCCGGGGCGAGCGGCACGGCGAGGTCGTCCTGCATCCACGCAGTCGCGGCCCCGTACGGCCGCTCCCGGTCACGCAGGTCGAGGCAGGGCATGACGAGTTCGGCCGCGTCGTCGATCACCTGGACCGGTTCCGGACCGGACGCCACGATGCGGGCCCGCAGGGTCGGACAGTCGGCGAAGGTGCCGCGGGCCGCCTGCACCAGCAGGTCGACGTCGAGCGGGCCGGTGATGTCGGCGTAGACCGCGACGCTGTAGTCGAGGCCGTCCCGCGCGAAGCGCTGGGCCAGCCAGATCCCGGTCTGCGCGGAAGTGAGAGCGGATTCATGACGAACTGTTGCGGGCATGCGGAGTCCTTCGCGGAGCCATTGGCGATTGCAGTCCACTCACGAACAGGCGAGGACCCGGAAATCGGTCGACACGGTGCCGCGCCGGTACGAACGCGCGCTTCCGGCTGTTTCCTGTGGGGTCCTCGCGAGTTCCGGCGAGGCTTCAGCGCGAAGGTCCGGCGTGGTCCCGGTCCCGAAAAAACTGCACGACCATCTGTACATCCCCCGTCCCCGTGTGTCGTGCCGCGCGTCCTGCTCTCGACGTCCTCGAACAACAGCCCGCCGGCACCTTTCGGCAGCGTACCCCGCCGAATAGAGATCGCAAGGGCGTGGCCGGAACACCTCCCTCCTGGCCGGAACCGCTCCGTCGGCCGGCTATCCGGTGAGGACGGCGCCGCCACGCGAATTCCCCCAGGTCAGAGGGCCCCGAGCGGGGCTCGACCGAGGAAACAGCCTTGACACTGTCGATCACGGCTACCTAGGCTCTCGTCCCGTTGCGTCAAGTCGAACCGCCCTTCCCGGCGACCGATTTCGACGATCCGGGGCGGTGCGGGGGTTCCGTCTGAGTGGCCAGGCGAGCAAGAGAACCGGCCACCTTCAGCTCCTTTCGCTGCTGGTCCCCGTTGACCTTTCCTGCCCGGTTGACCTTTTCGCGGGGGCTATTCCATGACCGATCTCGCAGGCATGACCACCCTTCCCTACGACCAGCGGACCGAGGCGTTCCTCGAATACGTGGACCGCGGCCGGGCCGCGGGCCCGGTCGCCAAGAGCGAACAGCCCGGGGTGTGGGAGGTGTTCGGCTACGACGAGGCACTCCAGGTGCTCGGTGACTTCCGGACCTTCTCCAGTGACATGAACGACCTGATCCCGGAGGACGAACGGGAGCTGGCCGGTGCCGCCCAGGGCAACTTCCTCGGCGTCGACCCGCCGCACCACACCCAGATGCGCGAACTGGTGCGGCGCGCGTTCACCCCCAACGTCATCGCCCGCCTCGAACCGGTCATCGCCGAGACGGCGAACCAACTGCTGGACGGGATCGAGCTGTCGGCCGACGGCAGCGGCACCTTCGACGTCGTGGCCGACTTCGCCGCCCCGCTGACCGCCCGGGTGATCGCGAAGCTCTTCGGCATCCCGGAGAAGGACCACGGACTGTTCACGGTCTGGGCGGACGCGCTGCTCGGCGCCCGGCCCGCCGGCGAGCTCGGCAAGGCCGACGAGTCCGCGGTGCGCGAACTCGGCGAGCTGGTCCGCTTCGCCTCCGCGTACCTGCTCGGCATCATCGACGAGCGCCGCGCGAAGCCCGAGGACGACCTGATCACCGCCCTCACCACGGCGGAGGTCGACGGACGCTCCCTGAGCGACCACGAAATCGTCGGTGTCATCGGCATGTTCGTGATCGCCGGACACCTGCCGTCCTCCGTGCTCGTCGGCAACACCGTCATGAGCCTGGACAGCCACCCCGACGTCCTCGCCGAGGTCCGCTCCGACCTCGGCCTGCTGCCCGACGTCATCGAGGAGGTGCTGCGCTGGCGTTCCCCCCTGGTCCGGGACCAGCGGGTCGCGGCGTGCGACACGGAACTCGGCGGCGAGCACATCCCGGCCGGCGCCATGGTGTGCGTCTGGCTGGCGTCCGCCCACCGCGACGCCACCCGGTTCGAGCGGGCCGAGGAGTTCGACATCCGCCGGTCCGACCGGAGCCGGCACGTCGCCTTCGGCAAGGGCATCCACTTCTGCCTGGGAGCGCCCCTGGCTCGCATGGAGGCCCGCATCGCGCTCACCGCCCTGCTGGAGCGGTTCGAGCGCATCGAGGTGCCGGCCGACTCGGACATCCGGTTCCACCCGTCGATCGGCGTCCTCGGTCCGGTACGGCTGCCGGTCGCCGTGCACGGCAGCAGCACCCCCGCCGGCTGACCCCGCCCGGGCCGGTCGTCACCCCGAGCACGACCGGCCCGGCCCGGTCGCAGACCCACCGCCCCCGTGCTCAACCATGCCGTCCTCAGCGAGGAATCCCGATGGCGAATGCCAGGCCCGCCCACCCGCACCCGCTCAGCCCCGCGTACGTCATCTACACCTCCGGCTCGACCGGAGTGCCCAAGGGCACGGTGATCCCGGGCGAGAACCTCGTCAACCTGCTGACGGACTTCCGGCAGCGGCTCGCCTTCGGCCCTGACGACCGTCTGCTCGCCGTCACCACGTTCGGCTTCGACATCGCCAACCTGGAACTGCTGCTGCCGCTGCTGTCCGGCGGCGAGCTGGTCCTCGCGGCACAGGACGACGCCCACGACCCGCAGGCGCTCAAGCAGCTCGTCGCCGACGCCGGGGTGACGGCCGTCCAGGCCACGCCCACCCTGTGGCGCAGCATGCTGGACCACGGGCCGGACGGCCTGACGGGGCTGAAGGTGCTCGTCGGCGGCGAGGCGCTGCCCGAGGGCCTGGCCCGGGAGCTGGGCGAGGCGGCGGCCGAGGTCACCAACGTCTACGGCCCCACCGAAACCACGATCTGGTCGACGGCCGCCGCCGTCGAACCCGGGCTGCCCGGGCGTCCCCCCATCGGCCGCCCGCTCGCGAACACCCGCACGTACGTGCTCGACCCCGCGCTGCGCCCCGCGCCCACCGGCGCCACCGGCGAGCTGTACATCGCGGGCGCCGGCGTGGCCCGCGGGTACCTCCACCGCCCCGGCACGACCGCCGAACGCTTCGTGGCGGACCCCTTCGGCCCGCCCGGCTCCCGGATGTACCGCACCGGGGACCTGGCCCGCTGGCGCGACGACGGCAGCCTGGAGTACCTCGGCCGGACCGACGGCCAGGTCAAGGTCCGGGGCTACCGGATCGAACTCGGCGAGGTCGAACACGCGCTGACCGACCACCCCGAGGTCTCCCAGGCCGCCGTCGTCGTCCGCGACACCGGCTCCGGCGGGCCGGTCCTGGCCGCCTACGCCGTGCCCGTACCCGGCGGTGCGCCGGACCCGGCCGCCCTGCGGGACCACCTCGCCCGCCGGCTGCCCGGCCACATGGTCCCCACCGTCCTGACCGTGCTCGACGCGCTGCCCCTGACCCCCAACGGCAAGCTGGACCGCAAGGCGCTGCCCGCCCCCGACCTCGGCACGGCCGGGGCCGGGCGCAGGCCCCGCACGCCGCAGGAGGAGATCCTCTGCGAGCTGTTCGCCGAGGTCCTGGACGTGGCCCGGGTCGGCCTGGACGACGACTTCTTCCAGCACGGCGGCCACTCCCTGCTCGCCACCCGCCTGGTGAACGCCATGCGTTCGCGGCTGCGCGTGGAGATCCCGGTGCGCACCCTCTTCGAGGCGCCCACCGTCGCCGCCCTCGCGGCCCGGATCGCCGGCTCCGCCGACGCGCGCAGGCCCCTCGCCCCCGCCGAACGGCCGGCCCGGATCCCGCTGTCCTTCGGGCAGCGCAGGCTCTGGTTCATCAACCGGCTGGCGGACGACGGCTCCGCCTACCACATGCAGAGCGTCCTGCGGCTGCGCGGCGGGCTGGACCGCACCGCGCTGGCGGAGGCCGTCGCCGACGTCGCCGCCCGCCACGAGGCCCTGCGCACCGTCTTCCCCGAGGTCGACGGCGAGCCCCACCAGCTCGTCCTGGACCCTGAGCAGGCCCGCCCCGTCCTGACCGTGACGGAGAGCAGCGAGGCGGACCTCCCCGGACAGCTGCGCGCCGCCGCGGCCGCCCCCTTCGACCTCACCCGTGAACCGCCCCTGCGCGCCCACCTGTTCGCGCTGTCGCCGACCGAGCACGTCCTGCTGGTCGTCCAGCACCACATCGCCGCCGACGGCTGGTCCCTGACGGTGCTCGCCCGCGACCTCGGCACGGCCTACCGGGCTAGGAGCCTCGGACAGCAGCCCGGCTGGCGCCCGCTCCCGGTCCAGTACGCGGACTACACGCTGTGGCAGCGCGAGGTCCTCGGCGCGGACGACGACCCGGCGAGCGTCCTCGCGACGCAGACCGGCTACTGGCGGGAGGCGCTGCGCGCCCTGCCCGAGCAGACCGTCCTGCCGACGGACCGGCCGCGCCCCGCCGAGGCCGACTTCCGGGGCGAGACGGTCGGCCTCGCCCTGGACGGCGAGCTCCACCGGCAGCTGCTCGACCTCGCCCACCGGCACAACGCCAGCCTCTTCATGGTGCTCCAGGCCGCGCTGGCCGCGCTGTGCACCCGGCTCGGCGCGGGCACCGACATCCCGATCGGCTCGCCCATCTCGGGGCGGACGGACGCCGCTGTCGAGGACCTGATCGGCTTCTTCGTCAACACCCTGGTGCTGCGCACCCGCACCTCGGGCGACCCGCGCTTCACCGAGCTGTTGACCGCCGTCCGGGACGACGCCCTGGCCGCCTACGCCCACCAGGACCTGCCCTTCGAACGCCTGGTCGAGGTCCTCAAGCCGGAGCGGTCGCTCTCCCAGCACCCGCTCTTCCAGGTCTTCCTCGCGCTGCAGAACACCCCCGACGCCGACATCCGCTTCGACGGCCTGGACGTGACCCTGGCCGAGGAGCCGCTGCCGTCGGCCAAGTTCGACCTGGCGTTCAACCTCGCCGAGCGCTTCCGCGAGGGCCGGGTGCCCGACGGCGTCCACGGCACCGTCGAGTACCGCACGGACCTCTTCGACCGCGCCACCGTGGAGGGCGTCGTCGAGCGGCTGACCCGCTTCCTGCGGGCCGTCGCGGCCGACCCGCGCCGGCGGATCGGGGCCGTGGAGATCCTCGGCGAGGACGAACGCCGCCGACTGCTCACCGGCTCCCCCGCGCCGGCCCGCTCCACCGGGGACCTGCTGCACGTGCGGTTCTCCCGCACGGCCGCGGCGCGCCCCGACCACGTCGCCCTGCGCGCCGGGGACCGGGAGCTCACCTACCGGGAGGTGGACCGACGGGCCGACGCCCTGGCCCACGCCCTGATCGCCCGGGGTGTTGGACCGGAGAGCCCCGTCGCCGTCCTCCTGGAGCGCTCCCCGGAACTGATCGTGGCGATGCTCGCCGTGTGGAAGGCCGGCGGGGTCTGCGTCCCGCTGCACGAGGCCTACCCGGCGGAACGACTCGAATGGGTCATGACGGACACCGCGGCGTCCGTGCTGCTGACGGACCGGGCCATGCTCGCCCGGGAGTTCCGCCACGAGGCGCAGGTCGTCGTGGTGGAGGCGGACCGGGTGCCGGAGGAGTCCGCCGGGGCGGCCCCCGACCTGCCCGTCCACCCCGACCGGCTCGCCACCATCATGTACACCTCCGGCTCCACCGGACTGCCCAAGGGCGTCGCCGTCGCACACCGCGACGTGGTGGCCCTCGTGGACGACCCGTGCTGGGCCACCGGCAACCACGAGCGCGTGCTCATGCACGCCCCCTACGCCTTCGACATCAGCCACTACGAGCTGTGGGTGCCGCTGCTGGCCGGCAACGAGGTGGTGCTCGCCCCGCCCGGACCGCTCGACACCGCCGCCCTCGCCCGGCTGATCGAGACCGAGAAGATCACCGCCGTGCACTTCACCGCCGGGCTCCTGCGGGTCGTGGCCGAGGACGCGCCCGAATGCCTCGCCACCATCCGCGAGGTGCTCACCGGCGGCGACGTCGTCTCGCCGGTGGCCGTCCAGCGCGTCCTCGACCACGCGCCCGGGGCGGTCGTGCGCCAGCTCTACGGGCCCACCGAGATGACGCTGTGCGCCACCCACCACGAGGTGCGGTCGCCCTTCACGGCCGACGTCCGGGTGCCGCTCGGGCGTCCGCTGGCCGGCACCCGGGTCTACGTGCTGGACGAGTGGCTGCGGCCCGTCCCTCCGGGGGTGACCGGAGAGGTCTGGCTGGCCGGGGCCGGCCTCGCCCGCGGCTACCTCAACCGGCCCGGCCTCACCGCCGAGCGGTTCGTCGCCGACCCCTGGGGCGAGCCCGGCAGCCGGATGTACCGCACCGGCGATCTCGCACGCTGGAACGGCAGTTGGCAGCTGGAGTTCATGGGCCGCGGCGACGACCAGGTCAAGATCCGCGGCTTCCGGGTGGAGCCGGGGGAGGTCGCCGCGACGCTGGCGGACCACCCCGAGGTCTCCGAGGCCGAGGTGGTGGCACGCACCGACCACCGCGGCGAACGGCAGCTGGTGGCCTACGTCGTCGCGGGCGGCCTGCGGTCCGCCGAGCGCGAGGCCGGAGCCGTCCGGCACGTCGCCGAGTGGCGGCAGATCTACGACGGCATGTACGACGGCGCCCGGTCCGCCGCCTTCGGCTCGGACTTCTCCGGCTGGGAGAGCAGCTACGACGGCGAGCCCATCCCGCTGGACGAGATGAGCGAGTGGCGCCGGTCCACCGTCGAGCGGATCCGCGCGCTGCGCCCGCGCCACGTGCTGGAAGTCGGGGTGGGCAGCGGCCTGATCCTGTCCCAGCTGTACGCCGAGTGCGAGTCGTACTGGGCGACCGACTTCTCCGAGCAGGCGATCCGCACCCTGCGCGCCCACCTGGGATCCCACCCCTCCGTGCGGCTGAGCACCCAGGCCGCCGACGACCTCACCGGGCTGCCCACCGGGCACTTCGACACGATCGTCCTCAACTCGGTCGTGCAGTACTTCCCCGACGCCGACTACCTGCGGCGGACACTGATCGCACTCACCACCCTGCTGGCCCCCGGCGGTTCGCTGTTCGTCGGCGACGTGCGCAACCTGGACCTGCTCCACACCTTCCACGCCGCCGTCGAGCTGGCGCGCGCCGACGACGGGGAGGACGCGGCGGCGCTGCTGCGCCGGGCCCGGCGCCGGGCGGAGCGGGAGAAGGAGCTCCTGGTGGCGCCCGCCTTCTTCCACCGGTTCGCCCGGACCGCCGACGGCCTCGCCGGCGCCGACGTCCGCGTCAAGCGCGGCCGCGCCCACAACGAACTGACCCGCTACCGCTACGACGTCGTGCTGCACGGCACCGCGGACACGCCGGCGCCGCCGCTCGCGGCGACCACCCTGCGCTGGGGCCGGGACGTCACCGACCTGGCGGCGCTGCGGGACCGGCTTTCGCAGGAGCGCCCGGCGGGCCTCCGGGTGACCGGGGTGCCGGACGGCCGTACCGGGCAGGAGGCGGCGGCCGCTGCGGCCCTGTACGCCGACGAGCCCCTCGACCGGGTGCGAGCCCGGTCGGCGGAGGCGACCGGGGTCGACCCGGCCCTGCTGTACGACCTGGGCGAGGGGCTCGGCTACCGCACGGCCGTCACCTGGGCGCCGTCCGGCCCCGGCGACCTGCTCGACGTGCTCTTCGTCGACGCCGCCCGGCCCGCCGGCCCGCTCGCGGCCGCCGACCGGAGCGAGCCCGCCGCCGAGGACGACGAGGACGAGGCGGCCTGCCACACCAACGCGCCGCTCCGGTTCCAGCAGGCCGGGCGGCTCGCCAAGGAGCTCCGCTCCCACCTCGGCGAGCGGCTGCCGGCGTACATGGTCCCGGCGGCGTTCATGGTGCTGGACCGCCTTCCGGTCACCCCGAACGGCAAGCTCGACCGCGCGGCCCTCCCGGAGCCCGATCCGCAGGAGCAGGCCGGTTCGGGCGCCCCGCGAACCGCGCGCGAGGAGACGCTCTGCGCGCTGTTCGCCGACGTGCTCGGACTGCCCCGGGCGGGCATCGAGGACGACTTCTTCCAGCTGGGCGGGCACTCCCTGCTGGCCATCCGCCTGGTCAACGCGATCCGCTCCGCGTTCGGTGCCGAACTGGACGTGCGGACGGTGTTCGAGGCCCCCACCGTCGCGGCCCTCGCGGAGCGGCTCGACCGGGCGGCCCCGGCGCTGACCCCGCTGGTCCCGATGGACCGGCCCGACCCGCTGCCGGTGTCGTTCGCCCAGCGCAGGCTGTGGTTCCTGAACCGGTTGGAGGAACACGGCGGCGCCTACAACATCCCCGTCGCCCTGCGACTGTCCGGCCCGGTGCACGAGGCCGAACTGCGGCGGGCCCTGCACGACCTGGTGGAACGGCACGAGTCGCTGCGCACGGTCTTCGCCGAAGCGGACGGCGAGCCGGTCCAGCGGATCCTGGCCGCGGACCGGGCCCGTCCCGGCCTCGCCGTGGTCGACACCGACGCCGCCTCGCTCGACCAGGCGCTCCTGGCCGAGGCCGGCCGCGGCCACGACCTCGGCACCGAGCTGCCGCTGCGGGCGACGCTCTTCCGGCTGTCGCCGACCGAACACGTGCTGCTCGTGGTGCTGCACCACATCGCGGGCGACGGCTGGTCGATGGACCCGCTGGCCCACGACCTCGGCACGGCCTACGCGGCACGGCTGGCCGGCCGGGCCCCGGAGTTCCCGCCCCTGCCCGTCCAGTACGCCGACTACGCGCTGTGGCAGCGCGCGGTGCTCGGCGACGAGCAGGACCCGGACAGCCGGATCAGCGGCCAACTCGCCTACTGGCGGAGCAGGCTGGCCGACCTGCCGGAGGGCCTGGAACTGCCGACCGACCGGCCCCGTCCGCCCGAGTTCAGCTACCGGGGGGCGGAGGTGCCCTTCCGGCTGCCGGCCGAGCTGCACGCGGACCTCCTCGCGCTGGCCCGGGAGCACGGCGCCACCCTCTTCATGGTCCTGCACGCCGCCCTCGCGGCGCTGCTGACCAGGCTGGGCGCCGGCACGGACCTCCCGATCGGCACCCCGGTCGCCGGACGCGCCGACGCCGCGCTGGAGCGGCTCGTCGGATTCTTCGTCAACACCCTGGTCCTGCGCACCGACACCAGCGGCAACCCGGCCTTCGGTGACCTGCTCCGGCAAGTGGCCGAGGCCGACCTGGAGGCCTACGCGCACCAGGACGTCCCGTTCGAACGGCTGGTGGAAGTGCTGGCGCCGCCGCGGTCGCTGGCGCGGCACCCGCTGTTCCAGGTGATGCTCGCCCTGCAGCCCGAGGGCGCCGAGGCGGTGGCCCTGCCCGGGCTGCGGGTCACCGGGCAGCCGATCCCGCAGCGGACGGCCAAGTTCGACCTCGACGTCCAGCTGCGCGAGACCCGCTCGGCGGACGGCGAGCCGTCCGGTGTCGAGGGCACCCTGGGCTACTGCGCGGACCTGTTCGACGAGGCCGGCGCCGCCGCCCTGGCCGAGCGCCTGATCCGGTTCCTGCGGGCGGTGGCCGGGGACCCGGCCCTGCCGATCGGGGACGTCGACATCCTGACCCCGCAGGAGCGCCCCCGGCCCACCGACGCCCGGTCGGCCCGGTCGGCGCCGGTCGAGCCGGTGCCCCTCCGGTTCGAGGCGCAGGCCCGGCGCACGCCGCTGGCGCCCGCGGTCAGCTGCGCGGGCAGCACGCTGTCCTACGCCGAACTCGACGCCGAGTCCAACCGGTTGGCCCGACACCTGATCGCCGTCGGCGCCGGTCCGGAGCAGGTGGTCGCCGTGGCGCTGCCGCGTTCGGAGCGGATGCTGGTCGCGGTGCTCGCGGTGCTGAAGTCCGGTGCGGCGTACCTCCCGGTGGACCGTGGCCAGCCGGCCGAGCGGATCGCCTTCGTCTGCGCCGACGCCCGGCCGGTCCTGGTGATCACCGAGGGGGAGACGCCGGCGGGGATCCCCGACGCGTCCGCACTGCCCCCGGTCCGGCTGGACGACCCCGGGGTCCGGGCCGCCCTGGCCGCCACCCCCGCCGACGCCCTCTCCCCCGAGGAGCGGGGCGCGGCGCTCACGGCGGACTCCCCCGCGTACGTCATCCACACCTCCGGCTCCACCGGGCGGCCCAAGGGTGTCGTGGTCCCCCACGGCAGCATGGCCCGGCTGCTGGAGTGGGCGGCGGACCGGTTCGGTGCCGACGGCCTGGCGAACGTCCTGGCCGCCACCTCGCTCTCCTTCGACGTCTCGGTGTTCGAGCTGTTCGCGCCGCTGCTGACCGGCGGTCACGTCGAGGTCGTGCGCGACCTGCTGGAACTCGCCGAGCGGCCCTGGTCGGGCACCCTGGTCAGCGGCGTGCCGTCGGTGTTCGCCGCCCTGCTCGCCGGGGGCGAGGCCACCTTCTCCGCCGGGACCGTGGTGATGGCCGGCGAGGCATTGCCCGAACACCTCGTCCGGGAGGTGCGCCGCCTGCTGCCCGGCACGCGGCTGGCCAACATCTACGGCCCGACCGAGGCGACCGTCTACGCGACCGCCTGGTTCTCGGACGACGAGGGCGCCGACGCGGCGACGGGCGCTCCGCCCATCGGGCGGCCCCTGCCGCACGTGCGCGCCCACGTCCTCGACGAGCGGCTGCAACCGGTCGCCACCGGCGTCCGCGGCGAGCTGTACCTGGCGGGCGAGGGCCTGGCCCGCGGCTACCTCCGCCGCCCCGCGCTGACCGCCGAGCGGTTCGTCGCCGACCCCTTCGGCGGGCCGGGCGCCCGGATGTACCGGACCGGTGACCTGGTGCGCCGCCGCCCGGACGGCAGCCTGGACTACCTCGGCCGCACGGACGACCAGGTCAAGGTGCGCGGCTTCCGGATCGAACTCGGCGAGATCGAGAACGTCCTGACCCGCCACCCGGCGGTGGCGGCAGCTGCGGTCACCGCCGTGGCCGACCCGGGCGGCGGCCGCCGCCTGGTGGCCCACGTGGCCCTGCGCCCGGACGGCGGCGCGACCTCCGCGTCGATCGCCGCGCACGCCGCCGCGGCGCTGCCGGAGTACATGGTGCCCGTCGCGTTCGTCCTGCTGGACGCACTGCCCGTGAACGCCAACGGCAAGCTCGACCGCGCCGCCCTCCCGGCCCCGGACCTCGGTGCCCGCACCACGGGCGGCCGGGCGCGCGACCCCCGCGAGGAGCTGATGGGCGACCTGTTCGCCCGGGTGCTCGCGGTGCCCTCGGTCGGCCCCGACGACGGCTTCTTCCGGCTCGGCGGACACAGCCTGCTGGCCACCCGGCTCGTCAACGCCGTCCGCTCCGCGTTCGGGGTCGAACTGCCGCTGCGCGCGGTCTTCGAGACGCCGACGCCGGCCGGCCTGGCGTCCCGGCTGGACGCGGCGGACACCGCCCGCCCGGCCCTCGTCCCCGCCGAACGCCCCGCGGTGGTCCCGCTGTCGTACGCCCAGCAGCGGCTGTGGTTCCTCGACCGCCTCGACGGCGACTCGGGGGCGTACAACATCCCGCTGGCCCTACGGCTGTCCGGAGAGCTCGACCCGGCGGCCCTGGGTGCCGCGCTGCGGGACGTGGTGGAACGGCACGAGGCCCTGCGGACGGTCTTCCCGGACCAGAACGGCGTCCCCCGGCAACGGGTCCTCGGGGCCGGCGACGGCCCGCCCGACCCCGTCCCGGTGGCGGTCACCCCCGCGGAGCTGTCCGCCGCGCTGTCCGCCGCGAGCCGCACCGGCTTCGACCTGGCCACGGAACCGCCGCTGCGCACCGTGCTGTTCCGGATCTCGCCGACCGAGCACGTCCTGCTCCTGGTCCTGCACCACATCGCCGGCGACGGTTCCTCGTACGCCCCGCTCGCCCGGGACCTCACCGCCGCCTACCGGGCCCGCTCGGCGGGCCGGCCCCCGACGTGGGAACCGCTGCCCGTCCAGTACGCGGACTACACGCTCTGGCAGCGGCGGCTGCTCGGCACGGAGGACGACCCGGACAGCTCCATCGCCCGCCAGCTCGCCCACTGGCGGCAGGCCCTGGCGGACCTGCCGGAGGAGCTGACGCTGCCCGTCGACCGCCCGCGTCCCGCCGTGCCCGGCCACCGGGGCGGCCTGGTACCGCTCGACGTGGACGCGCAGCTGCACCGGAAGCTGACCGAGCTGTCCCGGCGCGAGGGCGTCACCACCTTCATGGTCTTCCAGGCCGCGCTCGCCACGCTGCTCACCCGGCTGGGCGCCGGGACGGACATCCCGATCGGCAGCCCGCTGGCGGGCCGCGTCGACCAGGCGCTCGACCAGCTGGTGGGCTTCTTCGCCAACACCGTCGTGCTGCGCACCGACACCTCCGGCGATCCGGACTTCGTCACGCTGCTCCACCGGGTCCGCACCACCGCGCTCGCCGCCTACGCCCACCAGGACGTGCCGTTCGAGCGACTGGTCGAGGTGCTGAGCCCGACCCGCTCGGTGTCCCGGCACCCGCTGTTCCAGGTCCTGCTGGTGCTGCAGAACACCGAGGCCCCCCGGTTCGACCTGGACGGCCTGACCGTCACCCATCCGGAGGTCGACCCCGGGACGGCCCGGTTCGACCTCGACGTCTCGCTCGGTGAGACGCACACGCCGGACGGCCTGGCAGCGGGCGTCCGGGGCGCCGTCCGGTACAACGCGGACCTGTTCGACGAGGCCACCGTGGCAGCGCTGGCCGACCGCCTGGTCGCCCTGCTGGCCGCCGTGGCGGACGACCCGCGGGCGCCGATCGGATCCCTGGACGTGCTGCTGCCCCACGAGCACCGTGACATCGAGCAGTGGTCCGCCGCCCCGGAACCGCCCGTGCCCGCCCGGACGATGCCGGAGCTGTTCCACCAGCAGGTGGCGCGCACCCCGGACGCCACGGCGCTGCGCTCCGGCGACGACACGCTCACGTACGCCGAGCTGAACCGCCGGGCCAACCGGCTGGCGCACCACCTCCGTTCGCTGGGCGTGGGCCCGGAGAGCACCGTGGCGCTGCTGCTGCCCCGCTCCCCCGCGCAGGTGACCTCGGTGCTGGCCGTGCTGAAGGCCGGCGGTGCCTTCCTGCCGGTGGACCCGGACTACCCGGCCCAGCGGATCCGGCACATGCTGGCGGACGCCCGGCCGTCCCTGGTGCTCACCCTGGGCTCCATGGCCGGCCGGCTGCCGGAACCCGCAGCCGCGGTGGTCCTCGACGACCCGCTCACCGGGCGGACGATCGACGCGGCACCGGACACCGACCCGGGCGACCGGGACCGCACCGCCCCGCTGCTGACCGCCCATCCCGCGTACGTCATCCACACCTCGGGCTCCACCGGGCGCCCGAACGGGGTGGTGGTGACCCACGAGGGCATCGCCAACCTGGCCGCGCGTCAGATCGAGCGGTTCCGGGTCGCCCCCGGGGACCGGGTGCTGCAGTTCGCCTCGCCGAGCTTCGATGCCGCCTTCTCCGAACTGTGCACGGCACTGCTGTCCGGTGCCGAACTGGTGCTGGCCACCAAGGAGGAACTGACACCGGGCCGCCCGCTGGTCCGGTCGATCGCCCGGCACCGCATCACCCACGTGACCCTGCCGCCCGTGGTGCTGTCCGTCCTGCCCCCCGACGGGCTGGCGACCGTCCGCACCCTGGCCGTCGCCGGGGACGCGATGCCCGCCGACGCGGTGCGCCGGTGGGGCTCCGGGCGGCACCTGATCAACGCGTACGGGCCGACCGAGGCGACCGTCTGCGCCACCATGAGCGAGCCGCTGACCGGCGCGGACCGCCCGTCGATCGGGCGTCCCATCGGCGGCACGGCCGTCCGGGTCCTCGACGACGGGCTGCGGCCCGTGCCGCCCGGAACGGCCGGTGAGCTGTACGTGACCGGTCCCAATCTGGCCCGGGGCTACGTCGGCCGCCCCGGGCTGACCGCGCAGCGCTTCCTGCCCGATCCGTTCGGCCCACCGGGCTCGCGCATGTACCGCACCGGTGACCTCGTCCGCTGGGACACCGAGGGCCGGCTGCACTTCCTCGGCCGCGCCGACCACCAGCTCTCGGTACGGGGGTTCCGGGTGGAACCGGGCGAGATCGAGGCCGCGCTGCTCGACCACCCGGCCGTCACCCAGGCCGTGGTCACCCTCCGCGAGGACGACCGGGGCGAACCACGGCTGATCGCCTACGCCGTCCCCCACGACGGCGACGCACCGGATCCGGCCGCGCTGCGCGCGCACGCCGCCGACCTGCTCCCCGGCCACATGGTCCCCGCCGCGGTGATCGTCCTGGAGGCACTGCCGGTCACCCCGAACGGGAAACTGGACCGGGCCGCCCTGCCGGAGCCGGCCTTCTTCGGAGAGCCGGACCGCGCGGCGCGCAGCCCGCGCGAAGCCGTCCTGCGCGAACTGTTCGCGGAGGTGCTCGGCGCTCCCGACCTCGGGGTCCACGACAGCTTCTTCGACGTCGGCGGCCACTCCATGCTGGCGGCCCGGCTGATCGACCGGGTCCACACCGTCATGGGCCTCGACCTCGGGCTGCGGCTGCTGTTCGAAGCGCCGTCGGTCGCGGAGCTGGCCGCCGCCCTGGACGGTGCGCAGGCGCGGACCCGACGCGGCGGCGACTGGGACGTCCTGCTGCCGCTGCGGCCCGGCGGCGACGGGGCACCGGTGTTCTGCGTCCACCCGGCCGCCGGCCTCGGCTGGTCGTTCGCCGGACTCGCCCGCCACCTGGACGCCCGGCACCCGCTGTACGCCCTGCAGTCCCCGGGCCTGGTCGGCGGGCCCGAGAGCCTCCCGCCGACGGTGGCCGACACGGCGGCCGCGTACGTCGCCGAGATCCGGCGGGTCGCCCCGCACGGCCCGTACCACCTGCTCGGCTGGTCGGCGGGCGGGCTGATCGCCCACGAGATGGCCGTGCAGCTCCAGGCGGCCGGTGAAGAGGTGGGCCTGCTCGCGGTGCTGGACGGCTATCCGTTGGGGGACCTCGCCCCGGTCGCCGCGCCGTCGCCCGAGGAGGTCGCCGAGGCCGTGCACCGGGAGACCGCCGGTCTGCAGCTCGACCACCGGGTGCGGGACAACCTGGCGTCCGTGTACCTGGGCGTGGCCCGGGCCGCCCGGGAGTTCACCCCCGGCGTCTTCCGCGGCGAACTGCTGCACTTCGCCGCCGCTCACCGCCCGGACCGGCACCGGCTCGCCGCGGACCTCTGGCAGCCGCACGTCGGGGGCCCGCTGCGACGGCACGAAGTCGCCTGCGGACACGAGGAGATGACCGCACCGCAGGCTCTCGACACGATCGGCCCGGCCCTCGCGGCCCGGCTCGGGGAACTCCCCGCATCCGCACGACACACGGAGGGAAACGACTCATGACCAATCCGTTCGAGGACGACAGCGCCACCTACCTCGTTCTGCGCAACACCGAGGGCCAGTACTCGCTGTGGCCCTCCTTCGCCGAGGTGCCGGCTGGCTGGGAGACCGTCCGCGGTCCGGCCGACCGCCAGGCCTGCCTGGACCATGTGGCGGAGCACTGGACCGACATGCGCCCCGTCAGCCTGATCGCGGCCATGGACCGCGCCGCCACGAATGGGAGCGCCACGCCGTGAACAGCCACCGGAGCCGGAACCACTTCGACGACCTGACCGTCGACCACGTCAGGCTCTGCGTCGTCGACCTCGACGCCCGGACCGCCGAGTTCGTCCGCGGCTTCGGGCTGACACCCGCGGACGCCGCGGACCTGCCGGGTGAGGACCGCACCGCCGTCCTCACCCGGGGGGAGATCCGCCTGGTGCTGAGCAGTCCCCTGAACGACGAGCACCCGGACGCCGACTACACCAGGCGCCACGGCGACGGCGTCTCGGACATCGCGCTGGGCACCGCCGACGCCGCGAGCGCCTTCGCCGAGGCGGTCCGGCGAGGCGCGCGTCCGCTCGCCGAGCCGGTCCGCCGGGGCGGGGTCGTCACCGCGTCCGTGGCCGGATTCGGCGACGTGGCCCACACCTTCGTCCAGCGGGCCGCGGCCCGCCCGTCCGTCGACGCGGCGGCGACCGACACCGGGCTGCGGCACGTGGACCACTTCGCCGTGTGCGTGGAGGCCGGCGCGCTCGACGCGACCGTGGAGTTCTACCAGCGGGTCCTGGACTTCCGGATGATCTTCGAGGAGCGGGTCCTCGTCGGTTCGCAGGCCATGAACTCCAAGGTGGTGCAGAGCCGTTCGGGCCTGGTCACGCTGACCGTCATCGAGCCGGACACCACCCGCGACCCGGGGCAGATCGACGGGTTCCTCAAGAACCACGGCGGCGCCGGCGTCCAGCACGTCGCCTTCACCACCGACGACATCGTGCGCTCCGTCACGACGATGCGGTCCGCCGGCGTCGCGTTCCTCGACACCCCCGACGCGTACTACGGCCGGCTCCCCGAGCGGCTGGCACTGTCCCGCCACTCGCCCGAACAGCTCGGCGAGCTGCGCATCCTGGCCGACGAGGACCACGCCGGACAGCTGTACCAGATCTTCACCCAGTCCACCCACCCGCAGCGGACGCTGTTCTTCGAGGTGATCGAACGCGCGGGAGCCACCACCTTCGGCAGCGGCAACATCCGCGCGCTGTACGAGGCCGTGGCGGCGGAGGAGGAGTGATGACCGGCACGGAACATCCGGCCCTCGCGGCGCCGCCCGGCCTGGCCGACCTGAGGCGCGCGGCGCACGCCGCCACGGCGCCCGAGGTGTGGGACTTCGTCGAGGGGGGCAGCGGGTGGGAGACGACGCTGTCCGCGAACCGGGCCGCCTTCGACGGGGTCTCACTCGTGCCCCGGGTGATGACCGCGGCGGGCTCCGCCGACTGCGGCGGGCGGCTGCTGGGCTCCGACGTCGCCGCGCCGCTGCTCGTCGCCCCCATGGCCTACCAGCGCCTGCTGCATCCGGACGGCGAACTCGCCGCGGCCCGGGCCGCCCGCGAAGCGGGGGTGCCCTTCGTCCTCAGCACCCTCAGCAGCCACTCCGTCGAAGCGGTGGTCGAGACCGGCGCGGACGTGTGGTTCCAGCTGTACTGGCTGCGCGAGCGCCAGGCGCGGGAGGAACTCGTGGCCGGGGCCGAACGGCTCGGCTGCCGGGCCCTGGTGGTGACCGTGGACGTCCCGGTCATGGGCCGGCGCTGGCGGGACGTGACGAACGGATTCACGCTGCCCCCGCACGTCCGGGCCGCGCTGCTCGGTCCCGGACTCGACGACCTGGCGCACCGCCCGGCGTCGGGGGTGTCCGCGGTGGCCGCCCACACCCGGTCGCTCTTCCGTGTCCCGAGCCTGTCGGAGCTGGAGGAGCTGCGCCGGCGCACGGAACTCCCCCTCGTGGTCAAGGGGATCCTGGACCCGCAGGACGCCCGACGGGCCGTGGAGTGCGGCGCCGACGCCGTGGTGGTGTCCAACCACGGCGGGCGCCAGCTCGACGGCGCCGTCCCCGCCGTCGCCCAGCTGCCCGCAGTGGTCGAGGCGGTCGGCGGGCAGTGCGACGTCCTGCTGGACAGCGGGGTGCGCACCGGCACGGACGTCCTGCGCGCCCTGGCCCTCGGCGCGGCCGGCGTGCTCCTGGGACGGCCCGTCCTGTGGGGCCTCGCCGCCGACGGCGAGAAGGGGGTCGCCCGGGTGCTGTCCGTCGTCCGCGACGAGCTGCGCGAGAGCATGCTCATCGCCGGCTGCGCCGACCTGGCCGCCGCCGCCCGGCTCCGCACCCGCCGCTGGGGGCAGGGTGACTGACCAGCACCGCGCGGCCCCGGCCGGCGCGGACCCGAGCCCCGCCGGCCCGGACAGCCTCGTCCCGGACCGCTTCGACCTGCAACTCCCCGACCTGCACGCCTCGTTGGAGGACCCGGCACTCGCCTCCATGACCTTCCTCAACGAGGTCACCTCGCGCTACCCGGACGCCCTCTCCTTCGCCCCGGGCCGGCCGACCGAGGAGCACTTCGACGTCCGGTCGGTGCACCGCCGGCTGGAGAGGTTCTGCGACCACCTGTCGACGGACCTCGGCTACGGCCCCGCCGAGGTGAACCGCACCCTGTGCCAGTACGGCCGGACCAGCGGCATCGTGCACGACCTCATCGCCCGTCACCTGGAGGTGGACGAGGGGATGCGGGTCGATCCGGAGTCGATCGTCGTCACCGTCGGCTGCCAGGAGGCCATGTTCCTGGCCCTGCGCAGTCTGCGCAGGGACGAGCGCGACGTCGTCCTGGCCGTGTCACCGACCTACGTCGGGCTGACCGGCGCGGCCCGGCTGGTCGACCTGCCGGTGGTGCCGGTGGCGAGCGGCACCACCGGCATCGACCTGGCGGACCTGGCCGCGAAGCTGCGCCTGCTCCGCGAGCGCGGCCTGCGCCCCCGCGGCTGCTACGTCGTACCGGACTTCGCGAACCCCTCCGGGCTGCGCCTGGACCTCGCGACCCGCCACGACCTGCTCGACCTGGCCGCCCGGGAGGGGATCCTCCTGCTGGAGGACAACCCGTACGGGATGTTCCACGACGGTTCGGGGCGGCTTCCGACCCTGAAGGCACTCGACACCCGCCGGACGGTGGTGTACTTCGGTTCGTTCGCGAAGACCGTTCTCCCCGGCGCCCGGGTGGGCTACCTGGTCGCCGATCAGCGGGTCCGGGACGCCCAGGGGCGGATCGGCGGATTCGCCGAGCAGCTCTCCCGGATCAAGAGCATGGTCACCGTGAACACCTCACCCGTCTCGCAGGCCGTCGTCGGGGGCGCCCTGCTGGAGAACGATTTCAGCCTGGCCCGCGGGACCTCCCGCGAACGGGAGACCTACCAGCGCAATATGGCGCACATTCTGCGCGGCCTGGAATCACGGTTCCGGCGGTGCCCGGACGTTTCCTGGAACACTCCGCACGGCGGTTTCTTCGTCGTCGTCACCGTACCGTTCACCGTCGACGACGAATTGCTCGAACGATCCGGCCGGGCGTTCGGAGTGCTCTGGACCCCGATGTCGCATTTCTACGACGGTGAAGAGGGGAGGAACCAGCTCCGGCTGTCCTGCAGTTCGCTCTCCGGCGAACAGCTGGAAGAAGGCCTGAACAGGCTTGCGACCCTTTTCGCCGACCGGGGTGTCGGTCCGTGTTGACAGGGACGCCGACCCGGTGCCTGACTGTAGTAGCGTGAGTACGAATAGGACAGTCGGGAGTCGAGTTGTTACGTTGTGAAGGCGTCGGCAAGCGGTACGGCACGGGGCGGTGGATCCTCAGCGATGTGGACATGAAGGTCTCCGCCGGCGACGTCGTCGCGGTGGTGGGCACCAACGGTTCCGGGAAGTCGACCCTGCTGAGAATCCTCGCCGGACTGTCACGGCCCACCTCCGGCACGGTGTCGGGCCGACCGGCGGCCATCGGGTACGTACCGGACCGCTTCACGGCGCACGAGCGCATGTCGTCGGTCTCCTACCTCACCCACATGGGACGCATCCGGGGCATGTCGACCTCCGCCGCCCGCGCCCGCGGCGGCGACCTGCTGACGCGGCTCGCCCTCGTGGGCGGCCCGGACGCGCCGCTGCGCACACTCTCCAAGGGCAACGCGCAGAAGGTCGCGCTGGCCCAGGCCCTGCTCGTCCGGCCCGACCTGCTGGTCCTCGACGAGCCGTGGTCGGGCCTGGACGCCTCGGCGCACGGCGTCCTGGGCGAGTTCATCGACGACGTGGCCGCCGACGGCGGGGCGGTGGTCTTCACCGACCACCGCGAGGCCATCACCGAGACGCACGCCCGCAGCGCCTACGCCATCACCGACGGCCGGGTCACCCGGCGGGGCGGCCATCGGGCCGGGGCCCCCGCCCCGATGGCCGAACTGGTCCTGACCGTGCCCGCCGACGGCGCCGTACCGGCCGAGGTGGACTGGTACGCCCTGCCGGGTGTGGCGGACGCCGCCCGGCGCGGCCGGCACGTCGTCCTGCGGGTGGCCCGGGAGCACTCGGACACCGTCCTGCTGACGGCACTGCAGCACCGCTGGTCGGTGGACGCCGTGGCCGGGGTCGGGAGTGCTTCCGGGAACGCCGCCGGGGCCGACGCCCCGCGGACCGACGCAGGGAGTGCCGCCCGGTGATCGCCCTGGTCCGCTACCTGTTCACGATCCTGCTGCTCTCCCAGCGCTACCTCGCCCCGCTGCTCCTGTTCGTCGGCCTGGCCGCCGTGCTGACCAGCAGCGACAGCGGGCCGCTCCCCGCCACCTACTCCGCAGTGGCCGGAGCCATGCTGCTGAGCTCCGCCTGGCTCACCATGGCGCTGCTCGGCCTGGAGGACCCGCCGCACCGCGCGATCGTGGTCGTCGGCGCGGGCAGCCACCTGCGGGTCCTGCTCGGCTCGGTCGCGACCACCGCCTCGTGGTGCCTGCTGCTGACCGGGGCCGGCCTCGTCCTGCCGCTGGTGTTCGGGACCCACACCCTGCACCCCGCCGACCTCGTGCTCGGGACGGAGGCCCAACTCGTCTGCGCCTTCACCGGCATGGCCGTCGGACTGCTCTGCTCGCGCCTGGTGTTCCGGCGGCAGGGCTACGCGCTCGTCGCAGCCCTGGTGCTGCTGCTCGCCTCCCTGCTCGGCAAGGGCGTGTCCCCGGTCAACCTCCTGCTGACCGACCTCCAGCACGCGTCGAAGTCGGCGGACGTCCTGGGTTCCACGGGCGTCCTGGTCGGCGCCGCCGCGGCGCTGCTCGCGGCGGGAGCGGCGGCCACCCACGCGATCACCGTCAGGAAGAGCTGAGAGCCGGGCCCGTCGCCGCCGGTGCGCCCCGCACCGGCGGCGACGGGCTCCCTCAGTCCGCGGCCCGCGCCGCCACCACCGTGCCCGCGGCGCCCTCCGCACCCGGGATCGCCCGCACCGAACGCAGCTCGGAACGGAACAGCACGACCGCCGCGGCCACCGACGCCAACCCGGTCAGCACCAGCGCCCACCCGGTGCCGGCCTCCGGGCCCACGGCGCCGCCCAGGACATCGGCGGCCACCCCGCCCAGCAGGGCGCCCAGCGGCATCGCGCAGAAGTTGACGGTCCGGGACGTCGCGTGCACCCTGCCCAGCAGGTCCGGCCTGGTCACCGACTGCCGCAGGGTGGTGATCGTGGCGTTCCACACCGGCACCCACACCGAAGCCGAGGCCCCGACCACCACCAGCGTCGGCACCGCCGGCAGCCACAGGGCCAGCGGGGCCGCCGCCCACACCGCGCCGGAGGCACAGGCGGCGACGAGGGTGGTCCCGAGACCGAACCGGGCCAGCAGCCGGTCCGCCATCCACGCGCCCCCCACCCCGCCGAGGCCCACGAGAGTGAAGAGCACCCCGACCGTCCCGGGCGGGAGCCCGAGCGTGCGGTAGGCGAAGAGCAGCGACACCGTGGAGGCGGCCGCGTTCCCCAGGTTCCTCACCACGGCGGCCACCGTCGCGGGACGCAGCAGCGGGTGCCGCCACAGCGCCACGACGCCCTCCCGCATCTCGGCGAACATCGAGGCCCCCGGCTGCCGGGGCGGCGCCGGCGGCTCCGGCGTCCGAAGGCTCATCAGCGTCACCACCGGTACGACGAACGTGGCGGCGATCACCGCCAGCGCCGTCGTGCCGGAGAGGAACTGGCCCAGCAGGCCGCCCAGGGCCGGCGCGCCGAGCATCGCGAGCGAGGTGGACACCTCCAGCCTGGCGTTCGCCCGCGGCAGCATGTCCCGTGGCAGCAGGGTCGGCAGGTGCGACTGGTTGGCGACGTCGTACAGGACGCCGAACGAACCGGCGACGAGGGCCGCCGCACACAGCTGCGCCATGCCCAGCGCCCCGGCGGCGGCGGCCAGGGGAATCGCGGCGAGCGCCAGCATCGTCCCCACGGTCGCCAGCATCATGGCCGGCCTGCGCCGCCGACGGTCCATCACGACACCGGCGAAGAGAGCCAGGACCGGGTAGGGAGCGGTGCCCGCCGCGTTCAGCAGGCCGACGCCCAGGTCGGACGCGTGGAACAGGACGATGGCGGTGGTGGGAAAGAGGAAGATCGCCACCTGGTGGCCCATGACGCTCGCGGTCTGGCCCAGCCAGTACCAGCGGAAATCGCGCCGGGCCGCCCGGTTCGTCGGCCCGGCGGTGCGCTCCCGCTCGACGGCCGCCGCACGTTCCGCGTGGGCCTCGCTTTCCGCCCTCCGTGCCCCGGTCATTTTCCTCCCCCGTCCCGGTCGGCTCCCACCGACACGTCCGGGCAATTGAAACACGCGCATTCCGGGGCGTCGACCGGGTCACGTGAATGCGGATAAACAAGTGGACCACCTCGGAGGATGAGGGTCCGATTCCTGTCCCGGGCACCGGATCAGGATCTCGGCCCGGTCCCGGAACCCGTTGTGACAATTTCCGACCGACCGGACGGGAGAACGTGCAGGTCCGGCGAAATCGCTTGACGCCCGATCGGCGCTGGGGTAAATGCTCGCGCATCACACGAACCGTCTGACAGGTGGTCCACCACCTCCGGGGCAGGGGCTTCGAACCCCGGATCGGACCGGCAACCACGAAAAGCGGGGACAGGCCCGACATGTCGCCCCGGGCGGTTTCCCGCGCCACCTCCGCGCAATATCGAGAATTTCGACCGGTTTTCGCCGGCAGCGTCGAGCGCGCGAATTTCACGGCCCGCCCGGCCTCGGCCCGTCGTGGTGGCTACGGCCCGTCGTGGTGGCCTCGGCCCGGCGAAGTGGCTACGGCTGGTCGTCGTGGCTACGGCTGGTCGGGCCGCCCGGCGAAATCCAGGACGGTGACGGAGGGGCGGCGGGCGGACAGGCCCGGGGTGGTCAGGGCGAGCGGCAGCAGGGCGCCGACGAGCCCGCGTCCGCCGGTCGGCCGGACGTCCCGCACCGCCGACACCGCCGGACCGGCGGTGCGGAGCTTGTCCCGCTCGCCCGCGTCCATCGCCCACGGCATCGGCGGCGGCCCGTAGCCGTGGGACCGCATCCTCCCGTTCATGGTGAGCCGGCCGAACCAGCGCGGTACGGCGTCCAGCACGAGTGAGCCGCCCGGGAACCGCTCGGCGCAGCCCGCGATCAGGGACTTCACCCGGGCCGGCGGGAGGTACATCAGCAGGCCCTGGGCGGTGATCAGGACCTCACGGCTGCGGTCGACCTCGTCGGCCCACCCCAGTTCGGTGGCCTCGGCGGCCAGGTAGCGCTGGCGCGGGCCGGGCGGCAGCAGCTTCTCCCGCAGCGCCACCAGGTCGGGCAGGTCCACGCTCAGCCAGCGCGCCCGTCCGTTGTCGACCCGCCAGTACTGGGTCTCCAGGCCGTCCCCCAGGCAGACCACGGTGCCGCGCGGCTCCCGTGCCAGGAAGTCGGCCACCTCGCGGTCGAAGCAGGCCGCGCGCAGGGCCTGGAGCTGGGCCTGGGTGCCGTTGGTGCCGAACCGCTCCGCGAACGGGTAGTCGATCCGGTCGACCAGGTCGACGGCCTCGGGGTCGTGGAGCACGGTGTCCGGCCGGCGCGCCTCCAGCGCCCGGTGCCACAGCGTCCACAGCGCCGTCTCCGGCACCGCCTCCAACTCGGGCCGCTCCACCGGCTCGGGCCGGTCCGCGCCGACAGTCATCGCTCGCTCCTTCGACGTGCTCCGCGCGTGCTCCGCGCGAGTCCCCCACGGGCTCCGTGGACTCCGTGACTTCGTGGGCCCCCGTGGGCTCCGCGCTCGGGCAGGCTTGAACCCGCCGATTCTGACACCGGCCGGGCCGGCCCGCCCGGCCCGACGCGCGGCTCAGCCCACGCTGAAGGCACCGTCCGGCGGGGGCGGCGAGTCGGTGGCGTCGGCGTCCGTCACCGGTGCGGTGCGGCCCACCAGGGCCGCGAGGTCGTCCCCCTCCACCAGCCGGGCCGGGAAGATGTCGCCCGCGAACAGCCGGGCCAGCTCGGCCACCGGCAGCGGCGCCGTCGACCCGGCCAGCAGCACGTTGCCGTACCGCCGCCCGCGCAGCACCGACGCCTCCGCCACCAGGCACACGTACGGGAACACCGCCCGCACCGTCGCCGCCTGCGCCCTCGCGAAGGCCAGCGGCGGGCCGTCCGCCAGGTTCGCCGCGTAGCAGCCGCCCTCGCGCAGCGCGGCCGCGGCGAGGCCCAGGAACTCCACCGAGGTGAGGTGCGCGGGGGTGCGGGAGCCGTGGAAGACGTCGGCGATCACCAGGTCCTGCGAGCCCGCCGGGACGTCGGCGAGCGCCGCGCGGGCGTCGCCGACGCTCGCGGTGATGTCCGCGCCGGGGCCCTGCCAGGGCAGGTGCTCGGCGACGAGGTCCAGCAGCGGCCCGTCCACCTCCACCACCCGCTGCCGCGAACCCGGCCGGGTGACGGCCAGGTAGCGGGGCAGGGTCAGGGCGCCGCCGCCGAGGTGCAGCGCGGCCAGCGGCCGCCCGGCGGGGGCCAGCGCGTCGGCGAGGTGGCCGAGCCGCCGGGTGTACTCGAACTCCAGGTGCGTCGGGTCGGCGAGGTCGACGTACGACTGCGGGGTGCCGTCCAGCGTCAGCAGCCAGCCGCCGTCGCGGTCGATGTCCGGCATGAGCTTGGCGAACCCGAGGTCGGTCCGCCGACCGACCGGCACCGGCTCGTCGTGCCCGTCCGGCTCGTCGTGCCCGTCCGGCTCGTCCGGATCCCGGTGCTGGTCCGGCTCGTCGTGCTCGGAGGTCACGCGTGCTCCCCGACCGGCTGCACGTCCAGGTAGGCGGCCAGCCAGTGGTCCAGCTCGGCGAAGGTCTGGGTGCGGGCCTTCTCGCCGGACAGCACCAGGTCGTGCATGCCGCCCTCGATCCGCACGATCGTGACGTGCCGGCCCAGCTTGGGGCCCTGCGCGGCGATGTCGTCGGCGCGCAGCACGGCGTCGGCGTGGTGCAGGGCGTTGTGCCACTTGGTGGTGGCGATGGACTTGGTGGAGGCCATCAGCAGCACCGGCACGTCGATCCCGAGCCCGTGGCGCAGCCGCCGGTGCCCCTGGTGGATCGCCGACAGCCAGCCCGCGAACAGCGGGAAGCCCTCGGCGGGCTTCAGCGTGAGGTCGAAGTCCCACTCGCCCCGGTGGTCCTTGTGCAGGCTGTGCGTGTAGTGCGGGTTCATCGTCGACGGCAGGACGCGGGTCGGCGCCAGCCGGCCGATCGCCGTCACCGCGGGCCCGCCGAAGGTGCGCGCGGCCTGCGAGGCCGGCATCGACAGGAACGGCGAGTTGAGGAACAACCCGTCCACCAGGCCGCGGCCGGCCCGCCGCCCCGCCCACAGCGCCGCCACCAGCCCACCGGTGGAGTGCCCGTTCAGCAGCAGCTGCCGGTGCCCGTCCACCTCCCGGATGACGCGGACCGCCTCGTCGATCTCCTCGTCGTACTCGGCGAGGCTGCGGACGAAGTTCGGCGACTGGTGCGGGCGCAGCGAGCGGCCGTACTTGCGCAGGTCGAGCGCGTAGAAGGAGAACCCGAGCGCTGCGTAGTGGTCGGCCAGGTTGGTCTGGAAGAAGTAGTCGTTGTACCCGTGGATGTACAGCACGGCCCGCTCCGCCCCGGACACGACCCGGCGCACCAGCGTCGCGCAGACCGTGCCCTCGTCGTCGGGACGCAGCTCCAGCTCCGCCGCCTCGTAGGGGGCACCCAGGATGTCTTCCCGAAACTCCATCGCCGCCGCACCGATCCTTCGCTCCGCCTGCCTCCGTGCGGCAGGTGACCACCCGTTCCGAGCCACGACGATACCGGCCGGTAGCCACCGGCCGCGCGGCGGAGTCCCGGACCGCGCCGGGTCGCCGTCCCCTCGGAGCCTGCCGGGAGGTGGGCGGGGCAGCCCCCCGTGGATACCGTCGCGCACCGGCCCGGGGCACGCTCCGCGCCTCCCCGCCCCTCCTCGTGCGCCTGCTGTGCGCCGGTGCGGATGTGGAACGCTTCCCGCACAGGGAAGGCGAGTTGGGGAGGTTGCATGCAGCAGGGGCACAGCGATCCGTCGCTCTACCGGTCGGCTTCCGAGGCCATCGCGGCGCCGCCGGAGAAGCTCGCGTACGTGGCCGGGTTCGACCGGGCGGGGCGGCGGCCGGACGCGCTGCTCACGGTGGACACCGATCCCGCGTCGGAGTCCTACGGCAAGGTCCTGAACTTCGCCGAACTGCCCACGCTGGGCGACGAGTTGCATCACTTCGGGTGGAATGCGTGCTCCAGTGCGCTGGCGCACGCCTGTCACGAGAACCCGGAGCGGCGCTTCCTGCTCCTGCCCGGCCTCCGCTCGTCCCGGCTGCACGTGATGGACACCCGGCCGGACCCGGTGCGCCCGCGGCTGGTGAAGACCGTCGAGGCCGCGGAGCTCGCGGCCAAGGCGGGCTACTCGCGCCCGCACACCCTGCACTGCGGACCGGACGGGGTGTTCCTGTCCTGTCTGGGCGCCGGCGGGGGTGCGGACGGGCCGGGCGGGGTGGCGATCCTCGACCACACCACCTTCGACGTGCTGCGCGCCTGGGAGACCGAGCGCGGGCCGCAGCACTTCGCGTACGACGTCTGGTGGCACCTGGGCACCAACGTGGGGGTGACCAGTGAGTGGGGCACCCCGTGGATGGTCGAGGACGGCATGGTGCCGGAGCTGCTGCTGGGCCGCAAGTACGGGCACGCGCTGCACTTCTGGGAGCTGGACTCGGGCCGGCACCTGCAGCGGATCGACCTCGGCGACCAGTACCAGATGGTGCTGGAGCTGCGTCCGGCGCACGACCCGCAGGCCGAGTGGGGGTTCGCCGGGGTGGTGGCGAACGTCGAGGACCTGTCCTCCTCGATCTGGCTCTGGTACCGCGACGGGCCGGCGTTCACCGCGCGCAAGGTGATCGAGATCCCGGCCGAGCCCGCCAAGGCCGAGGACCTGCCGCCCGCCCTGCAGCCGTTCGGCGCGGTGCCGCCGCTGGTCACCGACATCAACCTGTCGGTGGACGACCGCTGGCTGTACGTGTCGGCCTGGGGCACCGGCGAACTGTTCCAGTTCGACGTCTCGGACCCGTTCCACCCGCGGCTCGCCTCCTCGGTGCGCCTCGGCGGGGTCGTCGCCCGCACGCCGCACCCGGCCGAGCCGGGGCGGCCGTTGAGCGGGGCGCCGCAGATGGTGGAGATCAGCCGGGACGGCCGGCGGCTGTACCTCACCAACTCCCTCTACGGCGCCTGGGACGACCAGGTCTACCCGGACGGCATCGAGCCCTGGATCGTCAAGCTGGACGCCGACACCGGGGCGGGCGGGCTGAGCGTCGACGAGCGGTTCTTCCCGCACGGCGCCGACTTCCGGGGACTGCGCGTCCACCAGACGCACCTCGCGGGCGGCGACGCGTCCTCGGACTCGTACTGCTTCCGGTGAGCGCTCAACGCTGCAGCGCCTGGTCGTGGCGGACCCGGCCCAGCGGCAGTCCGGCGGCCACCAGCCGGCGGCGGACGGAGTCGACCATGCCGACCGGTCCGCTGACGCAGGCCAGGTGGTCGCGCCAGTCGCCCGCCGTCGCGACGGCGTCGGCGAGGCGGCCGGCGGTCACCGGGGCGAGGGTCAACCACGGCTTGTGCAGGCCGAGTTCGGCGAGCGCCTGCCAGTCGTAGAGGTCGGCGCGGTCCCGGGCGCCGACGAACAGGTGGACCCGGCGGCCGGGGGGCCGGTGGGCGGCCTGCTGCTCGACGATCGCCTTCATCGGGGCGAGGCCGGTGCCTCCCGCGACCAGCAGCAGGTCGCGGGCGTCGCCGTCGGGCAGCAGGCTGCCGCGCGGCGGGCCGAGGCGCAGCCGGTCGCCGACGGCGGTGTGCTCGACCAGGGCGGCGCTGACCCCGTCGGGGCCGGTGCGGCGGACGTGGAACTCCAACTCGTTGTCGGCGCGCGGGGCGCAGCCCATCGAGTACTGCCGCCAGGTGTGCGCCAGCGCCGGGTGTTCGACGGTGCCGTACTGTCCGGCGCGGTACGGGTACGGTTCGCCGGTGCGCACCCGCAGCACGGCGAGGTCGGGGCGGCGGCGCTCGTGGCCGGTCACCACGGCGTGCCAGTACGGGGGTTCGGTGAGCGCGGAGTCGGCGCCGGCGACCATCGCGCCGACGGCGAAGCGGAGCATCCGCACCCAGGCGGCTTCCAGCTCCTCCGTCCGGTACTCGCCGGCGCGGTGGCGGATCGCCGCGCACAGGGCTTCCTCGAAGGCCTCGTAGTGGACCGGGCGGACACCCAACTTCCGGTGGTCCCGTCCGAGTTGGCGGAGCGTGTGGCCGAGTTCGGCGGGCTGGTGGAGGTGCTCGATCAGGTGGTGGAAGATCCGTTCCAGGTGGGTCTGCTGGAACTCCATCGAGTCGGGGAAGAGCGGGCGCAGGTAGGGGCGGCGACGGAACATGACCGCGTAGAGGTGGTCGATCAGCTCGGAGAGCGGGGCGACCAGGTGGAGGTCACGCCGGATCAGGTGCTGGTCGGCGGCGCCGTCGTACCCGCCGCTCCCGCCGTCACCGCCGTACCCGTCGTACCCGCCGTACCCGCCGTCACCGGACCCGTGGTCGGCGTAGCCGAAGTCGCCGCCGGAGGAGGCGGACGGCGCGAGGAGTCGACGGCGTAGGCGCATCGCGTGGTGACGGGCGATCAGCCGGTCGTACTCGGCGGTGGCGGTGCCGCTGGCAAGGTGCGTGCTGCTGCTGTTGTCCATGTCCTGTCCAGTCAACTGCGCGGCCGCCGAACGCGAGAAGGGCCGATCGCCCCGGACGGACCCGGGACCATCGACCCCTTGCCAAGCGTTGGTCTGACGGCCACGCAGCAACCCACACCCCACCGGGCCGGTGCCGCTACCGGGACGCCTCGGTGGCGGAGTCGGCCGCGTCCGCCGCCGTCCCGGCCTGGAACTCGGTCGCCGCCCAACTCGCCAGCAGCCGCAGCGACTCGGCCGAGGCCGAGCCCGGTTCGGCGTGGTAGGCGACCAGCACCTGGTCGGCGTCACCGGTCGGGCGCAGGGTCTCGTACTGCAGGCTGAGGGCGCCGACCACCGCGTGGTGCAGCCGCTTGGTGCCGTGGCCCTTGTCCCGGATGTCGTAGGTGGCCCACAGGCGCCGGAAGTCCTCGCTCTTGACGGAGAGTTCGCCGATCAGCGAGGCGAGGTGGGGGTCGTCCGGGTCGCGCCCGGCGTCCAGCCGCAGCATGCCCACGATGTCGCTGGCCTTGCCCTCCCAGTCCACGTACAGGCGGCGGGCGTCCGGGTCGAGGAAGACCTGCCAGGCCATGTTGCGCTGCTCCGGCGGCAGCACGGCGAAGTCGCCCAGCAGCGCGCTGCCGAGCCGGTTCCAGGCGATGACGTCCAGGCGGCGGCCCAGCACGTACGCGGGCACGCCCTCCATCGCGTCCAGCAGCTGCTGCAGCGCGGGACGCACCCGCTGCACCCGGGCGGCGGCCCGGCCGGAGCGGCGCCGGGCGGGCTTGGTGAGCCGGCCGAGGTGGTCGCGTTCGGCGGGGCTGAGCCGCAGGACCCGGGCGATGGCGTCCAGCACGGCGACCGAGACGTTCTCGCCGTGGCCCTGTTCGAGCCGGGTGTAGTAGGCGGTGCTCACTCCGGCGAGCTGGGCCAGCTCCTCGCGGCGCAGCCCGGGCACCCGGCGACGGGTGGTGGTGTGCGGCAGCCCCACGTCCTCGGGCCGCAGCCGGGCGCGGCGGGATCGGAGGAACTCGCTGAGTTCGGTGCGCTGGTCCATGTCTGCAGTATGCGGGCGATCCGGCGCCCCGGGGCGGGCGAGGGTGACACTGCCGTGCGTACCCTCCGCAGACGTAGGCCCGGCCGACCTAGGCACGGCCCGCGTACGTCCGGCCCGCGTACGTCCGGCCCGCGTAGGTCCGGCCCGCCTACGTTCGGCCCGCCTACGTCCCGGCTTCGTACGAAGACCTCGGGTCTGGTTGGCCCGATCGCGGCGCCGCAGTCTGTGGGCATGACGAACGAGACGACGAAGACCACCACGAACACCCCCGGCACCACCCGCACCGTCGCCGCCTACGCGGCGCAGCAGCCCGACGCCCCGCTGGCGAAGACCACCGTCACCCGCCGGGCCGTGGGCGAGCACGACATCGTGATCGACATCCGGTTCTCCGGCATCTGCCACTCCGACATCCACCAGGTCGGCGAGGACTGGGGCACCGGCATCTTCCCGATGGTCCCCGGGCACGAGATCGCCGGCGTGGTCGCCGAGGTCGGCCCCGGCGTGACCCGCTGGAAGGTCGGCGACCGCGTCGGCGTCGGCTGCTTCGTCGACTCCTGCCGCGAGTGCGACAACTGCCGGGCCGGTCTCCAGCAGTACTGCACCGGGGAGGGCGGCGCCGTCTTCACCTACAACGGCACGGGCAAGGACGGCCTGCCGACCTACGGCGGCTACTCCACCGAGCTGGTGGTGGACGAGGCGTACGCGCTGAGCATCCCCGACAACCTGCCGCTGGACGCCGCGGCGCCGCTGCTGTGCGCGGGCGTCACGCTGTACTCGCCGCTCGCCCACTGGGGTGCGGGCCCGGGCAAGAAGGTCGCGATCGTCGGCCTCGGCGGCCTCGGCCACATGGGCGTGAAGCTCGCCCACGCGATGGGCGCGGAGGTCACCGTGCTCAGCCAGTCGCTGCGCAAGCGCGAGGACGGCCTCAAGCTCGGCGCCGACCACTACCGGGCCACCTCCGACCCGGCGACCTTCGGCGAGCTTGCGGGCAGCTTCGACCTGATCGTCAACACCGTCTCCGCCGACCTCGACCTCAGCGCCTACCTGGGCCTGCTGCGCACCGGCGGCACGATGGTGCAGGTCGGCGCACCGGAGAAGCCGGTGTCGGTCAACGCCCACGCGCTGCTCGGCGGGCGCCGCTCGCTGGCCGGGTCGATGATCGGCGGCCTGCCGGAGACCCAGGAGATGCTGGACTTCTGCGGTGAGCACGGCATCACCGCCGAGATCGAGCTGATCCGGGCCGAGCAGATCAACGAGGCCTACCGGCGGGTGCTGGCCGGCGACGTCCGGTTCCGCTTCGTGATCGACGCCTCGACCATCTGATCCGGGGTCCGGGGTCCGGGGCCGTCCGGTCCGCGGCCGCCTCCGCTCGAAAGTGCCGCGAAGGCGCCGCGCGAAGGTGCCCCGCGCCCCCGGTGCTCTCCCGTCACCAGGGCGCGGGGCCCCCGCGTCAGACCGAGGCGGTCTTGGCCGCGTGCCGCTCCTCGCGGCGGTCCAGCCGCCGCTGCCGGCCCCGGCGCAGCGGCTGGTCGGGCAGCCAACCGAAGGTGAGGCAGGCGCCGACCACCCCGAGCAGCATCCCGATCAGGAAGCCGCCCAGGTTGGACGTGACCCAGCTGCCCAGCGAGGCCAGCACGGCGAGGATGGAGTAGAACAGCCGCTGCGCCGGGTTGAACAGGATCAGCAGGCCGCACAGCACCATCACCGCCGGTACCAGGTACCCGGCCAGTCCCTGCATCCCGATGTGCAGGACGACGGGCAGCGGGGCCCGCAGGGTGAACAGGATCTCGGCGCCGCCGAGCAGCACCAGCAGCCCGCCCCAGAACGGCCGCCTGCCCCGCCAGTCGCGCTTGGCCGGGCGGGCGGGGGGCCCGGCGGCGGGAGCGGCGGCGGTGGTGCCGGGCGCGTCGGCCGTCCCCTCGGCCACCGCCTCCTCGGCCCGCGCCGCGGTGCCCTCGCCGGTCCCGGCCGGCTCCGGTACGGACTCCGTCATGCTCAGCAGCCCTGGGAGCTGAAGCTCAGCCGCAGGTTGGGCAGTTTGAACCCGACGGCGGTGCTCGCGTAGTTGTGCTGCTTGAGGTTGGTCAGCAGGACGGTGTCGGCCTGCTGGCCGAAGACGCCCGGGTTGCCCTTGCCGACCGGGCCGGCCTTGGTGAAGGTGCTGGCGTCGCCGCCGATCTCGATGTTGGTGAACTCCGCGTCGCCGGACAGCAGATCGGAGTCGGTGGTGAGGTTGGTGGCGGAGACGGGGGTGCCGCCGTCGCCCGCGTGGATCACCAGGTTGACGCCGCCGAGGTCGACGCTCTGGCACAGGTTGGTGATCTGCGCGGTCTTGATCGCCGACACCGCGACCAGGACCTGGCCGCCGGTGGAGCCCGCGTTGGGGCTGTCGGGGATCATCGAGTCCAGCGAGCCGAACTGGGCGAAGCCCTGTCCGTCGAGCTTGTCGGCGGTGATGGTGAACGGCATTCCGGAGATGGAGAATTGGGCGGCGAGCACGCCCTGGGCAGTGAGCGCCATCAGGACGCCCCCGGCCGCGATGGCCGGCACGGCCATCAGAGCGGTGCGCTTGAGCCGGACCCGGCCTCTTCTCGGCCCGGCCGGCTGGGGGGTCTCGGCCGCGGCGGCGGCGTCCTCGGACATGGCCATGTGTGCTCCCTCTGGGTGGATTGGGTGTGCAGGCACTGGCACGTTGTCCTGGCGCGGACAGCGTTGCGCGGCCCGACCGGGCCACCCGCCCCTCGGCAGCGGGGCGGGTCCGGTTCGGAGCGCGGTAAGTAACTGGGAAGCTACTGCCCGGTATTGGCCGGGTCAATACGGGTGCACGAAGGATCTTCACCAATCCCGGCCCCGAGCCGTTCGGCCGTCTCCGCCGGGACCGTTCGTACCGGCGCCTCCGCCGCCCCGGGCCGTGCGGCCGCCTCCGCCGGGCCCAGCCGGATGGCCTCGGCCTCCTCCGCCGGGCCCAGCCGGACGGCCGCCTCCGCCGGGCCGAGGAACGGCGCCAGGCAGAACATGCTCAACACCGGCAACAGTTCGGGCAGTCGATCGGTCCGGCCGGAGGCGATCCCGCGGTAGAGCGCGCTGTAGACGCCGCCAACCACCGCGTCCACCATCTCGTCCACCCTTACCCCGCCCGGCAGTTGGGGGACCTCGGCGAAGAACGCCCGGAACCTGGTGAGGAGTTGTTCGCGCTCCCGCCGCCCCTCCGCGCCGACCGCCTCGATCTCGATCACCGCGATCGTCGCGAACGCCGGTGTCCCGGCCAGCAGTTGGAGCATCGCGCCGAGCGCCTGCCGGATCCCGTGGCACCAGTCGGATTCGGCCGCGAAGGCCCCCGCCATCCGCCGCAGCACCACCCCGGTGCCGTACCGGTGCGCCGCCAGGAAGGCGTCCTCCTTGCCGCTGAACAGCTCGTAGAAGACCGGCCTGGTCACACCCGCCGCGCGGCAGATGTCGCTCACCGTCGCGTGCTGGTAGCCGCGTTCGGCGACGGTCTGGACCAGCCCGTCCAGCAGCCGCTCGCGCTGGGTCGCGGCGACCACGCCGGCGGGCTGCCGGCGCGGGCCCGGCTTGATCGACCGGGCGGGGTCGCGGCCGGTCCGCGCACCGGGCAGCAGGACCACGTCGGCACTCCGGAGGTAGTTCCGATCCATCACCAACTCCTGTGTCCTGTATTGACATTGACGCAACAGCGGGTTTACAACACTGACAGGTTTCCAACCGGTGGGCGAGCAGGCCCCCACCGGCCGACCTCCAGGGGCTCCCAGGATCCGGGCGAACCTCCCGGACCACGGGACCACGGCGGGCGCAGGCCCGCGGCGGTGGCAGCCGCCGACGTGCACCCCCACAGCACCGCACGTCCGCAACGACTCGGCGCAGTACCACTGCGCAGCGCCTTCGCCCAGTGCCGCTCCGACATGACGCTCCGCAGTGGCGCTTCGCGGAGCGGATGCGCAGAGCCACTTCGCAGGGCCACCTCGCAGGACCACTTCGCCGAGCCGCGTCGCAGGGCCGCTCCTCAGCGCCGCTGTGTCGTGCACCGCCGTCCGAACACACCTCCGTACCGCACGAGCGGGCCCGTGGCGCCGGGCCCGCCCGCACCGCGGCCCCGCCGGAGCCCCCGGTACGCCATGCACCTCCCCCGTCGTGCACACCACCACACCCGCACGCCGGGATTCCCCCCACCCGTCCCCGGGACGGAGAGAGGTACCCTCATGCGCATCCGCCGCACCCTCGCCACCGCCGCCCTCGCCGCACTCGCCCTCACCGGCGCGGCCGTGGCACCCGCCGAGGCCGCCACCGCCGTACTCACCACCGGAAGCCCGGCCGGCCCGGCCGTCGCCGTCGGCGACGTCCTGAGTGCCAACCTGGTCTCCGGCGGCTTCGCCACCTTCTACAACAGCGCCACCGGGACGAGCGGCATCAAGTGCGCCGCCTCCTCCTTCTCGGCGACCGTCACCTCCAACCCGGCCGCCCCGGGCAGCGCCGTCGAGCAGCTCAACACCCAGACCTTCGGCTCCTGCACCTCCAACGTCCTCGGCGTCACGGGCGTCAGGAGCATCACCGTCACCAACCTGCCGTTCACCAACACGGTCAGCGACGCCCCCGGCAACCCGGTCAAGCTCACCCCCGGCGCAGCCGGCCCGATGGGCACCACCGTGGTGCTCAGCACCATCCTGGGCAGCATCAGCTGCAACTACCAGAACGCCACCGGGATCAACGGCACCACCTCGAACACCGGCAACACCATCGGATTCTCCGCCCAGCCGTTCACCCTGGTCTCCGGCCCCGGCCTGTGCTTCTCGACGGGCTACTTCAGCGCCACCTACGGCCCGGTCACCGACACCTCCGTCGCCGGCAGCCCGGTCATCTTCGTCAACTGACGCAGCGGGCCCACCGGTTCGACCCGCGGCGTACGGCCCCGGCAGGCCGTACGCCGCTCCGCCACGCCCGGAGGCGCCCGCCACACGGCCCCGACCCCCGCGACAAGGAAGTGACCGGCCGGTAGGGTGGCGCCGCACGGAGACGGCGAACCGGAACGGGGCAGGCGGATGACCAGCGGCAGCAGCGGGAACGGCGACGGCACGGGCTTCTTCACCTCGGTCGCGGACGCCGCCGAACAGCTCGCCGCCACCGGCTACCTCGCCTCCACCGCCGTCGCCACCACCGTCTTCCTCGCCGACCGGCTCGGCAAGCCGCTGCTCGTCGAGGGCCCCGCCGGGGTCGGCAAGACCGAACTCGCCAAGGCCGTCGCCGCGATCGGCCGGGCCAGGCTGGTCCGGCTCCAGTGCTACGAGGGCATCGACGAGGCCCGCGCGCTCTACGAGTGGAACCACGCCAAGCAGCTGCTGCGGATCACCGCCGGCCGCGACGAGAGCTGGGACGAGGCCCGCGGCGACATCTTCGGCGAGGAGTTCCTGCTCACCCGCCCGCTGCTCACCGCGATCCGCGGCGAGGAGCCGACGGTGCTGCTGATCGACGAGATGGACAAGGCCGACGTGGAGGTCGAGGCGCTGCTGCTGGAGGTGCTCAGCGACTTCCAGGTCACCGTCCCCGAGCTCGGCACCATCACCGCGAGCCGCCGCCCCTTCGTCCTGCTCACCTCCAACGCCACCCGCGAGCTCTCCGAGGCCCTGCGCCGCCGCTGCCTCTTCCTCCACCTCGACTACCCGGACGCCGAGCTGGAGCGCCGGATCGTCCGCCTCAAGGTGCCCGGACTGGACGACACGCTGGCCGAATCGCTGGTCCGGATCGTCGGCGCGCTGCGCGCGATGGAGCTGCGCAAGGCGCCGTCCGTCGCCGAGACCATCGACTGGGCCCGCACCCTGCTCGCCCTCGGCGCGGACACCCTCGACGAGGCTGCCGTCCGCGACACCCTCGGGGTGATCCTCAAGCACCAGGACGACATCCGGAAGGCCACCCGGAAGCTCACCCCGGCATGACCGGCGGACCGCAGCCCGCCGAAGCAGGCACGACGGCACCAGGTGCCACAACAGCAGGCACGACGCCGACGGCCGCGACCGGAGCAGCGGGCCCCGCCGACACCGCCGCCCGCCTCACCGGCCTGGTCCGCGCCCTGCGCGGCCACGGACTGCGGATCGGCCCCGCCGAGACCGTCGACGCCGCCGCCGTCCTCGACGTCCTCGGCTTCGCCGACCGTGAGCAGATGCGGGCCGGTCTGGCCGCCGCCCTGCTGCGATCCGACGGCCAGCGGACCGTCTTCGACGCCACCTTCGACCTCTTCTTCCCCCTCGGCGTCGGCACGCCCGAAGCCTTCCGCACCGACCCGCCGCCGGTGCCCGACGACCCCGAGCCGCCGCGCTTCGGCCGCCCCGACCCGCGCCGCGACGACCTGCGCGAACGTCTCGCCGCCGCCCTCGCCGCCGACGACCGAGCCGCCCAGGCCCGGCTCGCCGGCGAGGTCGTGGAGGCCTTCGGCCGGTACGGCGCCGGCGGCGCGCCCGGCTCCGACGGCTGGTCCGCCCAGCAGGCGCTCGGCCGGATCAACCCGGACACCCTGCTCGCCCGGATCCTCGCCGCCCTGCGCAGCGGGCCGGGCACGGCGGACCTCTCCGACCTCGTCCTCGCCGACGAGGTCCGCCGCCGGATCCGCGACTTCCGTGCCCTGGTCGCCGGCGAGGCCCGCCGGCGGGTCGCCGAGCTGCGCGGCCCCGAGCGGATCGCCGAGCGCGCCGTCGCCCCGACCGCCGACCGGATCGACTTCCTCTACGCCGGCCGCGACCAGCTCGCCGAACTGCGCCGCACCGTCCACCCGTTGGCCCGCAAGCTCGCCACCCGCCTGGCCGCCCGGCGCCGCCGCGCCGCCCGCGGCCACATCGACCTGCGCCGCACCCTGCGCCGCTCCCTCGGCACCGGCGGCGTGCCGCTGCGCCCGGCCCACCGGCTGCGCCGCCCGGCCCGGCCGGAGCTGGTGCTGCTGTGCGACGTCTCCGGCTCGGTGGCGGGCTTCGCCGACTTCACCATGCTGCTGGTGCAGGCGATGAGCGAACAGTTCAGCAAGGTCCGGGTGTTCGCCTTCGTCAACCGCACCGCCGAGGTCACCGACCTGCTCCGGAACGGCGACGACCCGGCCCGGCTGGCCGCCCGGATCCTCGGCCAGGCCCAGGTCACCGGCTACCACGGCAACAGCGACTACGGCTCCGCCCTCGGCGGCTTCGCCGACCACCACCTCGACGCCGTCGGCCCGCGCACCTGCGTCCTGGTGCTCGGCGACGCCCGCACCAACCACCGCGACCCCAACCTCGACGCCCTGCGCCGGATCGCCGGCCGGGCGCGGCGGGTCATCTGGCTCAACCCCGAGCCGGCCTCCCTGTGGTCCACCGGCGACTCCGCCGCCCACGCCTACGCGGACGTCGTCGACATGCACCCGTGCCGCAACGCCCGTCGCCTCGGCGAGCTCATCGCCCGCCTCCTGCCGGTCTGAGCCGCGCCCCCGGCTCCCGGCCCTCCGGGCCGGACCGCCATCATGGCCCCGTGCACGACATCGAGTTCTTCACGTACACCTCCGCGAGGTCGTGGGGCCTGCGCGTCGACGGGACAGACCTGCGCGTCCTCGCCGCGGACGCCGTCCGCCCCTGGTGGCGGCGGGAGGACAGCCACGACGAGCGGACGCCGGAGGACACCGAGGACTTCCTGTTCCACCAGTACGCCGGGATGACGGAGCGGCACCTGGGCGACCCGGTGCGCCACTTCCTCGGCGCCGCCCTCCCGGAGGCCCGGGACCGGCGGACGGGGGCGACCGCCGTCCTGGGCTGTCCGTGCGGCATCTGGGAGTGCTGGCCGCTGCTGACCCGCATCACCGCCGACGGCGGCACCGTCGCGTGGTCCGGCTTCCGTCAGCCCCACCGCCCCGCCTGGGGCGACCTCGCCATCGGGCCGTTCGTCTTCCCCCGGGCCGCCTACGAGAACGCGCTCGCGCACCCCGTCCATCTCGCCGAGGATCCGCTCACCGAGCTTCCGCCGCCCGCGCCGCGCACCGGGGCGTGACCGCGGTCCGCCCATGCCTGAAAACCGCGTCCGTGCCCGGCGGACCGACCGGGCCCGGGGCACCGACCCGGCCCGGGCGGCCGGCCTGCGGCCGCCCGGGAGCGGGCCGTCAGTCCAGCGAGCCGAGGAAGTCCAGCAGCGCCTCGTTGACCTCGGCCGGGCGCTCCTGCTGCGTCCAGTGCCCGGTGTCCGGGAGCCGGAGGTGCCGGTGCAGCCGCGGCGTCACCTGCTGGAGCAGGTACGCCATCACCTCGCGCGGGACCATCGCGTTGACCAGGTCCTGCTCACCGGTCACGTACAGGGCGGGCGCCTCGATCCGGCGGCCGGTGAACGCCGCCATCAGCTCGTTGTTCCGGTCGATGTTGCGGTACCAGTTGAGTCCCCCGGTGAAGGCGCGCTCGCCGTGCCGGGCGTAGTCGGCCGCGAAGGCGTCGATGTCCGCCTCGGTGAGCCAGCCCGGCAGCCGCGCCGGTTCCGGGACGGTGTCCAGCAGCTTCATGCCCTCGGGGACGACCCACGCCCTCGGTTCCCCGTCGCGGGAGATCCCGCCGAGGATGCGGCGGAAGGAGGACTTGGGGTCGGCCGCCAGCTCGGCGTCGGCGCGGCCAGGCTCCTGGAAGTAGATCTGGTAGAAGCCCTCGCCGAACCGCTCCCGGGACAGCGCCAGCGGTGTCGGCCCGGACGGCAGCGGCGGCACGCTCAGCCCGGCGACGCCGCGCACCAGGTCGGGCCGCAGGGCCGCGGTGGCCCAGGCGACGGGGGCGCCCCAGTCGTGCCCGACCACCACCGCCCGTTCCTCCCCGAGCGCGCCGATCAGCGCCGTCACGTCGCCGACCAGGTGCAGCAGGGTGTAGGCGTCCACGCTCGCGGGCTGCTCGCTGCGGGCGTAGCCGCGCTGGTCGGGCGCCACCACCCGGTAGCCGGCCTCGGCGAGCGGCCCGAACTGGTGGCGCCAGGAGTACCAGCTCTCCGGGAAGCCGTGCAGCAGCAGGACCAGCGGCCCCTCCCCCTGCTCGGCCAGGTGCAGCCGTACCCCGTTCACCTCGACGTCGCTGTGCTTGACGGCCTCGTACGACACGTGGTTCCCCATTCCTCAAGAACGTCCGTCCGTTCCCGAACCTGCCCAGCCGCCCGGCCCCGGAACCCCGCGTCCGCCCTCCGGCGGGAAGCAGCCGAGGCCGCCCCGGGAATCCGGGACGGCCTCGGCCTTCGGTTCAGTGACGGAGCGTCAGTTCACCGTGTAGCTGTACGGAATCGCCGCGAGCACCGCACCGGTGGTGTTCAGGACGTTGTTGGTGGTGGCCACCCCGGTCGGGCCGGACACCAGGTACAGCACGCCCTTGACCGTGCTGCCCTTCGGGCCGGTCGGGGTCAGCGTCACCTGCAGCGAGCCGGTGGCGCCGGGGGCGACGGTCACCGGAGTGGCGGCCCGGGCCGAGGCGTTCACCGAGGCGGCGTACGGGTCACCGGTGCTGGAGGCCAGCGCCGGGTCGAAGGCCTGGGTGTGCGCGGTGGCCGTGATGGTGGACGTGCCGGTCGGCGCGCCGCCGGTGCCGAACGGGCCGATCTGCTGGACGAAGGTGCTCCAGTTGCCCGGGACGACCGGCTGCTCGGCGGTGCCGTTGTCGGTCACGACCGAGATGGTGGAGCCGTTCTGGGCCTTCTTCAGGTCGCCGAACAGGTCCGGCGAGCCGGTGGTGGCGCTCAGCTCGATCTGCGCCGGCGTCGAGGACGCCGCCACGGCCTTGAGCTGGTCGGTGCCCGGCGGCACCAGGAAGGACGGCACCGTGGAGCTGAGGCTCAGCGGCAGGTTGACGTTCGCCGAGGCGCCCTGCGGCACCAGCGGCACGTCCACCCGGCGGTCCAGGCGACCGTCGGCCGCGATCTTCTGGGTGGCGACGGTGTTGTTGGTGTAGTTCACCTGGACGGTGACCGGCTTGCCGGCCGCCAGCTTGGTGTGCGCGTCGTTCGGCAGACCGGCCGCGGTGGCCTGGTCCTGGTTGAACGCGACGGTGCCGGCGAAGTCCTGGGCGAGCTGCTGGCCGCTGACCGGGCCGAGCACGTTCAGGACGAACCGCCAGCGGCCGGCGGCCGGGTTGACGGTGGTGGCCGAGACGCCGGCCGCGGTGCCGGTCAGGTTGCCCTGGGCGTCGAACAGGCCGTTGCCCTCGATGTCGATCGGGGTGCCGTTCGGGCTGATCAGCGCGCCCTGCATGAGCAGGTTGGAGTCCTTGCCGACGGTGACGCCGACCCGCAGGTCCTTCTGGCCCTTCGGGACGTCGAAGCCGTAGGTGAAGCCCTGCGTCGGCGAGGCGCTGCGGCCGTTGCCACCGGTGATGGTGCCGGTGAAGGTGCCCTTGCCCTGGTTGACCGGGACGAGGCTGCGCAGCGTGACCGGCACGCTGGTGGTGTTGCCGTTGGAGCTGGAGACGGTGATCGCCTCGCTGGAGTCACCGCTGGTCGCCGGGGTGGTCAGCTGGACCTTGAGGGTCTTGGTCTGACCGGGCTTCAGCTCGGCGGTGCTCGGGCTCACCGCGCCGGCCGGGACGGCCCGCTGGGTGGCGGTGCCGAACTGGACCGGGCCGGTGAAGCCGGCCTTGCCCGCCGGGGTGTAGAGGATCGCGGTCCACTCGCCGGCGACCGGGTGCGGGACGTCCACCAGGCCGAAGTTCGCCGGGGTGGCGCCGCCCTGCGGACGGGTGTTGGTCTCGAAGCGGCCCGACGGGTCGAGCAGCGTCATGCGGACCACCGGGCCGTTGGTGACCGGGTTGGGCGCGCCGTGCCAGGCGATCGACGCCGCGAGGCGGTCGGCACCGGCCGGGACGGTGAACTTGACCTGCTTCTGCACCCAGTCCGCACCGTTGGTGGCGTACTTGAAGGTGTCCGTCGAGGCCGAGTCCAGCTGGACGGTCTGCTGGTTGCTCGCCTGCGGGGCGAAGCTGCGGGTCGCGGCGCTCACCGTCTGGGGCTCGTCACTGGTGTTGGTGACGGACACGTCGGCGGTGTGGGCCGAGCCGGGGGTGCCGGCGATGTCGACCTGGCCGGTGTTGACCACGACGGTGTTGGCGCCGTCGGTGCCGTCCCCGTCGTCGTAGCCGCGGGCGGCCTCGACGGCGGCGCGGACGTTCAGCAGGCCGGCGCCCTGCTCCTCGGCCGGGACGCCGAGGTCGGTGGCGGTGCCGGTGAGGAACTTCTTCACCAGCGCCGGGGCCGGCGAGTCGCCGCCGTGGGTGTCGCGGTAGGCCTGGATGACCAGGGCCGCGGCGCCGGTGACGAACGGGGCGGCCTGGCTGGTGCCGCCGAAGGGCTGGATCGGCGAGGGCTTGCCGTTGAAGCCCGTGCAGTCCTCGTACTTGGCGGTGTCCGGGGTGCACAGCGCCCAGTCCGACTCGCCCGGGGCGACCAGGTCGACGGTGCGGCCGGCCTGGGTGAAGCCGCCCGAGGAGAGCGCGGAGATGCGGCTGTTGCTCCAGGTCTTGTTGGAGAACTGGGCGGCCGCGTAGCCGGTCTGCTGGTAGTTCTGGTTGTCGGTGGAGGCGCCGACCGAGATCACGGACGGGTCGGTCGACGGCGTGCCGACGGTGCCGCTGATGCCGGCGTCACCGGAGGAGACGGCGACGGTCACACCGGCCTTGACGGCCTGCTCGTTGAAGAGCGAGATGGTGTCGTGCGCGCCGCTGTCCGGGGTGACGTTGCCGCCGAAGGACTCGTTCAGCACGTCGACGTGGGCGACCCGCACCGCGTAGTCGATCGACTGCAGGATCGACGAGTTGGACATCAGCTCGCCGCCGGCCTTCAGGGCGACCAGGTCGGCGTCCGGGGCGAGGCCGCGGATGCGGATGTTGCAGCCCGCCGGCAGCGGGTGCGAGGGGTTGACGAACTGCGAGACGTCGTAGACCTGGCGGCCCTGGGCGATGACCGCCGAGGCGTCGCCGAAGGCCTCGGCGGCACCGGTCGGCGCGTCCCAGCCGTCGCCCGCGAAGTCCTTGTAGTCGACGACGGCGTGCGAGCCGTCGGCCCGGATGAAGTCCGGGTTGTTCGGGTCGAGGCCGTCCGCGATGTAGGCGACCTTGACGCCCTTGCCGGTGGCCAGGTTCTCCACGCCGGGCTTGCCGTTGCCGGTGTAGGCCCGGACCGAGTACAGGCCCTCGGGCTCCAGCAGGGGCTTGCTCGGGTCGGAGGGGCACGCCGTGTTGGTCGCGTTCTCCTCCGCGCCCTGGCCGTTGCTGCCCGAGACGGCCTGCGGAGCGGCGGCGGCCTTGGGCGCCTTCGCGCCGGCGGCGTTCGCGGAGTCGGCGGCGTCCTTGGCCTGCTTCGCCTTGCCGGCGGACGCCGGGGCGACCTGGACCTGGGCGTCGGCCACCACGGCGGCGACGGCCGGGTCGGCCTGCAGCTGGGCGCGCAGAGCGGGGCTGACGGTCGCCGAGAAGGCGTTGCCGACCACGAAGGTCTTGATGTCGGTGCCGCCGCCCGCCTTGACCTTGTTCAGCAGCGGCGCCTGCGCGGAGGCGGCCTTCTGCTGACGGGCGCCGAGGTGGCCGTGGTCGGCCGGGGCGTCCGCGATCTGGTCCTTCAGGATCACGATCACCGGTGCCGGGGCCCCGTCCGCGGACGCCGCCTGGGCGTTCTGCGGATCCGGGTTCGGCGCTGCGTCGGCGATGGTCCCGAGGCTCAGGACCATGGACGCGGCGGTGACCGTGACGGCAGCTGTTAGCTGGGCTTTCCGCCAGCCGATCATGGACATCCTTTCGTCTGATGAATGGCTGACGCAATCCAACTCAGCTGAGCGCGATCACGACAAGGGGGTAAATACCCATCAGAAAGTAAAGTTGACCATCACTCAGTAAAATTCGTGGCGGAAATCGGGCCGAATCCGCATCTTTCAGCCGATCGGCCCTGTGCGGAACGGGATGCCGCTGCGCCGGGGATTCCCGTGGCGAACTCCGGACACTGGCGAAACCCCGCCACCGGGTTGACCATTTGTCGACACCACGACGTTCCCTTCCCGCTCCGCCCCGGCCGAAACCGGGCCGACCACGGCGGCCTCCGGGGACGGACCGGGGAGCCGCCGCGCCGCCCGGCCTGCCCCCGCTCCGGATCAGTACCCGGCCAGCCGCTCCTGAGCGTCCGCCAGGTCCTCGGCGGTGGGCGCGTCGTCCTGGGTCAGCCGGTGGCGCCAGTACCCGGTGAAGTCGACCGAGGCCTTGGGCACGCCGCGCTCCTCGACCAGGTGCCGGCGCAGCGCCCGCACCGCCCCGGCCTCCCCCGCCAGCCAGGCGAACGGCGTGCCGCCCGGCAGTTCGGCCGCCCGGACCGCCGCGGCCAGCACCGCGCCCGGGGCGGCGGCGCCCCGGTGCAGCCAGTGCACGGCGAGGTCGGCGCGGCTCTCCAGCGGCTGCTGCTCGGCCGCGTCCGCGACCTCGACGTACGCGAGCGCCCGAACCCTGGCCGGCAGCGCCTCGACCAGCGTCGCGAGCGCCGGCAGCGCCGTCTCGTCCCCGGCCAGCAGCACCCAGTCGGCCGCCGCGGCGGCCTCGGCGTACGGGACCGGCGGGGCGTACTCCGCCGAGGGGCCGACCATCCCGAGCCGCGCCCCCGGCTCGGCCCGCAGCGCCCAGGCGGCGGCCGGGCCGGTGTCGCCGTGCAGCACGAAGTCGATCTCGACCAGCCGGGTGCCTGGCCGGCGGCGGCGCAGGGTGAAGCTGCGCATCAGGGGGCGCTCGGCCTCGGGGATCGCCAGGTAGGCCCGGTACCAGCCCATCGGGTCGTCCTGCCGCGCGGGCAGCACGGGCTCGGTCTGCCCCGGGCGCGGGAAGCAGAGCTTGAGCTGCTGGTCCGGGGCGGTGCCGACGGTGTCGGCGAGTTCCTCGGCGGCGAAGGTGATCCGGGCGGTGCGCGGCGTGGTCCGGCGGACCTCGACGACCTCGACGAACGTGACGGGCAGTGTCATCGGGAAACCCCTTCGATTGGTAACCTTACGGCATAAAGAGTTGGCACGGGAGCGATACTTTACGCCATAAGGAGATGTCGGATGACCGTCTACGCCGGGCAGGGCGACGCCCACCGGTCGCTCGCCCTGCTGTGGGGAGCGCCCGCGGAAACGCGCACCGGGCGCAGCGGCCCCAAACCGGGCCTGAGTGTGGACGCGATCGTGTCCGCCGGAATCGCGGCGGCCGACGCCGAGGGCATGGCCGCGCTGTCGATGCGCGCCGTGGGCGAACGACTCGGCCGCACCGCGATGGCGCTCTACACGTACGTCCCGGGAAAGGCCGAACTGCTCGACCTGATGCACGACCGGGCGCTCGCCGAACTCCCGGCCGGTCCGCCGCCCACGGGCGACTGGCGGGAGGCCGTCACCGCCTGGGCCGGGGACCTGTACGACTGCTACCTGCGCCACCCCTGGGTGCTCCAGGTCTCACAGGCCCGGCCGGTGCTCGGCCCGGCCGAACTCGCCGCGATGGAGAGCCTGTTGCGCGCCCTGCGACCGGCCGGCCTGCCCCCGCGGACGCTGCGCGGAGCCGTCGCCGCCCTCTGGCAGTTCGTCCGCGGCCTCGCCGCCGCCACCGCCGACGCCCGCGCCGCCGCGGCCGCCACCGGCGTCGCCGACGAGGACTGGTGGATCGAGCGTTCCACCCAACTGGCCGTACTGGCACCGGACTTCGCCGAGCGCTTCCCGCTGCTCACCGCCCTGCAGAGCACCGCCGGCGGCCCACCGGAGGAGAGCCACCGGGAGGCCTTCCACAGCGGGCTCACCGTCCTGCTCGACGGCATCGCCTCCTCGGGGCCGCCCGCCGACGCGACGGCCGTCGCAGGCTAGACGGCTTCCTCGTCGGACGAGCACCCCGGCGCCGCGCGTCGCGCGCGGATGCGGTGCGCGGTGCGCAGTCCCTGTTTGGCGGCGGTGGCCACCAGGCCGCCGAGGCTGGTTCCGGCGAGGTCGTGGGCGGCGAGGCGTTCCAGCACCGGCAGGGCGCGGTCGTCGGCCGTGGCCCCGAGGGCGCGGGCGACCAGCGCCCGAAGGTCCGGGTCGGGGTCCGCGGTGAGGGCGATCAGGTCGTCGACCACCGGCGGGCCGAAGGCGGCCACCGCCGAGGCGAGATGACCGGCCTTCGGGTTCCGGCGCTCCGTCATGACGCGCCAGAGCGCGGCGAGCGCCCGGTCCCCGCCGAGCTCGCCGAGGGCCCGGGCGGCGCTGCTGCGCACCCAGTGGATCTCGTCGTCCAGCAGGGCCGCCAGGGCGGGTACGGCGGCTCGATCCCCGAGGAGGCCGAGCGCCTCGCAGGCGCCCTCACGGACCATCGGGTCCGGGTGCTCCAGCAGGGCCGTCACCAGCGGAACGGCCCGGTGGAAGCCGAGTTCGGCACAGGCGAGCGCCGACCACCGCACCCCGCCGTGCCCGGTGTCGGCGAGCGCGCGCAGCAGGCCGGGTTCCAGGCTCTCGTCACCGAACAGGTCGATCCGGTTGAGTGCCTTGGTCCAGACCGTGACGTCCTGGGCCCGGTGGTCGGCGACGACCTCGGACAGAGCCGCCAGCGCCTGCGGATGGCCCAGTTGGGCCCACTCCAGCAGCGCGTCGATCGCCCGCAGCCTCGTCGCGCGGGCCCCGCGCAGCTCGGCGGCGAGGACGGTGACCAGGGACGCCGGCCCGTCGGGCGGGGGGCCGAGCGCGTCCCCGAGCGGTCCTGCGAGTCCCGGCTCGGACTCGCCGAGCCGCAGCGCGAGGGGGCCGATCCGGGTGCCGACGTCCGCGTCGTAGAGACCGTCGGCGCACAGGTTGGCGGCCAGTTTGGCGACCGTCCGGAACAGGAGCCGCGCGTCGCCCGACGGGTCGTCGGCGAGCGCGTCGAGCCGGCCGGACATCGCCGCCGCGACGGCGGCCGGTGGACGGCCGGCGGCCCCCAGCACCGCCTCCGCCCACGCCGGCGGTGCGCCCTGGCGCTCGTACAGTTGGCGGCCCCAGAGGCGGAGGACGGCGTCACGGTGGTCGGTCATCCCGGGATCGTTCCAGCAGGGATGCCGGCGGCCAACGGGTTTTCCGTCCGGCCCGGGGTCCGGCCAGAGTTCTGCACCCCACGACATCAAAACGTAACGTTTCCGTGAAAAGTCGTCAGGCGTAAAGTCTTCCCCAAGTCCTCCCCCATCTGGCATGTTTCCTTCAAATCCCGTGCGATCCCCTCACACCCACGGGTCGAATCGGAGGACACGTGTCACCCCTGATATCCCGGCGGCTCGGCCGCCCGGCCGCCGCCCTCGCCGTTCTCTCGGCCATGGCGCTCGCCACCCCCACCGCACTCGCGACCGCCGCCCCCGCGAACACCGCGCCCGCCGCCCCCGGCGGCGTCACGGCGCCCGTCGCCCCGGCGGCCGGGCAGGCCACCGCCGCCGGCTGGGCCGCCGGCACCCGCGCCTACCTGGTGATCAGCGCCCCCGCCGACATCGCCGCCGCCAAGGCCGCCGTCGCCGCCAAGGGCGGTACGGTCTTCGCGAGTTACGACGCGATCGGCGTCATCGTCGCCCACTCCGCCAGCGCAGGCTTCGCCGCCGCGCTGCGGACCGTCAGCGGCATCCAGCAGGTCGGCGCGACCCGCACCTCCGACGTGCCGGCCGACGCCTACAACCCGGCCCTGCCCGCCAACCCCGCCCAGTCGGCCACCACGCTCACCGAGTCCAACCGCTGGGACATGACCCAGATCAAGGCCGACCAGGCCTGGAACGTCACCACCGGCTCCCCGTCCGTCAAGGTCGGTGTGCTCGACACCGGTGTGGACGACCAGCACCAGGACCTCGCGCCGAACTTCGACGCCGCCGACTCGGCCTCCTGCGCGTACGGCAAGGCCGACACCCGCACCGGCGCCTGGCGCGACGTCGACACCCACGGCACCCACGTCGCCGGCACCATCGCCGCCGCGAAGAACGGCAAGGGCGTCGTCGGCGTCGCACCGGGCGTGAAGATCGCCTCCGTCCGGATCGCCGAGCCCACCAGCACCCTGTTCTACGCCGAGAACACGGTCTGCGGGTTCGTCTGGGCCGGCGACCACGGCTTCAAGGTGACCAACAACAGCTACTACACCGACCCGTGGCAGTTCAACTGCCCGGACGACCTCGACCAGGCGGCCATCATCGAGGGCGTCAAGCGCGCCCAGGAGTACGCCGAGGGCAAGGGGTCGCTGCAGGTCGCGGCCGCCGGCAACGCGAACTACGACCTGGCGAACAAGACCACCGACACCGAGAGCCCGAACGACTCCACCAAGGTCACCCGGACCATCAGCAACGCCTGCCTCGACATCCCCACCGAACTCCCCGGTGTGGTGACCGTCGCTGCCACGGGCAGCGGCAGCGGCAAGGCCTCCTACTCCAACTTCGGCCGGGGCGTCATCGACGTCGCGGCGCCCGGCGGCGACGGCGCGACCGGCGTCTACTCGACCCTGCCCGGCGGCAAGTACGGCACCAAGAGCGGCACTTCGATGGCCTCCCCGCACGTCACCGGGGTGGCCGCGCTGATCGCGAGCACCGACCCGACGCTCACCCCGGCCGACATCCGGGCCCGGCTGGCGAGCCAGGCCAACGACCTGGCCTGCCCCACG
>NZ_JBEOUW010000045.1:0-77197 GCF_040303045.1 Kitasatospora sp. NPDC096140
ATAAAACGAACACGCCGAATAAGAACCGAGCCGCGACGCAGAAATGCGAACGCAACCCAGCCCGAACCTGGGAAGTGGTGTTTCAGAGGATTGGCTGCCCCGGGGGCCGTCCGCGCTGATGCGTGTCCGGTGCTCCATGTCAGGCAACTCGAAGAACACTAGACCTCTGGGATGGCCGAGTCAAGGCCCGCAAGCGAATTTTCGGCGACCTCCGCCGCCGGCAGGTGGAAGGCCAGGACGGCGACGTCGTCGTCGTGCTCCGAGGTCACGCCCATCGCCCGCAGCAGACGGGCGCAGATGACGTCGGGGGCGCCGATCGCACCGGTCAGGGTGCGGGCCAGGAGGTCGAGGCCCTGGTCGATGTCCTCGTCGCGACGCTCGACCAGGCCGTCCGTATAGAGGACGCCGGTCGTGCCGGGGAGCAGGCGCAGGGTGTGGGAGACGTGCATGCCTCCCCCGGTGCCGAGCGGCGGGCCGTTCTGTTCCTCGCTGCGCAGGATGGTGCCGTCGGGGCAGCGCAGCAGGATCGGGAGGTGGCCGGCCGAGGCGTAGGAGAGGGTGCGGCGCTCCGGGTCCCAGACGGCGTAGGTGCAGGTGGCGATCTGGTTGGCGTCGATCTCCATGGCGAGGCCGTCGAGCAGGCGCATCACCTCGTGCGGTGGCAGGTCGAGGCGGGCGTAGGCGCGGACCGCGGTGCGCAGCTGGCCCATGACGGCCGCCGCCCGCAGGCCGCGGCCCATGACGTCGCCGATGACGAGTGCCGTGCGCCCGCCGTCGATGGCGATGACGTCGTACCAGTCGCCGCCGACGGCCGCCTCGGCGCCGCCGGGCTGGTAGGTGGCGGCGACCCGCAGGTCGGCCGGCTGGTCGAGCTTCTGCGGGAGCAGGCTGCGCTGGAGGGTGACGGCGGCCTCGCGCTGGCGTCGTTCGGCTTCGCGCAGACGGGCGGCGGCGAGGACCTGGTCGGTGACCTCGGCGGCGAAGATCAGGACACCGGCGGGCGGGCCCTCGACGGGGGCGTCGGTGGTGTCGCCGGAGCCGAGCGGGACGCAGGAGACGTTGTAGTAGCGGTTGCCGGTGAGACCGAGGATGCAGCGGGCCTTGACGCTGCGCGGGCGGCCTCCGCGGATGACCTGGTCCATCAGGGGCAGGACGCCCATGGTCCCGAGTTCCGGGAGCGCCTCGCCCGCGGGCAGGCCGGTGGGGCGTTCGCCGAAGAGTTCGCGGTAGGCGCGGTTGGCGTAGCCGAGCTGGTGGAGCGGGCCGTAGGTGACGGCGACCGGGGCGGGGATGCGGTTGAGGACCTCGCGCAGGTTCTGGGGTTTGTGCGGGTCGAGGAGTTCGGAGGCGGCGGCGGTGGAGCCGGCCGGTTCGCGGGGGCTGGGCACGACGACGCCGTCGGCGGAGGGCGCGCCCTCGTCGGTGCCGACCCCGCAAGTCGGGGTGGCACGCCAGGGGACTCCGGTGAGCCGGGCGCTCCAACGCATCAGGTTCAAACGACGGCCGCTTCCTCGTTTTCCAGGCATATCATCACTTTTTGTGTACACGGCAGTACACGGGGTAATGACCAGGTCGGGCTGATCCTGTCAGGCAGAGGCCCGGTTTCGGAAGTCGCGCGCCCGGCGTGGCCGTCCGATCGGTTTCCGGGCCGCATCGGCGGGGGCGGTCAGCGGGGCGCATCCGGTCCGGCGTCGGACGGCCGTCCGGGCTTCGGGTCGAACCCCTCCTCGAAAGCCGAACGCGGGTGCTCCATCGCACCCAGCGAGACCACCTCGCGGGAGAACACCCCGCCCAGCACCCAGTCCATCAGCACCCGGACCCGGCGCTCCGCGGTCGGCAGCCGCCGCAGGTGCCTCGCCCGGTGCAGCCACCAGGCCCGCCGGCCGGTGAGCTTGCCGCCCCGCCGGGTGTGCGCGACGGCGCGGTGCGGGCCGAGCGAGGTCGAGCAGGCCGCGGGACCGGGCTCGTACTCCGCCAGGCCCGGTGCGTGCGGCCCGCCGTCCAGGGCGACCGCGATGTTGCGGGCGAGCAGCGCGGCCTCGGCGAAGGCGTGCTGGGCGTTGGGCGCGCAGGGGGCGCCGTGCGCGTTCGGATCCGGTACGGCCGCGCAGTCGCCGGCCGCCCAGACGCCGGGCAGGGCCCGCCCGTCCGGTCCCACCGCCTGCAGGGTGGACAGACAGCGGACCCGGCCGAGGGTGTCCAGCGGCAGGTCGGTGTCGCGCAGCAGCGGGGACGGCCGGACGCCCGCCGTCCAGACCAGGGTGCGGGCGCCGAAGCGGCTGCCGTCGGAGAGTGCGACGACCCGGTCGACGGCGGACTCCAGGGTGGTGCGCAGCCGGATGTCGACGCCGCGTTCGCGCAGCTCGCCGAGGGTGTGCTCGGCGAGTTCGGGCGACTCCTCGGCGAGGATCCGGTCGGTCGCCTCGACCAGCACCCAGCGCAGGTCCTCCGCGCGGACGTTGTGGTAGCCGCGCACGGCCGTGCGGACCATGTCCTCCAGCTCCGCGAGCGCCCCGACGCCCGCGTAGCCCGCGCCGACGAAGACGAAGGTGAGCGCGGCCTGGCGCAGGGCGGGGTCGCGGGTGGCGGAGGCCAGGTCGAGCTGTTCCAGGACGTGGTTGCGCAGGCCGACCGCCTCGCCGACGGTGGAGAAGCCGAGGCCGTGCTCGGCGAGGCCCGGCACCGGTGCCGTCCGGGAGACCGATCCGGGGGCCACCACCAGGACGTCGTAGGGCAGTTCGATCGGCGCCGGGGGTTCGCCGGGGCTCGCGGCGTCGGCCAGGGCGCGGCGGGCGGCGTGCTCGATCCGGGTGATCCGGGCGGTGAGCACCCGGCAGTCGGGCAGGACCCGGCGCAGGGGGACGACCACGTGTCTCGGGTCGATCGAACCGGCCGCGACCTCGGCCAGCAGCGGGTGGTAGGTGAAGTAGGCCTGGGGCTCGACCACGGTGATCTCCACCTCGCCGCTCCGCAGCCGCTCCCGCAGGCCGCGCTGGAGGTGGAGTGCGGTGGCCGTACCGGCGCAGCCGCCGCCGGCGATCAGGATCCTGATGGTGCACCTCCTGCCGATGTGACGTTTCGTCCCGGCCTCGCGGCCGGGGGTGTCCCCCATCACGCCCCCCTATGAAGGACCGGCGGAGGTGGTCTTGTCCACAGTCCGTACGGGGCTGGTTGCGTCGCGAGTGGCCGTCGTGGCCAGTTGTGCTTCCTGGGCGACTTTCTGACGCACTTTCGGCCGCGAAGAGCCGTGAACTATGGTCGGATTGTGTACCGGGGCGGCTGTCGCCATGACAATCGGCGGCGACGCACCGTGGAGCGGCCACTACGGCCAGTTCCAGCGTTGGCGTGAGAACCCGACTGGGGGACAGTCATCCGGGGAAGGGTAGTTCCCGGACAGGGCCCCGGGCGGTGCCGACGCGCCGAGCCGGACATGGACCCGGCCCGGCGGCACGAAACCGTGGTCACCGGAACGGGACGGGCGGCACGAGCGATGGTTCATCGGGTCATTTCTGACGGGCTGAGCTGCACCGGGGGGTGCAGGGGCGGGCGACGACAGGGTCCGGATTCGGACGCCTGCGGGGGAGAGTTGGGATGATGGAACAGGAGCAGGTGTTGGGGCGGGCGGGAGCACCGCAGGCCGGGCCGGGCACGGTGCCCGAGCAACGCGGCCCGGTGGACCTGTCGGTGCAGGCCGGGATGGCGCAGGCCGGGATGTTCCAGGGCGCCGCGCCGTACCGGACCGAGTCCGCGCAGGCCGTGCCGCCGGTGCCGGGGGCACGGCTCCGGGTGGACGCCCGACGGAATCTGGAGAGCGTGCTGCGGGCGGCCCGCGAGGTGTTCGGCGAGTTCGGCTACGGCGCGCCGATGGAGGAGGTCGCGCGCCGGGCCGGGGTCGGCGTCGGCACCGTCTACCGGCGGTTCCCGAGCAAGGAGGTGCTGGTCCAGAGGATCGCCGCCGAGGAGGTGGCGTGGCTGACCGCGCAGGCGCGCGAGTCGCTGTACGGCGGCGACGGCGCCTGGGAGTCGCTGGCCGGCTACCTGGCCCGGGCGGTGAGCAGCGGGGCCGGTCGGCTGCTGCCGCCGGAGGCGTTCCGCTACGCGGAGGAGCTGGGCCGGGTGCCTCAACAGCGGGTGCCGGAACCGCCCGCGGCGGTCCGCTTCGACCTGCGCGGTGAGGAGGCCCGGTCCGGCGGGGCGGTCGAGCCGTCGGCCGCCGACGCCGATCCCCGGCTGCTGCTCCAGCTGCTGGCCGCGCTGGTGGCGCGGGCCGGTGCGGCGGGCGAACTGCGGCCGGGTGTCACGGTGTCGGACGTGGTGCTGGTGCTGACCGCGTCGGTGCCGGTGCACGCGGCCCGCCCGTCGGTCTCGACGCCGGCGGCGGGCGGCTTCTCGCCGGTTGCTCCGCAGACGGACGGTCAGGCGCTCACCGGTCCCGCGGACCGGCTGCTGCAGATCCTGCTGGACGGCCTGCGGGCGCGCTGACTCCCGGCGGCGGGTGTGGCCGCCGCGCTTGGCGGGCAGGGCAGTTGGACGGATCACCGGCGCGCGGGGCAGGCGCGCGCGCCGGATGCGGGTGTCGCGCGACCGGGCGCCGCACACTGGGCGAACACATCCGCGACGGCCCCACGGAAGAGTGGGGAACGGCCGGTCCGGCTACCGCGCGTCCCTGCGCTATGCCATCCTTTGCCCGTGGTTGGAGCCAATGTCCGGATGCGCGCCCTTCGCGCGCCGTCGGCGCCGCACGCCGGGGAACCGTGCGCCTACGCACGTCCGCGCGCCCTGCCACACTACGGGGGCTGTCGTGGAATCTGGGGTCCGTTGTGAGCGCCGAGGAACAGAACGACTACGGGTACGGCCTCGACTTCGGAGGCCTCTCGGGTAGTACCGCCGAAGGGTCCGCCGCAGGCTCCGGCGGGCTCGGCGGTACGGGCGGGCTCGGCAGCCCGGGCGGGGCCGGCGGACCGGCCCAAGGCCCGGGCGCCGCAGCGGGTTCCGCGGCCGGACACGTCCCCGACCAGGCCGGGATGCCCAGCCGTGAGTCGCTCTCCGCATCGGCCGCCGCGCTGCCCTCCGGCCGGGTGCCCGGCCAGGCCCCGGCGGGCCGCGGCGGCGTCGCCCCCGAGGCGTTCGTCGGCGAGCAGTTCGGCGGCGGCCGGCCCGTGCGCCCGACCGTGCCCGCGCCCGCCGACCCGGTGGACGGTGAGCGCCCGCCCTCCGACGCCGAGTTGACCGCCCGGGTGCGGGCCGGCGACGACACCGCGTACGAGGAGATCTACCGCCGGCACGCCGAATCGGTCCGCCGCTACGCGCGCACCTGCTGCCGGGACAACTTCACCGCCGAGGACCTCGCGGGCGAGGTCTTCGCCCGCACCCTGCAGGCGCTGCGGGCGGGCAAGGGACCGGAGTTCGCCGTCCGCGCCTACCTGCTGACCGCCGTGCGCAACGTCGCCGCCGCCTGGCACCGCAGCGAACGGCGCGAGCAACTCGTGGACGACTTCGCCGTCTTCGCGCAGACCTCGGCCGCCGTGGCCGACCCCGACCTGGCCGACCCGGGCGCCGACGCCTGGGCGATGGCGATGGCCGACCAGCGGATGGTCATGCAGGCCTACGCCGAACTGCCCGAGGACGACCGGGTGGTGCTCTGGCACACCGAGGTCGAGCGGGAGTCCCCCAAGACCGTCGCGGTGATGCTCGGCAAGACCGCCAACGCCACCGCCGTCCAGGCCCACCGGGCCCGTGACCGGCTCGCCGCCGCGTTCCTGCAGGCACACGTCTCCGGCAGCCAGGACCGGGCGTGCGAGGGGTACGCCAACCGGCTCGGCGCGTACGCGCGCGGCTCGCTGCGCAAGCGGGCCTCGGCGGAGGTCGGACGGCACCTCAAGGAGTGCGACCGCTGCACGGCGGCCTGCCTGGAACTGACCGAGATCAACACCGGCCTGCGCGCGCTGCTGCCCGGCGGCGTGCTCGTCTGGGTCGGGGTCGGCGGGTTCGGTGCCGCCGCGGCCGCCGTCGGCGGTGTCGCCGCGGTCGGCGGGGCGGCCGCGGGGACGGCGGCGGCGACCGCCGGGTCCTCGGGCGCGGCGGCCGGCTCGGCTGCGGGCGGTACGGCGGGTGCGGCCGGGTCCGTCGGTGCCGCGGGCTCGGGCGGTGCCGCGGGCGGAGGGGCCGCGGGGACCGGTGCGGCCTCCGGCGGGCACGCGGCCGCCCTGGCCGGCGAGGGCCTGGGCGCGGCCGCCAAGGCCGGGATCGCCGCCGCCGTCGCGGTGGCCGCGGCCGCCGTCGCCGCCTACGCGCTGACCGGTTCGTCCGAGCCGACTCCCCCGGCGGCCGCTCCCCCGGCCGTCAGCGCCCCGGCCGCGCCTTCCCCGGCGGCCCCGTCCCCGGCGGCTCCCCCTCCGGCACCGGCGCCCCCCGCGCCCGCCCCGGCACCCGCGCCCAGCAGCGCCGCGCCGGCCCCGGAGCAGCCCGCGCCGAGCCCCAGTGCGCAGCCGCCCGTCAAACCCGCTCCGGCACCGCCCGCGGCCCGGGCGCCGAAGCCCGCCCCGGCCGCGCCCAGCAGCCCGGCGGCCCCGAAGCCGACCTTCGTGCCCCCGGTCGTGCCCGCGCCGACGCTGCCGCCGGTGCCCGTGCCCGAGCCGCCCGTCGTCCCGACGCCCACCCCGCCGCGGGTGCCGACCCCGACCGTCACACCGCCCACCCCGCCGCTGCCCACCGACTTCTGGGCCGACGCGCTGCCCGTGATCAAGCCCGGCCACAACCGGGTGCCGCCGCCCCAGCCGAGCATCCGGCAGAAGGGCAGCGACAACTTCTGGCAGCGCGTCGGCGGCTGGATCGGCGGTGACCACCACGCGCACGTCCTCACCGTGCGCGCCCCGGCGACCACCCTGATCGACCTCAACCGCAGCTGCACGTCCTTCGACGCGGTGGCCGGAGTGGACGACGCCACGCTCTCGCCCGGCGGGGTGGTCTTCTCCGTCGAGGGCGGCGACGGCCGCACCCTGTGGCGCTCCCGGGCGCTCGCCGTCGGTGACGACGCCGTGCCGGTGCACGTGCCGCTGGCCGGGCAGAAGTCCATCCGGCTGGTGGTCACGCCGGCGAACGGGATCTGGTCGGCGCTGAACGTCGCGGACTGGGCCGAGGCCCGCTTCCGGTGCTCCTGAGGCAGGTGCACCGGAAACGGGCCTCGGGCTCCGGGCCGCCGGGGCCCGGAGGGGGTCAGATGGCGCAGGCGCCGTCCGCGCAGGCCTCCCCGGCCGGGGCGACCTGCACCGGGGCGGGCCGGCGCTCGCCGATCTCGGTGGCGACCTGGTCCAGCACCTTGCGGAAGGTCTCGGCGTCCTGTCCGCCCTGGACCGCCCACTTGCCCTCGAACACGAAGGTGGGAACGGCGGAGATCCCCAGCTCCCGGCCCTCGGCCAGCTGGGCGTCGACCTCGGCGGTGCCCTCGTCGCCCGCCAGGTAGGCGGTCACCCGCTCCCGGTCCAGGCCCACCGCCACGGCGACGTCGACCAGCGCGGCGCGGTCGCCGACGTCGACACCGTCGGTGAAGTGCGCCTTGAGCAGCGCCTCCTTCAACCGGCCCTGGGCCTCAGGGCCGTACTCGGACTCGGCGAGGTGCAGCAGGCGGTGGCCGAGGAAGGTGTTGGCGTGCAGCGCGGCGTCGAAGTCGTACGCGATGCCCTCGGCGAGGCCCAGCTCGGCCACCCGGGCGTCCATCGCCACGGACTGCGGCCCGTAGCGCTCGGCCAGCCAGGCGCGGTGCGGGCTCGCCGTCGCGGGGGCGTCCGGGACCAGCTGGTACGGGCGGTAGACGACCTCGACCTGCTCCTTGCCCGGGAAGTCCGCGAGGGCCTGCTCGAAGCGGCGCTTGCCGATGTAGCACCAGGGGCAGGCGATGTCGGACCAGATCTCGACCTTCATGCGGGGTCTCCAGGGGGCGTCTTGTCAGATGTGTACGAGATGGGTGAACGATGAACCATCTCGGTACATTCCCGACAACTCCCTGACCTGCCGGTTCAGCCGGCCGGCGGCGCCGGGACCACCAGCACCGGGCACGCCGCGTGGTGCACCATCGCCGAACTGACCGACCCCAGCAGCAGCCGGGCGAACCCGCCGTTGCCCCGGGTGCCGACCACCATCGTGTGCTGCCGGGGCGCCGCCTCCAGCAGCACCTCGATGACGTTGCCCAGCACCACGTGCAGCGACATCTCCCCGGCGTACGGCGTCGGGCGCTGCCGCTGCACGGCGACCACCGAGCGGCGCAGCCCGTCCGCGGTGCTCTCGACCAGCGTCTCCACGCTCTCCTGCACCAGCTCCGCCATCCCCGGCGGATAGCCGGCCGGCGCCGGGTTCACCACGGCCAGCACGTACAGCGGCAGGCCGAACAGCTCCGCCTCCGTCATCGCCCGGTCCAGCGCCCACAGCGACCCGTCCGACCCGTCGCACGCCGCCAGCACCCCGGCCGGGCGGCCGGCCGGCGGCCGCCCGAGCACCGACAGCACCACGGGCACGTCCCGCCCCGCGCTCCCACCGGTCACCGCACACCCTCCTCGCCCCGGATCCACAACCCCGCCATCATGGGCGCCCGGACGACGCCGCCGCCGCAACCGCGCCGAGAGAAGGGGGCGGGTCGGTGGGTGCGGCCCGGTCGACGGGCGGAGGAGCGCGGAGGCGGCCCACCGCGCGGCACGGCCGTCCTGCGTCGGGTCAGGGGGTGAGGGCGGGGGGCTGGGGGTGCGGGAGGCCGGTCCAGCAGGCGCCGTGGCGGCGGGCGCGGACGCGGCGCAGCCAGAGTTCGGCGGAGACGAGCTCGGCCAGGCCGGCGAGCGCACCGGGAGAGATCGGGGAGGCGGGGTCCGCGGAGTCGGCGAGGCCGGCGCGGACGGCGGGGAGGTCGATGAGGCCGGCTTCGGCGAGGAGGGGGGCGTCGAAGAGTTCGGCGAGGCCGTCGGCGGCCAGGCGCAGTCCGGCGCGGGCGGGGGCGGTGCGGTCGGGGCGGGGGCCGCGGCCCCAGTCGGGGGGCAGGTCGGTGCGGCCGGCACCGGTGAGGACGGCGTGCAGGAGGGCGTGCCGGGCGCCGGGCTGGAGGCGGACGTCGTCGGGGAGGAGGCGGGCGGCGCGGACGACCTGGTTGTCGAGGAAGGGCGCGTGCAGCCGTTGGCCGGGCTGTTCGGCAGCGTGCACGAGCGTGCGGAAGGAGCGTGCCTGCCGGTAGAGGGCGTGCCGGGCGCGGTGCGCGCCGGGGCGTTCGTCGGGCGCCGGTTTGCGCGCCGCCAGGCGGAGCCGCAGGGCCACGGAGGAGAGCGCCTCGTCGGAGAGCCAGCGGGCGGCCGGCCCGGGAACGCACCAGGCGAGGTCGACGGCCGAGCGGCTCCCCGCCGTCCCGCCGCCGTCCGGGACGTGGCGGGCGGTCAGTTTGGCGGCGGCCTCGTCCAGCGCCTCGGCGTAGCCGACCCGGGAGAGCCGGTGGGCGGCCCGGACCACGGTGAGCGGTGTGCGCAGCGCGCCGGTCAGGACGCCCGCGACGGCCCGGTCGGCCCCGGCCAGCGCGGCGACCGGGGGCAGGAGTTCGCGCGGGCGGCCGGCCCGGATGAGGTCGGCGAGGCGGGCCGGGTGGCCGTCGAGGACCTGGCGGGCCCCGTAGCCGGTGAGGTGGTCGGTGCCGCCGGCGTCGAAGCGGGCCTCGGCGCGGGCGGCGGCGACGAGTTCGGGCCCGGGCTCGTCGGTGAGCCGGCCGGCCTGCGGGTCGGTGCGCAGCCCGGCGTACGGGAGGGTGTCGGGGCCGGGGTCGAGCACGGTGTGCCGCAGTCGCGGGGTGTCGGGGGCGAGTGCGAGGGTGGCCGGCGGCTCGGTCTCGCCGAGCGTGACGGCGGCCAACTGCTCGGGCGCGGCGGGCTCCCGGACGGCGGCCCGGGCCCAGGACCCCTTGACGGCGCCGTTCCTGGCCCCCGGTGCGACTCCGGGAGGCCCCGCGGCCCCTGCGGCCCCCGGTGCCCTCGGGGCCGGGACGGTCGCCGCGGGCACCGGCGGCAGCGGTACGGCCGCGGCGAGCAGCGCGACGGTGGCGGAGGCGGTGCCGTACGAGAGGTCGACGCCGAGCCGGGCCCGCCCGGCGGGGTCGAGGACCGGCGCGGTGGTGCGGACCCGGGAGCGGACGGATTCCAGCAGGGCGCGGGTGAGTTCGCGGACGGCGGGCGCCTCGTCGCGGGGCTGCTCGGCGGAGACCGGGTCGTCGTAGCCGGACAGGTACGGGCGGCCGCCGCGGATCCCGAGCACGTGGCCGGGCGGCACCTGCTGGACGCCCAGGTACGGCGTTCCGGTGCCGAGCGCCTCGGGGGACTCGGGGCAGGCGAGCCGGGCGGCGAGGTGGCCGGTGTCCAGGGCGGCGCCGACCAGGTCGGCCAGCGGGAGGGCGGCGGTGGCGTACGCCGTGCCGCCGGCCCAGGGGGTGTGGAAGACCGGCTGGGCGCCGGCGAGGTCGGTGAGCAGCAGGGTGGAGCGGGTGCCGGCGCGCAGCACGACGGTGTAGCTGCCGGGCCAGGCGGTGAGGTGGCGGACCGCGCCGCCGCGGGCGGCCGCGAGGCCGGCGGCGAGCTCGGCGTCGGTGGCGCCGCAGTGGCCGAGGACGGCGAGCCGGGTGGTGGCGGGGGTGTCCTCGACCGGGTCGGGGGCGGTGGGGCCGGTGCTGACCGCGGCGGGGGCGCCGGGGCGGAGGGTGACCAGGCGGATCTCCTCGGGGCGCCAGTCGCCGACGGCCCAGAGCGGGTCGGGTCCGGTCCACAGCGGGCGCGCGGCGATCGGCGCGACCGTGCCGGGCGTCCCGTGCACGGGCGTGCCCGCCCGGGGCCCGCCCGTGCACCAGCCCGTCAGCCACCGCATCGCGCCTCCACCGGACGAGGACCTGCATCCGCGCGGCGTGCCGAACGCCGGGTGGGTGTGCCGTGGCGGCCCGTGCGCGTCCCGACGTGCCCCCGCAGCTCGATGCGCCGTCAGGGACATCGTGCCACCGCTCGGCGTCGCTGTGGCCGGTGTTGCGGGTTCCGCTTCGGTGGCGGCCTTTCGGCGGCGGGACGGAACCGGGGCTGAACTCCCCGCGGCGGCGGGGCGGAACGGGGGCGGAGTGCGCCCACGGCGGTGGGACGGGGCCGGGCGGGCCGGGCCTCCCCCTCCTTGGCCCGGACCGCCCGCGGGCCGCCTTGGCATGGGCATCGCGAGATGGCCGAAAGGCGTCGCCCAGCCCGGGAGGGCATCCGCATGCCCTCCCGGACTTCACCGCCGCCCGCGGGGATTGAGGCGGCGGCATCCCCCGGCCCGCCGGGTCCTCGACGGCGGGCCGACCCACGACCACCAGCGAATCGCCGACCAGCCGGTGCGGCCAGGGGGCACGGCCGGGCGCACGTGAACACGGGACCGGAGCACGACGCTCCGGCGCGCGGCGCGATCGGCCGGATCCGAGTGGTCCGGACCAACCCCCGTGCGGCGCCGCCGAGTGCGCGATCCCGCCATCCGGAATGCGACCTCTTAACCGTCGGAACGCGTCCGACTACTCTAGGTACAGCAGCTACGGCCCGGTGCCGCCCGGGCCCCGCGCACAAGGCCGCAGGAGGTGCCGCCGCCACCATGACCGTCAGCCCACGTGGACCGAACGAACGGCTCGGCACGCTCCTGACCCTCGCCCAGATCAGCAACGCCGGACTGGCCCGCCGGGTCAACGACCTGGGCGCCCAGCGGGGGTTGACCCTGCGGTACGACAAGACCTCGGTGGCCCGGTGGGTCAGCAAGGGCATGGTCCCGCAGGGGCCCGTCCCGCACCTGATCGCCACCGCGATCGGCGGCAAGCTCGGCCGGCCCGTCCCGCTGGAGGAGATCGGCCTGGGCGACACCGACCCGGCGCCCGAACTCGGCCTGGCCTTCCCGCGCGACGTCGCCGAGGCCGTCCGCTCCGCCACCGACCTGTGGCGGGTCGACCTCGACCTGCGCCGGGGCCCCGGCGGCGGCCGGTGGAGCGACAGCCTGGCCGGCACCTTCTCGGTCGCCGCCTACGCGACGCCCGTCTCCCGCTGGCTGATCACCCCGGCGGACGGCTCGGTGGCCCGCGAGGTGCCGCGCTCCCCCAGCGACACGTCCTCCTACCGGGTCGGCCACTCGGACGCCGCCAAGCTCCGCGAGGCCGCCCAGGAGGCCCGCCGCTGGGACTCCAAGTACGGCGGCGGGGACTGGCGTTCGTCTATGGTGCCGGAGTGCCTGCGGGTGGAGGCGGCGCCGCTGCTGCTGGCCTCGTACAGCGACGCGGTCGGCCGGGCCCTGTTCGGGGCGACGGCCGAACTGACCAGGCTGGCCGGGTGGATGGCCTTCGACACCGGGCAGCACGAAGCCGCCCAGCGGTACTACATCCAGGCCCTGCGGCTCGCCCGGGCCGCCGCCGACGTGCCGCTCGGCGGCTACGTGCTGGCCTCGATGAGCCTGCAGGCCGGCTACCGGGGCTTCGCCGAGGAGGCGGTGGACCTGGCGCAGGCCGCCCTGGAGCGCAACCGGGGCCTGGCCACCGCCCGCACCATGAGCTTCTTCCACCTGGTGGAGGCGCGGGCCCAGGCCAAGGCCCGCAACGCGGCGGCGTGTGCGACGGCGCTCGGGGCGGCGGAGAGCGCACTCGAACGAGCGCGCGCCGGGGATCCCGATCCGGCGTGGATCGACTTCTACGCCTACGACCGGCTCGCCGCCGACGCCGCCGAGTGCTTCCGCGACCTCGGAGTGCCCTCCAAGGTGCGGCAGTTCACCCGCGAGGCACTGGCCAAGCCCACCGAGGGCTTCGTCCGCTCGCACGGCCTGCGGCTGGTGGTCTCGGCGATGGCCGAGGCGGAGGCGGGCAACCTGGACGCCGCGGTCGCCGCCGGCGAACGCGCCGTCGAGGTGGCCGGCCGGATCTCCTCGCAGCGCAGCCGGGAGTACGTGGTGGAGATGCTGCGGCGCCTGGAGCCGTTCCAGGGCGAGCGCCGGGTGCGGGAACTGACCGAGCGGGCGCGGGCGGTGATCGTCGCTCCGGCTTGAGGAGCGCCGGGCGGGCCCGCCACCGCGCCGGGCGGGCCTCCCACTCCGCCGGGCGGGCCGGCCGCTGCACCGGGCGGGCCGGCCGCTGCACCGGGCGGGCCGGCCGCTGCACCGGCTGATGCCTGACGGTAAATGAGGTGCGCCTGCGAGAGGGGCCTGGCTAAGGTCTCTCTCGTCCAGGTGCGCAGGCAGAGGTTACTTCCAACTCCCAATTGGGCAGGTCGCGGGTTCGAATCCCGTCATCGGCTTCGGGCCGGTGTAGCTCAGTGGCCAGAGCAGCTTCGTCACCTCAGCCGTCCTCGAACTCTGGACACCCATACGTGAATAGTTCGTCCGCACCTCCCGGTGCGACGGCAGCGGTTACTTCGGTCGAGTGCCCCCCGTGGGCGCGGTGAAGCTGAGTTCCATCGACCGCGGCCACCTTTGATCTCGGGAGGCAGTGCGCTTCGGAGTGCCCGGTGCGCAGGCGGGGGTTACTTCGGATCTTGTGGTTCCGGGTTCGAGTCCCGGGCGTGCCGTGCGCGAGCGCGGGCGCTAGCTCAAATGGACAGAGCACAAGGCATACAAACCTCCGCCGACGTCGGCCGTCCTCGCGACGGTCGGCACGATCTCGGGCACCCCGGACGCAGCACGCCTCCCTCCCACTGACACCGACACGCCGAGGGGGGCTGTCCCATGTCCAGGTTCAACATCCGCAGGGCGAAGGCGGGCCCGAGCTCGCCGGTGGCCACGACCGGACGGCTCACCCGCAACCACAACGGCGGCACCGGCCACGTCCGGGACGCCCGGTCCGAGCTGTTCCTGCTCGCGGTGGCCGACATGGTCGGCAAGGACACCTACTACGAGCGCGGCGGCGAGCGCGACGACCGCTACACCGCGCTGGTGCGCGAACTCGCCGTCTCCGATCCCGAGTGGACCGTCGGGCTGCTGCGCTGGCTGCGCTACGGCGCCCACATGCGCACCGCCGCCCTGGTCGGCGCCGCCGAGTTCACCCGGGCCCGGCTCGACGCGGGTGCCCACGGGCACTCCCGGCAGGCCGTCGCGGCGGTGCTGCGGCGCGCCGACGAGCCCGGGGAGCTGCTCGCCTACTGGACCTCGCGCTACGGCCGGGCGCTGCCCAAGCCGCTCAAGCGCGGTGTCGCGGACGGTGTCCGGCGCCTCTACGACGCCCGCTCGCTGCTCAAGTACGACACGGCGGGCAAGGGTTACCGCTTCGGTGACGTGATCGAGCTGACCCATCCCTCGCCGGACCCGGACAAGCCGTGGCAGGGCGCCCTGTTCGCGTACGCGCTGGACCGCCGGCACCGGCCGGACGAGGCCGTCCCGCCCGCGTCCGAGCCGCTGCTGACCGCCAACCGCGAGCTGCTCGCGCTGCCCGTCGAGGAGCGGCGGGCAGCGGTGACCGCCGAGGACGGCGCCGAGCGGCTGGCCGCCGCCGGGCTGACCTGGGAGGCGCTGGCCGGCTGGCTGCAGGGGCCGTTGGACGCGCCGGTCTGGGAGGCGGTCATCCCGTCGATGGGGCCGATGGCGCTGGTACGGAACCTGCGCAACTTCGACCAGGCGGGGGTGTCGGACGCGGTCGCGGCCGACGTGGCCCGGCGGATCTCCGACAAGGGTGAGGTGCGGCGCTCGCGCCAGTTCCCGTTCCGCTACCTGTCGGCTCACCGGCACGCGCCCTCGCTGCGCTGGGGGCACGCGCTGGAGACCGCGCTCGGCCACTCGCTGGCCAACGTGCCGGAGCTGCCGGGCCGGACGCTGGTCCTGGTGGACCGCTCGGGCTCGATGTTCGACCGTTCCGGCGGCCCGACCGAGCTCAACCGGGCCGACTCGGCGGCGATCTTCGGCACCGCGCTGAAGGTCCGTGCCGCCGACGCGGACCTGGTCGAGTTCGGCACCACCAGCCGGGTGGTCAAGGTCGGCCGGGGCGAGGCGGTGCTGCGGGTGCTGGATCGTTTCTCCAGCCTCGGCGGCACCAACACCGCCGACGCCGTGCGCGCCCACTACCGCGGCCACGACCGGGTGGTGATCGTCACCGACGAGCAGACCGGCCCGAACCACTGGGGCGGCGACCCCCTCGCCGCCGTCCCCGCCCACATCCCCGTCTACACCTGGAACCTGGCCGGCTACGCGCCGGCCCACGGCCCCAGCGGCGGCGCCCACCGCCACACCTTCGGCGGCCTGAGCGACGCCGCCTTCCGCCTCATCCCGCTCCTGGAGGCCGGGGCGAACGCCCACTGGCCCTGGGAGGAGTGAGGGGGCCGGCGGCCCGCGCGGTCGCCGGCCGTCCCGCAGCCACGGTCGTGGGGGCCGGGGCTGCGGGACGGGACCGCACCGGACACCCGGCGGGGCCGTGCCCGGCATCGGGCACCGCCGGGGGCGGGCGGCCGGGAAGGGATCCACGGGGGTGGTTCCTTCCCGGCCGCTCGCCGTTCCCGCGCGGGCCGTTCGCACTCTCGACCCGGCCCGGCCGCCGTGGCAGCATCGGCGGCGGTGGGGGCGGCCGGGCGAGGCGAGGAGCCTGTGGTGGCGGACGAGATCGATGTGCTGGTGGTGGGCGGCGGGATCGTCGGGCTGGCCACGGCGTACGCGCTGACCGGGGCGCGGCCGGGGCTGCGGGTCGCGGTGCTGGAGAAGGAGACCGGCTTCGCGGCGCACCAGACCGGGCGCAACAGCGGGGTGATCCACAGCGGCGTCTACTACAAACCGGGTTCGTACAAGGCCCGGTTCGCCGTCGAGGGCGCCGCCGAGCTGGTGGCGTTCTGCCGCGAGCAGGGCATCCCGTACGAGGTGACCGGCAAGCTGATCGTGGCCACCGGCGCCGCCGAGCTGCCCCGGTTGGCGGCCCTGGCGGAGCGCGGACGGGCCAACGGCATCCCGGTCACCGAGCTGGACCGGGCCGGGATCGCCCGGTACGAACCGGAGGTGTCCGGGCTCGCCGGGCTGCACGTCGGCACCACCGGCATCTGTGACTTCCCCGCCGTCGCCACCGCCTACGCCCGGCTGGCCCGGGAGGCCGGGGCCGAGCTGCGGCCCGGCAGCGAGGTCCGGACGGTGGCGCGGCGCAGGGACGGGGTGACGGTGGGCACCGCCACCGGCGAGCTGCGGTGCCGGGTGCTGGTGAACTGCGCCGGGCTGCACAGCGACCGGATCGCCCGGATGGCCGGGGACGAGACCGGGGTGCGGATCGTGCCGTTCCGCGGGGAGTACTACGAACTGGCCGAGCACCGGAGGGACTTGGTGCGCGGCCTGGTCTACCCGGTGCCCGACCCGGCGTTCCCGTTCCTCGGTGTGCACCTCACCCGGGGGATCCACGGGGACGTCCACGTCGGCCCGAACGCGGTGCCCGCACTGGCCCGCGAGGGCTACGACTGGCGCACCGTCCGCCCGCGCGACCTGGCCGGGACCCTGGCCTTCCCCGGCACCTGGCGGATCGCCCGCCGGCACTGGCGGTACGAGCTGGGCGAGCTGCACCGCTCGCTGTCCAAGCGGGCGTTCACCACGGCCGTCCGACGGCTGCTGCCCGCCGTCTCCGCCGAGGACCTGGTGCCGGCCACCGCCGGGGTGCGGGCCCAGGCGGTGGCCCGGGACGGCTCGCTGCTGGACGACTTCGCCTTCGCCGGCTTCGACCCGCAGGACCCGCGCTCCCCGCGCCGCGCGGTGCACGTGCTGAACGCGCCCTCCCCGGCCGCGACGGCCTCGCTGCCGATCGGCCGGGAGGTGGCCCGGCGGGCCCTGGCCGCGCTGGAGGCGGGCGGATGAGCCCCGTCACACACCCCGCCGGGGGCCCCGCACGGCCCCGTAGACTCGGGGGATTGTGACTGCCACCGCCCCGATCCCCCAGCCCTCGCCGTCCGCCCGGCTCTCCGCCGCGCCGGCCGGCTACCCCGCGCCGATGTACCCGCACAAGGCCACCGAGGAGCAGCACCGGGAGCGTCGCATCCGCAGCTTCCAGCCGCGCCGGGGCCGGATGACCAACGCCCAGGCCGGCGCGCTGGACCGCGGCTGGGAGACGTACGGCATCCCGATCGACGGCACCCCGCTCGACCTGCGGGAGCTGTTCGGCGAGCTGCCGGTGACGCTGGAGATCGGCTTCGGCATGGGCGAGACCACCGCCGCGATGGCCGCCGCCGACCCGGGCACGGGCATCCTCGCCGCCGACGTGCACACCCCGGGCCACGGCAACCTGCTCGGCCTGCTGGAGCGCGACGGCTCGGACAACGTCCGGCTGGCCGCCGGCGACGCGGTGATCCTGCTGCGCGACATGCTCCCGGACGCCTCGCTGGCCGGCCTGCGGGTCTTCTTCGCCGACCCGTGGCCCAAGCCCAAGCACCACAAGCGCCGGCTGGTCCAGGAGTCCTTCCTCGACCTGGTGCTGCCCCGGCTCGCCCCCGGCGCCCTGGTGCACTGCGCCACCGACTGGGAGCCGTACGCGGAGCAGATGCTGGCGGTGCTGTCCGCCTCGCCGGAGCTGGAGAACCTGCACCCCGAGGGTGACGGGACCGGCTGGCTGGAGCCCGCGGACCACCCGGACGGCAGCATCCCGGGCTACGCACCGCGACCGGAGTGGCGGCCGGTCACCAAGTTCGAACGGGCCGGGATCGCCAAGGGCCACGTGGTCCACGACCTGCTGTTCCGCCGGCGCTGACCCACCGGCCGCCGTTCGAACGGCGGCCGCGCGGCGGCCGTACGGACGTGCCCCGAACGGACGTTTCGTCCCGAGTCCTCCCGACGGGCGGCTGCCGTGGCCTACCCTGTGCCGCATGGGCAGCCCGTCCGGCGGCGGGTCCCGGCCGACCGCCCTGACGACGGTTCGGACGGCTGTTCGGGTCGCCGCCGACGCACCGGAGACGGTCCCGAGCACCGGCGACACCCGGACGATCCCGGGGCCCCGGTGGCGCCGGGACCGACGGCTGCTGCCCCGGCCGGGGGGCTCGTCACCGCCGACCGTGAGGCTCCCCGCCACCGCTTCCGCCGCCGTCGGCGCAGCCGACGCCCCCGGAGGACCGCCGGGCCGCAGCCGCTCGACGGTGCTCTCCTCGGTCACCGCGACCGCCGTTCTGGTCCTGCTCGGCTGCGGCGTGCTGATCCTGCACCTCGTCCAGCGGCAGACCGGCACCGTCGGACTGCTGGTCGGCCTGGGGCTGGCGATGGTGCCGCTGCCCTTCGTGCTGGGCGGTCTGGCCTGGCTCAACCTCACCGCCCGGGTGCCGCTGCGGCACACCGCGTTCTGCCTCGCCTGGGGCGCCTGCGCCGCCACCACCGTCGCCATCCTCGCCAACAACTGGACGGCCAGCTACCTGACCAGGCACCGGGGCCCGCTCGGCGCGCTGCTCGGCGCCGGGATCGCCACCCCGGTGATCGAGGAGACCGCCAAGGCCACCGCCCTGCTGGTGCTGCTGCTGCCGCTCGGCCGACGACTGCGCTGCCGGGGCCTCCGCACCGGGCGCCCCTGCGCGCCGCTGCTGCACCGGTCGCCCGCGCCCCGGCGCCCCCGCCCGTACCCGCGCCGCGAGGTCGGGCCGCACGCCCGGGGCCGGCTGGGACTGCGCCCCTACCTGCGGCCGCTGCCCTACCTCTGCCCCGCCCCGCCGTCCGGCGGCGCACCGCACCGCCGCTCCCGGCCCCGCACCCTGGCCGCCGGGGTGGTGCTCGGCGGGACGACCGCCTGCGGCTTCGCCTTCACCGAGAACGCCCTCTACCTGGGACGGGCCTTCACCAGCGACCAGCGGCAGCGGCTGGACAGCCTGGGCCTCGGCGATCCGCCCAGCCTGCGCGACTTCGACAGCACCGTGCAGACCTTCGTGCTGCGCGCCCTGCTCTCGCCCTTCGCCCACCCGCTGTTCACCGCGCTGACCGGGATCGGCCTGGCCGTCGCCCTGACCACCGGGCGGCGCTGGCTCGCCCGGCTGGCCGCACCGACCGGGCTGCTGCTGGCGATGGTGCTGCACGGCACCTGGAACGCCGCCGCCGACCTCGGCACGCACGGCTTCCTGGTGGTGTACGCGGCGCTGATGGTGCCCTGCTTCGTCGCGCTGGTCTGCTTCGCGGCCTGGGCGAGGGCCCGCTCGGCCCGGCACGGGGTACGGGGTGCCCGGCAGGCCGCCGGGCACCCCGCCGGGGGCCGCTGAGGCCCGCGGCGGGGGTGCGCCGGGCCCGCGGCGGGGGTGCGCCGGGCCCGCGGCGGGGGTGCTCGCAGAACCGATTTCCCATCTCGGCGACTTCCACGTATTGTTGTGTTCACCGACGCGGGGTGGAGCAGCTCGGTAGCTCGCTGGGCTCATAACCCAGAGGTCGCAGGTTCAAATCCTGTCCCCGCTACTCAGTAGCACGAAAGACCCGGAGGACTCGTCCTCCGGGTCTTTCGCGTTTCCGGGTACACGGAGAGCACGGTCCTGCCACGAAGCTGTAACAGCGGCGGATTGCAAGATCCCCCGTCCGGCGTCTGACCCATACTGAGGAAAAATTCATCCAGTTGGGGGCGGCCCGGGGCCACCCCCGGGACAAGGAAGCACCAATGCTCTCGAAGCGCCTGGTCAGCACCGCCGCGATCTGCCTCGTCCTGGCAGCCGGCACCGCCGCGTGCGGCGACACCAAGGGCGACAGCAAGGGTGGCGGCGACTCCAAGGCGGCCGCCTCGCAGAAGCTCGACACCGACAAGCTCAGCGCGCAGGACATCGAGAAGCAGGCCAAGGACGCCCTGGCCGGCGCCACCGCCCTCAAGATCAGCGGCAACATGGTCGACGAGGACGGGAAGATGGAGCTGAACCTGTCCCTGGACAACAAGAGCCAGTGCACCGGCACCATGTCGATGCCCGGCATGGGCAAGTTCGAGATCATCAGCGACGGCAAGACCTCCTACGTCAAGCCGGACACCGCCTTCTGGACCAACCTCGGCGGCCCGAACGGCGCCCAGGCGGCCGAGCTGTTCAAGGGCCGCTACCTGACCGGCTTCGACACCGACCCGGAGATGAAGTCCCTCTCCAGCGTCTGCAACCTGGCCGACTTCAGCAAGAAGATCACCGAGGACGACGGCACCGAGAACAAGGTCGAGAAGGGCTCCGCCGGCAACGTCAACGGCGTGAAGACCTTCAGCCTCAAGTCCACCGACTCCAAGGGCGGGGTGTCGACCATCCACGTCGCCACCGAGGGCAAGCCGTACCCGGTCCGGATCGAGCACACCGGCGGCACGGACGGCAGCGGCCAGATCGACTTCTCCGACTTCGACAAGCCGCTGACCATCCAGGCCCCGTCGGCCGACAACGTCATCGACTTCGCCAAGTTCAAGAGCCAGTTCAAGACCGCCTGAGCGACGCGCCCGGATAAATCCGTTGCCGTCCCGACAGTGGCCTGCCTATGGTGGCGGCACACTGAAAGGAGGTGATCCTGAGTTGAGTACGACCAGGATGCGTGAGGTGGCTGCTCGCTAGAGCCGCCCCTGCCTGCGCGGGGTGAGGCCCCTGGCCTCCGGCAGGCGAAATCCATAGCAGTCACCCGGCCCGCAGGCTCACCGGTACATCCCCGGTGCCTCGGCGCCAGGCCAGTGCACGGGCCGGCGTCGCAGGAGCAGCCTGCGGGCTGTCTGCGTTTTCGGGGACCGTCGGTGTTTTCACGGGTCTTCCTGTCGTAGCCGGGGCGTGCTCCGGGCGTTTCCGTGGTGGGGCCGCGGCGCTAGAGTCGGCGCGGGGTTCCGGAGCGGAGCGGCACGGACACAGGGGGTGGGCGATGGCGGGGTCGCGGCGGCCGGGCGGCAGGTCGGCGATGGGCACGGCGCAGTGGGGTGCCGCCGGCGCACTGGCCGGGACGGGACTGATCGGACTGCTGCTGTTCGCGCTCGGCCGGGACGAGACCTGGCAGGCGCTCGGCGGGGGCCTGGTGGTGACCGGGGCCTCGACGGTGCTCGGCGGCGCGCTGGGCTTCCTGTTCGGGGTGCCCCGGGTGCGCGGCGGCTCGGACCAACCGCAGGGCTCGTACGCGCCGAACACCAATCTGGAGCAGGTCTCGGACTGGCTGACCAAGGTGCTGCTGGGCGTCGGACTGACCCAGCTCGGCTCGCTCGGCGAGCGGCTGCACGAACTCGGGTCGGCGCTGGCGCCGGTGCTCGGCGGGGGCGACTCCGCGGTGCCGTTCGCGGCGGCGCTGGTGCTCTACTTCCTGGTCCTCGGCTTCCTCGCCGGCTGGCTGGTGACCAGGCTCGCGCTGCCCCGGGTGCTGAACGACGCCGACCGGGCACTGGACCTCTTCCTCGCCGGGCAGGACCGCGACCGGCACGGCGACAAGGTCGGCGCCGACGACCTGCGGGTCCGCGCGATGCAGCAGCTCGGGCTGCTGGGCGGCAGCGCCGAGCACCCCGCCGCGCTGGCCGGGCAGCTGCCGCCGGCCTCGGGCTCGCCGGCCGGGCCGGAGGGCGTGGTGGCCGAGGTCCGTTCGACCGCGCGGCGCTCGGCACTGACCGCCGACCAGGTGCGGGGCCTCTTCACGGACGGCTCCGAGGGACGGCGGATCCAGGCGCTCGCGCTGATGCAGGGCGACCCCGCCCTGGCGGACCTGACGAGCGTGCTGGACGCGATCGAGCACCCGCGCTCGGGCTTCGAGCAGTACCACGCACTACTGGCCGCCCGGGGACTGCTCTCCCGGCTGCCGGCCGCCGAGGCGCAGCGGCTGCGGGACGCGGTGGCGGCGCAGCTGGTCGACCCGCGGGGCATTCCGTACGGGTCGGACCGCAGTTGGCTGGCGGAGAAGATCCTCTCCCGGCTGCAGGTGACGGCCTTCGTGCCGGCGCAGCCGGTGGGGTCGGCGCCCGCGGCGGCGCCCGCAGCAGCGGCCTCCCCAGCCTCCCCGGCCTCCCCGGACGCGGCGGCGCCTTCGGCTCCGTCGTCCTCCGGTGCTGCGGGCGCGTCCTAGACGGTGAAGCGCAGTTCGGGCTGCTCCCACGGGGTCCTGGGCTGCGGCGGCCGGGTGCCGGTGCGCTCGGCGCCCACCCGGAGGTAGAAGCGCTCGGCGGGCGGGTGCGACACGACCTTGACCGAGGTGATCCCGGCCGCCCGGGCACGGTCCAGCATGTCCGCGATCAACTGCCGCCCGACGCCGAGCCCCTGGGCCTCGTCCGCGACGAACATCAGGTCCAGCTCGGCCGGTTCACGGATCAGCGCGTAGAAGCCGAGCAGGCGGTCGTCGGTGCTGTCCACGGCCATCCGCACCTCGTGCCGCGCGAGGTAGTCGGGCGTCACCTGGTAGCCGTCGATCATCGCGAAGTACTCGCCGCGGTAGGCGCCGGAGGCCTGGATCAGCCCGGTGAGCCGGGCGGCGTCGGCCGCTTCGGCACGCCGGATCGTCATGTCGGTCATGCGGCGAGTATAGGCGGCCGTATAGGGGCGCAGGTCGCTAGTGGCCATTACATGCCGAGCGACCCCGCCCGACGGCGGTGGTCGGCTGCCCTCAGTACCAGGACGCGGCGGGTGCGGCCGCCCTCGGCCGGGGGGACGCGGTGGACCTCGCTGGCGATGCGGCGCTCGCCGAGCGCGTGGCGCAGGGGGTCGAGGTGGGGGCAGCGGCGGCCCCGGGCGTCGCACAGCGGTTGGACGCGGACCTCGCCGTCCGGGGAGGTGACCCGGACCAGCTCGGTCAGGGCGGCCAACTGGCGCTCGGGGCCGAAGAGTTCGGGGTAGGCGAAGAGCAGGTAGCCGCTCAGGGTGAGGGCGAAGGTGCCGTCGGCGAAGGGCAGTCGGGGCAGCGCGGCGGCGACGTACCGCTGCGGGTGCGCGGCCGAGTCGGCGGCGAACAGCCGCCGGGCGCGGTCCCAGCTGCGCAGGTAGCGCTCGGGCCGGTGGGGGTGGGGCGGGGGGTAGAGGTACGGGCGGTCGGCCATCGCGGTGGCCATCGCCGCCCGGGCGGCCCGGGCGCGGGCCGCGACCACCGGCAGCGGCAGCGCGTACGCCGGGTCGGCGGCGATCACCCGGCAGCCCAGCTCGCGCGCCTCGGCGGCCAGGCCGGCCGCGCCGCCGGGGCAGTCCAGCAGCGGCCCGGGCAGCGCGGCGAGCCGGGCCCGGGTGAGGCCGAACAGCGCGCAGTACTCGTCCAGCGGACGGGAGGTGACCAGGACGTCCCGGGGTTCGGAGGGAGCCCGTTCGAGGGGGAACCGCTCCTCGGGGAACCGTTCGGTGGGAAAGCCTTCGGCGGCCACCCGGCCATCCGAACACGCGTCGGCCCCGCCCGCACCCGGAGGGCGGACGGGGCCGGACGGAGCGGAACGGGGCCTGACAGCCGGGGCCCGACGGGCCCCACAAGCCCGACGGCCGGTACCGGCTCAGCGGCCGAGCAGACCCTGGGCGGCGGCCCGGTTGACGTTGGTCAGACCGCGGACCAGCTGCGCGGTGAGGAACACCAGCACCACCCCGACCAGCGAGACCGCGGCGATCTGCCACACCCCCTCGATGTAGTAGACGTGCCGCACGTGGTGGCTGTCGGTGTAGTCGAACACCTGGTACCCGCGCCAGTCGGTGAAGGTCGGGAAGACCCAGTGGTAGACGGGGTAGAGCGCCATCGCCCAGCCGACCAGCAGGAACACCAGCGTCATGGTGAAGCTGAAGATCGCCCAGGGGAACATCACCACCTGGTGCAGCGCGGCCTTCCAGCCCGCCGGGTCCGCCAGCCGCGCGGTGACCGCCCCCCAGCTGCCCGGGCGGACCCGCCGCGCCGGCTTCGGGCCGGGGACGTCCAGGGCCAGCATGCCGCGCACCCGGGCCCGCTCCAGCCGGCCGAAGCCCCGGCCGGCGACGGTCAGGGCGGCCAGGACGGGCAGGCCGAGGGCGGTGACGAAGGTGCCGAGACCGAGGCAGAACAGGGTGATCGCGACGGCGAACCCGGCGATCGCCACCGGCAGGCCGGTGAGCACGTACCCGATCTCGCGGTAGTAGTGCGCGGAGAACGGCGCCGCCAGGAAGGCCGGCGGCTGTTCCGTCCGGTGGGCCCGGTCGGGACGCGGGTCGGCGTCGTACCCGCCCAGGACGTCGAACTCGTGGTCCAGTGTGCTTCGGCTGCTGCTCATCTCCCGGCCCCCGGCCCTTCGTTGTGACGGTCGTTCGCGTTCCCTGACGTCGTCCAGTCTGGTCGAACGGCCGGGGCCCGGGGCATCCGGAGGCCTGGCGGATCGGAGGTGGGGTTAACCCCCCTCCCCTTCGGGCCGCCGCTCGGCCGGACGGCGGTCGGCCGGGCCCGGCCACGCGTCGGCGAGCAGCACGTAGTGGTCCGGGCCGGACCGCTCGCCGTCCGGGAGCCGGTCCTGCCGCGCCCGCTCCTCCGGCCGGAACCCGAGCCCGGTGAGCACCGTGGCGGCGGCCGCGTTGGCCGCCTCGGCCCGGGCCGTCAACCGGTGCAGGCCCAGGACGCCGAAGCCGAGGTCGCAGAGCAGGGCGGTGACCTCGCGCCCGTGGCCGCTCCCCTGGAACTCGCGGCCGAGGACGCAGCCGAGGTCGGCGGCGCCGTGTTCCCCGAGGGTGAGCGAGGCCTGGCCGATCGGGGTCGCGTCCCGCGGGTCCTCGGCGTCGGCGAGCCTGGTGACGGCGAGCCGGTAGGTGTCCCGCTGCTCGGCCATCGCCTCCTCCAGGTAGAGCTCGATCTGGTCGGCGCAGGTCTCGCGGTCGTGCGGCTCGAACGGCAGGTGCCGGGTGACCTCCGGGTCGCCGAACAGCGCGTGCAGGGCGTCCACGTCGCCGTCGGTGTGGTGGTACTCGCGGATGGCCAGCCGGGGGCCGGTGAGTCGTACGGGGACCATGGCTGCCGACCCTACCCGCCCCCGGCGGCTACCGTTCGGACTATGAACGACGAAGACCTGCGGCTCGCCCCGCGCACCAGGGCCGCCGACCTGCTCGCCTGGGCGGCCGAGCAGGGCCGCACGCCGGTGGCCGAGGGGCCGCTGCACGCGGTGCTGGCGCTGCTGGAGCTGGGCGAGAGCAGGATGCACGACGGCTGGCCCGAACTGACCTCCGACGCGGTGGAGCACCTGCTGTACGAGCGCCTCCACCTGTACGTCCAACCCGCGCCCGAGGAGGACCCGCTCGCGTACGGCGAGGCGGTCCGGCTGCTGATCGACCACCAGCGGGCGGCCCGGCGGCTCAACGCCAAGCGCCAGGAGCGGCTGCACGCCGAGGCCGAGTGGCAGGGCGAGGTCGCGGCCGGGCTGCTGCGCCGCGCCGACCTGGTGACCTGGCCCCGGCTGTACGCGCTGCTGCTGCACGCGCACGGGGTGGACGTCGCGGACGGGGCGGCGGTGCGGGACTGGCTGACCGGCTTCGCCGGGCTGGCGGAGGAGGAGCGGCTGGCCGCGTACGAGGCGCTGGTGCCCACCGGCTGGCTGGACGAGCCGGACGAGCAGGGCTGGGGACCGGGACGGGTGCTGTCGGTCGGCATGGCCACGGACGGCGCCCGGCGGCTGCTGGAGCAGGGCCTGATGCGGCGCAGCTACCGCAACCTGGCCGAGCTGACCGCGCTCGGGCGCCCGATGCCGGACGAACTGGCCGGGGACTTCGGGCACTTCGAGGACGCGGCGGTCGACGCGGCGCTCGACCTGTTCGGGGAGTGGACGGTGCCCGGGCTGCCGCGGCTGCTGGTGGCGGAGTTCCCGGAGCTGGCGCCGGAGCCGGGCCAGGAGGAGATCGACGCCTACCTGGCGCAGCTGCCCGCCGAGGAGTAGCCGCCGTGGCACCCGGAAGCCCCCGGCCGCGTGCGGCCGGGGGCTTCCGGGTGACTGTTGCGGGCTTCCGGGAGGCCGCTACGGGCCTCCGGGTGTCCGTTACGGGTTGAGGCCGTGCTGCTGGAGCCAGGGCTCCGGGTCGACCGGGGCGCCGCCGCCGGGGCGGACCTCCAGGTGCAGGTGCGGGCCGGTGACGTTGCCGGTCGCGCCGACCTTGCCGATCTGCTGGCCGGAGGTGACCTTGCCGGAGCCCGCGATGATCGAGGAGAGGTGGCAGTACCAGATCTCGGTGCCGTCGGGCAGGGTCTCGACGATCCGGTAGCCGTAGGAGCCGGACCAGCCGGCCGAGGTGATGGTGCCCTGGCCGAGCGCGTAGACCGGGGTGCCGGTGTCGGCGGCGAAGTCCAGGCCGGTGTGCAGGTTGGCCCAGTAGCGGGCGCTCTGGCCGTAGTGGGCGGAGAGCCGGTAGTCCTTCACCGGGAGGGTGAGGGCGGCGGCCCGCTTGGCCTCCGCCTCCTCGGCGGCGCGCTTGGCCTCGGCCTCCTTGGCGGCGGCCTTGGCCTCGGCCTCCTGCGCGGCCTGCACGCGGGCGGTCTCCTCGGCGGCGGTGCGCTGGCTGTCGGCCTGCTGCTGGATGCGGGCGGCGAGCGCGAGGCCGGGGTCGGCGGAGAGGGCGACCGGCGTCTCGTCCGGGGCCTCGACGGCGGGTGCGGCGGCCGGGGTGGCCGAGGCGAAGCCGGTGGCGCCCAGGGTGGCGGCGACGGCGGTGACGCCGAGCAGCGGGGAGGTGCCGCGGACCTGGCGCGGCATCCGGTGCCGGTTGGTCTCGGCCTCCGGGCCGAGGGCCTCGGGGCCGTCCGCACCGGGGTGGTCGAGGAGCTGGGTACCGGCTGCGGGGCCGGCCGGGTGTGCCGGAGTGTGCGTCGACGCCACGGAGGCGCGCTCCTTTCCTTCCTTCGCGCCTACCGGGTTAGCTGACGGGTTCGGAGCAGGAAGGTCTCCTACGGCCGGGCCGGGGCCCCGCCGATTCACCCCAAGGAACGTGGTTCCCCGGCTCCCTGACCTGCCCGGAGGCCGGCCGGCGGGATTAGGCGACGGCGCACGGTGCCGTCTGGGTACGGCGTTGACAACCGCGCTGCGTTATCAAACGTTAATCCTAGGACGCTCTGATTCCAAGCCATCCGTCCGGGACGGCCGTGGAGCGAGTGATAGGACGTCAACGAACGCCCCTTCGACACGAGCACCCCATCTGAGTACTCCTACTCATGTGCGGCCCGGTCGGGCGGCCGCATCCTGACGCCATGAGCGCACCGATGCAGAACCGCACGACGGCCGCCTACTACATCCAGGCCATCCTCTCCTTCGCCCTGTCGGGCACGGCCCTCGCCGTCGGGATCGCCTACCTGCCGGTCGGCGGGTGGACCCGGGCGTTCCTCGGGATCGGCCTCCTCTACACCGTCAGCTCCGCGTTCACCCTGGCGAAGGTGGTCCGGGACCGGCAGGAGACGAACGAGATCGTCAGCCGGGTCGACCAGGCCCGGCTGGAGAAGCTGCTCAGCGAGCACGACCCGTTCAAGGTCGAGGGGGTCTGAGGCGGGCCGCCCGACACCCCCTCCCCCCTCCGCCGCGGTCGAGCACTTGACGGCTAAGGCTATTAGCCTTAGCTTTATGGCTATCGGCAGCACCGCCGATGCCCGCAGCGGAGGACCGAGGAGGCCCACCATGAACGCCACCATCACCCCGGACACCCAGTACCTGACCCTCCCCGGCGGGCGGATCGCCTTCGACGACACCCGGCAGGGCGACGGCACCCCCGTCGTCCTGCTGCCCGGCATGCTCGACAGCCGCGCCGCGTACCGGCACCTCCGCCCGCTGCTCGTCGCCGCCGGCCACCGGGTCGTCACCATGGACCTGCGCGGCTTCGGCGAGTCGTCCATCGCCTGGGACGACTACGGCCCCGCCGCCATCGCCGACGACGTCCTCGCCCTGCTCGACCACCTCGGCATCGAGCGCGCCGTCCTCGCCGGGAACTCCTACACCGGCGCGACGGTCGTCAAGGTCGCCGGGGACGCGCCGGAGCGGGTCGCCGGGATCGTCCTGATCGACGCCTTCGTCGAGAACCCGCGGCCCGGCGCCCTGATGCGCGGCGTGCTCGGCCTGATGGGCGCGGCGCTCGTCCACTGGCCCGCCTTCTGGGGCTTCTACCTGCGCCGGATGGCCTTCCCCGGCGCCAAGCCCGCCGACTTCGACGCCTACGTGAACGGGCTGGTCGCCGCGCTGCGCACCCCGGGCCGCAAGACCGCCACCCGCGGGTACGTCACCGGGAACTCCTCGCCGGTCGGCTGGACGGCCGCCGTGCGGTGCCCGGCGCTGGTGGTCATGGGCAGCAAGGACCCCGACTTCCCGAGGCCGGAGCTCGTCGCCGACCGGCAGGTCGCGGCACTGGGCGCGCGGAAGGCGATGATCGAAGGGTCCGGGCACTACCCGATGGCCGACGACCCGCAGGCCACCGCGGACGCCCTGCTGCCCTTCCTCGCCGAACTCGCCTGACCGCCCGACCGCCGGTCCACCCGGCCCACCCGGCCCACCCGGCCCACCCGGCCCGCCACCGGCCCACCACCGGCCGGCCACCGGGCCGACCACGGCGGGACCACCGCCCGACCGCCGCCGACTCCCGCACGAGAGAAGCCCGAAACCATGCCCCGCATAGGACTGACCCCCGACCAGGTCGTCGACCACGCCATCGCCCTCCTGGACGAACAGGGCACCGAAGCCCTCACCCTCGCCGCGGTCGCCGCCCGGGCCGGCGTCGCCACCCCTTCGCTGTACAAGCACGTCAGCGGTGGCCTCGCCGAACTGCGGCGGCTGATCGCCGTCCGGGTCACCGGGGAACTGGCCGACTGCCTCGCCGCCGCCGCGGTCGGCCGCAGCGGGGACGACGCCGTCGCCGCCGTCCTGCGCGCCTACCACGCGTACGCCACCGAGCACCCGCACCGCTACAACGCCCTCCCCCAGGCCCCGCAGCCCGACGACGACCTCGCCGAAGCGGCCGCGCGACTCGTCGGCGTGATCATCGCCGTCCTGCGGGAGTACGGGCTCGACGGCTCCGAGGCGATCCACGCCGCCCGGACCGTCCGCTCCCTGGCCCACGGCTTCGCCTCCCTCAGCACCGCCGGTGCCTTCCGGCTCGCCGAGGACCTCACCACCACCCAGGACCGCCTCATCGCCACCCTCACCACCGGCCTCCGCGCCTGGCCCGCCTGACGAGCCGCCCACGCACCCGGCGGACCGGCGGACACGGGGCGTCGAGCCGGCCGACCCCCCGCGCCGCCCCGACGGAGGACGGGTGGACGCCGAGAGAAAAACGCCGGGGGAAACGCCGGGGGAAACGTCGGAGGGAGGCGCCGAGGGAAGACGCCGCCGGCCCCGCGGATCCGCTTTCGCGACACCCTGCACACAGGCCCCACACATCCCAGGGCGCGAACCGGCCATCGGGTGGGTTCGGGACGGGTGGCGGCCGACCCGGCGGAGCCGCCCCGAGGGCTTGCCCCAGAGGGCGATCGGGGACGAACGAGTCCGGAATGCGGGCGGATTGACTTGATTTTGACGAGATCCGGTCACTTGGCGAGATCCGTTCACACCTTCGTAGGATCATCACCCTAGAATTCGCCGCGTGACGATGACTCAGTGGTCAGTAACGGCAACCGGCGTGCTCGCCGTCCTCGCCCTCGTGGCCGCCGCGCGCTACCACGCCGTGTCCGTCACCCAGCGCGGCCGCGCCGACCGGCTGCAGCACGAACTCGCCCGGCTCCAGGAACAGCTCACCGCCGAACTCTCCCGCCGGGGCGTGGACCTGGCCGCCGTCCAGCACGAGCAGGAACTCACCGCCTCCACCCAGCGCGCCTTCCTCAGCGTGGCCCGCCGGATCCTGGTGATGGCCCACGACCAGCAGGCGCTGCTGGACGAGATGGAACGCACCCACGACGACCCGGCACTGCTGGAGGGCCTCCTCAAGGCCGACCACGCGGCCGCCCAACAGGCCCGGCTGGCCCAGACCCTGGCCGTGCTGTGCGGCGCCCGGGCCGGCCGGCACTGGCCGGAGCCGGTCACCCTGGAGGACGTCGTCCGCGGCGCCCAGTCGCGCATCCTGCCGTTCCAGCGGGTGGTGGTCCGCAGCCGGATCGAGACCGCGGTGGTCGGCGCCGCGGCCGAGGCGCTGATCCACGCGATCGCCGAGCTGCTGGACAACGCCACCCGCTACTCCCCGCCCAGCACCCAGGTGTTCGTCACCCTGATGCCGGTGCACAACGGCGCCGTCATCGAGATCGACGACGGCGGCGTCGGCATGCCCGAGCAGGCCGTCGCCAAGGCCGCCGCCGCGCTCGCCGGCGGCAGCACCCTGGAGGTCTCCCGCCTCGGCGAGGTCCCGCAGCTGGGCCTGGCCGCGGTCGGCCGGCTCGCCGAGCAGTACGGCTTCCGGGTCACCCTCAGCTCGGCGCCCTCCCCGTACGGCGGTGTCCGCGTGGTCATCCTGCTGCCGAACGCGCTGCTCACCGAGCCGCTGCCGCCCACCGTCCCCGGCTTCGGGCCGGGCGACCCGGCGTTCAGCCCCGGCCCCGGGCCGGCCTCCCCGGCCGACCACCCCCTGCTGGAGACCCCGCCACCCGGCCGGGCCCCGGTCGGCGGCGACACCCCACCGCCGCTGCCCCGCCGCAGCCACCGGCGCGACCGCGCTAACCGGCCCGCCCAGCACGCCGCTCCCCCGCCGCCCGCCCCGCCGTACCGCTCGGCCCGGGACGCGCAGACGTTCATGGCGATGTTCCAGGCCGGGACCGCCAGCGGCCGGTCGGCCGCCCGGGGCCAGGGCCGGAACGCACCCGGCCCCTCCTGACCACACCCGCACCGCTTCCCCCGACTCCCCCCGACTCCCCAGCGCTCCGGAGAACTCCATGACCACCACGCCTGATCTCGGTTGGCTGCTCGCCGACATCATCAATGTCCCGCAGGTCCAGCACGCCGTCGTCGTCTCCAACGACGGCCTGGAGATCGGCCGCAGCGCGGGCATCGCGCGCGAGGACGCCGAACGGCTCGCCGCCGCCTGCTCCGGCCTGCAGTCCCTGGCCCGCGGCGTCGCGACGGGCTTCGGCGGACCGGGCAGCGCCACCCGCCAGATCATCATCGAGTACGGCGGCGGCTACCTCTTCATCGTCGCCGCCGGGGCCGGTGCGCACCTGGCCGTGGTGACCAGCGAGGCGGTGGACGCCGGCCTGGTCGCCTACCAGATGCAGGTCCTGGTCGAGCGGATCGGAGCCCACCTCACCAGCCCGCCGCGCGTCGACCACGCGGCGGGGGGCCACCGGTGAGCGGGCCGGTCCGGCCGTACGTCATCACCGGTGGCCGCAGCCGCTCCACCCGCCCCGAGCTGGCCCTGGAGAGCCTGGTCAGCGCGTTACCCGAGCCCCCGGAACTGCCCGAGCACGTGCTGCTGAACCGTGAGCACCGGCGCATCCTCGGGCTCTGCCACAGCCTGCTGTCCATCGCCGAGGTGGCGGCCCACCTGGGGCTGCCGCTCGGCGTCGTCAAGGTACTGGTCGGGGACCTGTGGGACCTCGGCGCCGTGCAGGTGCTCCCACCCGTCCCGCAGGCCGAACGCCTGCCCACAACCCTTCTGGAAGAGGTGCTCGTTGGCCTCCGCCAACTCCGCTGAAGCCGCCCCCGGGGCCGCCGGGTCCGCCGACGGGCCGCAGTACCTGCCGTCCTCGGTGCAGGGCGCGGTCAAGATCCTCGTCACCGGCCCGTTCGGGGTCGGCAAGACCACCCTGGTCGGCTCGCTGAGCGAGATCACCCCGCTGCGCACCGAGGAGACCATGACCGCCGCCAGCAGCGGCGTCGACGACCTCACCGGGCGCGGCGGCAAGACGACCACCACGGTCGCGCTGGACTTCGGCCGGATCACGCTCAACCCCCGGCTCGCGCTGTACCTGTTCGGCACCCCCGGGCAGCAGCGGTTCTGGCCGCTCTGGGACGACCTGTCGCGCGGCGCGCTCGGCGCCATCGCCATGGTCGACCTGCGCCGGCCGGACGAGAGCTTCGACGTCCTCGGCCGGCTGGAGGAGCAGCGCATCCCGTTCGCGGTGGCGGTCAACACCTTCCCGGACACGCCGAGTTACCCGGAGGAGGAACTGCGCACGGCGCTGGACCTGCTGCCGGACGTCCCGATCCTGTTCTGCGACGCACGCGACCGGCGGCAGTCCTACGACCTGCTGATCGACTTCGTCGACCACCTGCACCGCAACTCGATCCTGGAGCTGCAGGGATGAACGCCTCCGACCCCGGGGCCGCGGGCGCCCACGGCTGCCCCGTCGCCCACGGCGGCAGCCTGCCCGGCGGCCTGCCGGTGGGCGTGCCGCTGACCCCGCTGCACGGCACGGCAGTCGCCGAGGACCCGCACGGCCTGTACGCCCGGCTGCGCGCTCACTACGGCCCGGTCGCACCGATCGAGCTGGAGCCCGGCGTCGAGGCCTGGCTCGTCCTCGGCTACGCCGAACTGCTCGAACTCACCCGCAACGAGGCGCTGTTCTCCAAGGACTCGCGCCGCTGGCGGGTGCCCGCCGAGGGCCGGCTGGCCGCCGACTCCCGGCTGCTGACGATGACCGCCTGGCGCCCGACGCTGCTCAACCTGGACGGCGCCGAGCACCAGCGGCTGCGCTCCGCCGTCTCGGACACCCTCGCCCAGATCGACCACCACCAGCTGCGCGGCACCACCGAGGCCGCTGCCAACGGCCTGATCGACAGCTGGGGGCCGGACGGCACCGCCGACCTGATCGCCCAGTACGCGCGGCGGCTGCCGCTACTGGTCTTCACCCAGCTGATCGGCCTGTCCGCCGAGGCCGGGCCCCGACTGGTCGAACTGATCAGCCACTTCGTGGACAGCAGCGCCGAGTCCCAGCGGGCCGGCGCCGAGTTCCAGGCGATCCTGGTCGACCTGGTCCGGCGCCGCCGGGCCGCGCCCAGCGCCGACCTCACCTCCTGGCTGCTCGCCCACCCGGCCGGGCTGACCGACGAGGAGGCGGTGCACCACCTGGTGGTGCTGATGGTCGCGGGCAACGAGACCTCGATCAACTGGATCGGCAACACCCTGCGGCTGCTGCTCACCGACCGGCGGTTCCGGGCCACCCTCACCGGCGGCCGGCTCACCGTGTCCGACGCGCTGGAGGAGGTGCTCTGGCGCGACCCGCCGACGCAGAACTTCCCCGGCCGCTGGGCCACCGGCGACACCGTGCTCGGCGGCCAGTACATCAGCGCCGGCGACATGCTGGTCCTCGGTCTGGCCGCGGCCAACGCCGACCCGGCCGCCCAGGGCGTCTCCGCCGCCGCCCAGGGCTCGCTCGGCGGCAACCGGGCGCACCTCGCCTGGGGCGCGGGCCGGCACGTCTGCCCGGCCCAGCACCCGGCCCGGATCATCGTCGAGACCGCCGTCGAGACCCTGCTGCACCGGCTGCCCGACCTCCAACTCGCCGTCCCGCCTGGCGAGCTGTCCTGGCGCCCGTCCCCGTGGTCGCGGGCCCTGACCGCCCTGCCGGTGCTGTACAGCGCCTTCACCCCGCCCCGCCCGCCAGCCCCCGAGAGGCCCGCATGGACACCGCCGTCGATCCCGCAGGAGCCCGACCCGAGCCCGTCCGACTCGACCCCTTCGGAGGCGACCAGCACGGAGAGAACGCCCGACTCCGCGCGGCCGGCCCCGCGGTCCTGGTGGAACTCCCTGGCGGGGTGGTGGTCTGGGCGATAACCCACCACGACACCCTCCAGACGCTGCTCGCCGACCCCCGCGTCGGCAAGAACCCCCGGCTGTGGACGACCTTCCGGGAGGGGCGGCTCCCGGAGGGCTGGCCGCTGACCAACTTCGTCTCCGTGCCCGGCATGGTCACCGCCGACGGGGACGACCACCGGCGGCTGCGCGGACTGGTCTCCCAGGCGTTCACCCCGCGCCGGATAGCCGCCCTGGCACCGGCGATCGAGGCCAGGACGATCGCGCTGCTCGACCGGGTCGCCGAGCTGGAGGGCGAGTTCGACCTCCGCGAGCACTTCGCCTACCCGCTGCCGATGCAGGTGATCGGCGAACTGCTCGGCCTCGCGCTGGAGCAGCAGGACCGGCTGCACGAGCTGTCCGACACCCTGGTCTCCAGCTCGGCCACCCCGGCGGCGGCCGTCGCCGCGCAGCGGGACCTGAACGCGCTGCTGGCCTCCGTGGTGGCCGCCAAGCGGGCCGCGCCCGGCGACGACCTGACCACCGACCTGATCGCCGCCCGCGAGGCCGGCCCGAGCACGGACCGGCAGCAGCTCAGCGAGGCCGAACTGGTCGGCACGCTGCTGCTGATGCTGGTCGCCGGGCACGAGACCACGCTCAACCTGATCACCAACGCCGTCCGCGCCCTGCTCGCCCACCCGGACCAGCTGCAGCTCGTCCTGGACGGCGCGCAGCCGTGGTCGGCGGTGGTCGAGGAGACGCTGCGCTACGACTCGCCGGTCGGGCAGTTCCCGCTGCGCTACGCGGTCGAGGACATCGAGGTCGGCGACGTGGTCATCCGGCGTGGCGAGGCGCTGCTGGCCTCGTACGCGGCGGCCGGGCGCGACGCCGGGCACCACCCCGACGCCGACCGCTTCGACCTCACCCGGCAGCCCGCCCGGCACCTGTCGCTCGGCCACGGCCCGCACTTCTGCCTCGGCTCCGGGCTGGCCCGGCTGGAGGCCGAGACGGCGCTGCGGCACCTGTTCGGGCGCTTCCCCGGGCTGGCCGTGGCGGAGGGCCGGACGAACGAGCCGATCGCGTCGTTCGTCAGCAACAGCGTGCGGACCCTGTGGGTGACCGTCCGGCCCGCCGGGTGACCTGAGGGCGGCCCGGTCGTTCGGCAGTGCATGACGAACCACGGCACCAAGAACGACGGCACGCACGGCACGAGGAGCCACGGCATGAAGAAGCTCGCCACCCTGGCCGCCCTCACCATGGCGGGCCTGGCCCTCGCCGCCCCGGTGGCCTCCGCCACCACCCAGACCGCCACCTCGCCGGACGCCACCGGGGGCCTGACCGACGGCCTCAACCTCTCCCCCGCCGACCTCGCCCTGCAGACCGCGGGCAAGCTCCCGGTGGTCGGGCACGCCGCCAACGAGGTCGAGGCCGTCGGCACCAACCAGATGAGTCACCCGGGGCTCAGCGGGCAGATCGGCTGACGGGCGTCGGCGGCGCCCCGGGCCGACCGGCCGGTGCCGGGCGGCCGGCTGTCCCCCCGAACGGTCGGCCGCCCCCGGTCCGGGCCCGGTGCCGGAATCCGGCCCGGTCCCGGGGTTCAGTCGGAGAAGAGCCCGTTGAGCTCCGGGTACGTCAGCCCGCCGTCGAGAGCGCCGTACGTACCGCTCGTGTACAGCTCCTCGGCGGCCCGGCGGACCGCCGCGTACGCCGCCTTGGCCAGGCCCGGGCCGAGGCTGATCCGGGCCACGCCGAGCTTCGCCAGGTCGGCGACCGACGGGGAGCCCGGGCCGGCCAGCACGTTCAGCGGCGCCGGGACGGCCGCGACCAGGGCGGCGATGGTCTCCGGGTCGGCCACGCCGGGGACGAACACGGTGTCCGCACCCGCCTCGACGTACGCCCGCAGCCGGCGGACGGCCTCGTCCAGCCGGCCCTCCGGGGCTCCCGTGCCGTGCAGGAACACGTCGGTGCGGCCGTTGACGACGAGCGGGACACCGGCTTCGTCCGCCGCCGCCCGGGCCGCCGCGATCCGCTCGGCGGCCTCCTCCAGGGGGCGTCCGCCGTCCTCCAGGTTCACCCCGACGGCGCCGGTGGCGAGCAGCGCGGCGACGGTCTCGCCGACCCCGGCGGCGGTGTCCGCGTAGCCGCTCTCCAGGTCCGCGGTGACCGGCAGGTCGACCGCCCGGACCACCTGGGCGGTCCGGGCCAGCACCTGCTCGCGGTCGGCGCCGCCGCCGTCCGGGCTGCCGAGCGACCAGCACACGCTGGCGCTGGCCGTCGCCACCGCGCGCGCCCCGGCGACGGCCACCAGACGGGCGCTCGCCGCGTCCCACACGTTCGCCAGCACCAGCGGCTCGCCCGGGCGGTGCAGCTCCCGGAGCAGCCGGGCCTTCTCCTGCTGGGTCGTCACGTCGTCGGCCCTCACTTCGCGGCCGGGCTCAGGCGGGTGCTCACGCCGATCCGGTTCCAGGCGTTGATGGTGGCGATCAGCGCGACCAGCTGGGCCAGCTCCGTCTCGTCGAACTGCTCGGCGGCCTCGGCCCACACGGCGTCCGGCACGTGGCCCTGGGTCAGCAGGGTGACCGACTCGGTGAGGGCCAGGGCGGCGCGCTCGCGGGCGGTGAACCAGGGGGTCTCGCGCCAGGCCGGGAGGGAGAGCAGGCGGTGCTGCTGCTCGCCCTGCTTCACGGCGTCGGTGGAGTGCATGTCGATGCAGAAGGCGCAGCCGTTGACCATCGAGGCGTGCAGCTTGACCAGCTCGACGATGACCGGGTCCAGGCCGGTGCGGGCGGCCTGGTCCACGGCGACCATCGCCTGGTAGTAGGCGGGGGCGAGCTTCGGGAGCGCGAGGCGCTGGGCCGGGGCGGGCACGTGCGCACCGGCCGCCGCGTCGGGGGTCGGCAGGCTGTCGTTCGTCGTCATGATCACCAGCCTAGGAGCGCGGTGGCCCGTCGCCGTGGTGCATTCGGCACCGGGTTCCTTGGGCCATTTCCGGCGTACGAACAGCCGTGCGAGGATCGCTGACAGGACGAGGTCAGGGGGCCAGGGTCGTGTGCACGGCGTTCGTCAGCATCGAACCGGGGGCGGCGGTACCGGTACTGCTGCTGTCCGTCCGGGACGAGTACCTGGGGCGCGCCTGGCTGCCGCCGGACCACCACTGGCCGGACCGGCCGGAGCTGCTCGGCGGGCTCGACCTCGCGGCCGGCGGCACCTGGCTGGCCGTCGACCCCGCCCGGCGGACCGCCGCCTGCCTTCTGAACGGCTTCGGCCCGCTCGCCCCCGCCGACTCCCGGCGCACCCGGGGCCGGCTGCCGCTCACCGCCGTCACGGAGAGCGGGATCGGCCACCTCGACCTGACCCCGTACGACCCCTTCCACCTCGTCCTGGTCCGGCCGGACGGCGCCCGGGTCGCCAGTTGGGGCGGCGGCCGGCTCACGGAGCACGAACTGCCCGCCGGCCTCAGCGTGGTGCTCAACGACGGACTGGAGGGCCTGGCCGCCAACCGCGCCGCCTCCGAGCGGATCAGCGCGCTGATGGCCGCGCGCGCCGCCCACTTCCGGGCCCGCTTCAGCGCCGCGCCCCGCCCCGAGCCGACCGGCGCCGGGCCCGCCGCGCGGGCCTGGGGGGCGTGGCTGCCGATCGTCAGCGGCGACGGGCTGGCGCCGGACGAGGACGCGGCGCTCGTCCAGCGCCGGGACTTCGGTGACGGGCGGGTCTGGGGCTCCTCGTCGATCTCGCTGCTCGCGCTCGGACCGGACCGGCTGCGGTACGACTTCGCGGCCGCGCCGGTGGCGCCGGACGGGCCGGACGGCTCGGGCTGGCGGCGGATCGCGACGGACTGACCCGGGCCTGTCCGCCTCGGCCCGCGCGGCCCGGCACGGCCCGGCACGGCCCGGCACTCCGGCCGCCGGGGCGAAAAGGACTTGAACCTGACGCAGCGGGAGGCGCCATCGTGGCGTGCGTCGAGCCCGAAGCCGAGTCCGGGGAGCCACGATGCACCGCCTGTCCGCCGTCCTGACCGTCGCCCTGCCGCTGGCGGGCGCACCGCTCGTCGTGAGCGCCTTCGTCCTGCTCGGCCACCCCGTGCACCGGGCCGTCCCGAGCACCACCCTGCTGGCCGCCGTGGCAGGGGCGCTGATCCACCACCTGGGCGCCGGTTTCCCGTAGACGTACGGTCGGTGAACTTCTGGCGGCGGGGCTGCCGGGCGTCTACATGGGCGTAGTAGCTTCGCGGGGGCCACCGGACCAAGGCCGGCCACCGACCCCCCGATCGAAGGTGCGCGATGTCCACCCTGACCTACCCGGAAGCGATAGGCGTCGGCCTGCTGCAGGGCGTCACGGAACTCTTCCCGGTCTCCAGCCTCGGCCACAGCATCCTGCTGCCCGCCCTGATCGGCGGGAAGATCCAGCACGACCTCGACATGACCGCCGAGGGCTCGTCCTACCTCGCCGCCCTGGTCGCCCTGCACCTGGCGACCGCGCTCGCGCTGGTCGTGTACTTCTGGCAGGACTGGGTCCGCGTCGTCAGCGGGCTGATCACCTCGATCCGCCACCGCCGGGTGGAGAGCCGCAACGAGAAGCTCGCCTGGCTGCTCATCCTCTCCACCATCCCGGTCGGCGTGGCCGGCCTCGTACTGGAGAAGGCGCTGCGCAACGCGCTCGGCAAGCCCCTGCCGGCCGCCGTCTTCCTCGCCCTCAACGGGCTGGTGCTGCTCGGCGCCGAGCGGCTCAAGCGCGGCGGCTCCGGCCGCCGCCGGGCCGGGCACGCTGCCCCCGTCGACGAGCCGGGCCTGGACCCGGCGGTCGCCTCCGACCACCGGCTCACCAAGCTGGGTTACGGGCAGGGCGCCTGGATCGGCGCCGCGCAGATCCTCGCGCTGTTCCCCGGCATCAGCCGCTCCGGCGTCACCATGAGCGCCGGCATCCTGCGCGGGCTGCACCACGAGGACGCCGCCCGGTTCTCCTTCCTGCTCGCCACCCCGGTCATCCTGGCCGCCTCGGTGCTGAAGGTCCCCGAGCTGTTCAAGCCGGAGAACTCCCCCGTGCTCGGCCCGGTCCTCGCGGGCAGCGTCGCCGCCTTCGCCGCCGGGTACGTCTCGGTGCGGTTCCTCACCAAGTACTTCGAGACCCGCAGCCTGACGCCGTTCGCGATCTACTGCTTCCTGGCCGGCCTCGGCAGCGCGGTCTACCTGTCGGTCTGAGCCGGGCCGTCCGCCCGGGCCGGGCCGTCGCTCCGAGCAGGCCCGCCCGGCCGGACCGACTCCAGCAGGATCCGGGCCAGTTCGGCCGGCCGGGAGAACATCGGCCAGTGCCCGGTGTCCAGCTCGGCCAGCCGCCAGTGGCCGTCCGCGACCAGCGCGGCGACCACCGGTGGCGGCTCCGGCCAGTCCAGCAGGCACTTCACGTACACCGCCGGGAGGGCGCTCAACGGCCCCTCCAGCACGGCCGGTTCGGTCAGCGAGGCGCCCGGGTGCGGGGTGGCCCGCTCGGCGATCCGGGCGATCTGCCCGGTCGTCAGCCCCTGTCCGGCGAAGTCGGCGGGCGGCAGCGGCGGCCACCAGCCCCCGTGCGCGGCGAGGTCGGCCCGCAGCCCGGCCGGCTCCGGTATCCCGTCGGCGAAGGACTCCCCCGTCACCGGCACGTCGGCGTCCACCAGGACCAGCCGGGCCAGCCGGTCGCCGATCCGCTCGGCGGCCTGGCCCACCGGGACGCCCGAGTAGCTGTGCCCGACCAGCACGACCTCCCGCAGGTCGTGCTCCTCCACCGCGGCCACGACGTCCGCCACGTGCTCCCGCTGCCCGGCCGGCACCGCCCGCTGCTCGGCGAGCCCGGACAGCGTCAGCGGGTACGCCCCGTGCCCGGCCGCGCGCAGCTCCGGCACCACGTCGTCCCACGCCCAGGAACCGAGCCACGCGCCCGCCACGAGTACGAAGTTCGCCATGCGCGGCACGGTAGCGCGAGAGGGTGACAACTCACCCCTCGAACACGTGGAGGAAGCATGACGGAACCACTGCTGCCGGCCGGGAAGGCCGCGGTCGTCACGGGCGGCTCGCGGGGCATCGGGCGGGCCGTCGTCCGGCGGCTGGCGCGCGACGGCGCACAGGTCGTCCTCGGCTACGCCCGCGACGAGGCGGCCGCCGCCGAGACGGTCCGCGCCGTGGAGGCCGAGGGCGGCCGCGCGTGGGCCGTACGGGCCGACCTCGCCGAGCCGGACGCCGCCGAGCGGCTGATGGCCGAGGCCGAGGACCGGCTCGGCGGGCTCGACGTCCTGGTGAACAACGCCGCCGCGTCCTTCGTCCCCGCCCCGCTCGCCGAACTCGACGACGAGGCCCTCGACGCCGTCCTGGCCGTCAACACCCGCGCCGCCTTCACCACCGTCCGCTACGCCGCCCGCCGGATGCGCGACGGCGGGCGGATCATCAACGTCTCCACCGCGAACACCGTCCGGCCCGTCCCCGGCATCGCCGCGTACGCCGCCAGCAAGGGCGCCGTCGAACAGCTCACCGCCGTCGCCGCCGTCGAACTCGGCCCGCGCGGGATCACCGTCAACACCGTGTCCCCCGGGGCCACCGACACCGACCTGCTGCGCGGCACCAACCCGCCCGAGGCCCTCACCCGGGTGGCCGGCCTGACCCCGCTGCGCCGCCTCGGCCGCCCCGAGGACATCGCCGACGTCATCGCCTTCCTGGCCGGCCCGGACGGCCGCTGGATCACCGGCCAGAACCTCCGCGCCACCGGCGGGCTGGCCTGAGAACCGGTCCCCGGGTCCGTCCGTCCGTCGAGCGGCCGGACGGGCCCGGGGAGCGGGTGCCCGGTCAGGCCGTGAGGCCCAGGGCGGCCAGGCGGGTCGGGTCGGTGAGGATGTCCATCGCGGTGATCCGGCCCCCGTGGATGGTGAACGACATGACCGACAGCGGACGACCGTCGGCGAACGACACCACCCCGGGCGAGCCGTTGACCAGGACCAGGCGGCCGTCCGCGGCGAACCGGGCGAAGGTGATCGCCTGGGCGGCGACGTCCGCGGCGCCGCGGCGCAGCACGCTCGGCACCAGCGTGCCGCCGTCGGAACGGGCCACCACGTCCGGGTCCAGCACGGCCAGCAGGGCATCGAAGTCGCCGCCGCGGGAGGCCGTCAGGAACGCCTCCACCACCTCGCGCTTGCGGGCGACGTCGGTGTCCGCGGCCGGCGTGGCGCCCTGCACCCGGCGGCGGGCGCGACTGGCCAACTGCCGGGTGGACGCGGACGTGCGGCCCAGCACCTCGGCGATCCCGTCGAAGGGCACCTCGAACATGTCGTGCAGCACGAACGCCACCCGCTCCGCCGGGGACAGCGTCTCCAGGACCACCATCAGGGCGATCCCCACCGAGTCGGCGACCAGGATCTCGTGCACCGGGTCCAGCGCCGCCAGCCCGCTGACCACCGGGTCCGGCAGCCGCACCTGCCCCTCCTGCTCGGGCAGCGGATCCTCCCGGCGGGAAGCCCGGGACCGCAACTGGTCCAGGCAGACCCGGCCGACCACCGTGGTGAGCCACGCCCCCAGGTTGCGCACCCCGCCCACGTCGCTGCGGCTCAGCTTCAGCCAGGCCTCCTGGACGGCGTCCTCGGCCTCGGCGACCGACCCGAGGATCCGGTAGGCCACCGCGCGCAGCTGCGGCCGCTCCGCCTCGAAACGCCCTGCCAGCTCGGCCAGTTCGGACTGTTCAGCCGGTTCGGACTGTTCGGCCGGTTCGGACGGCCGGGCCGGCTCGGCCGGGGAAATCTCTTCGCTCATGCTGTCACATCCTCGCGTCGGGATCCGTCGGTCCAGTGACGGACGCTAACCGACGAGGAGATCACCGTGACCACCGCACGCATGAAGAACCCCGCCCTGGTCCTGCCCGACGCGATGAAGGGCGTCCAGGCCGTCTACAAGGCCATGTACCAGGGCGGCGTCTCCCCGCAGCTCCTCGAACTGGTCCACCTGCGGGCCAGCCAGATCAACGGCTGCAGCGCCTGCGTGTTCGCGGGCGTCCAGGGAGCCAAGAAGCACGGCGAGACCGACGAGCGGCTGCACGCCGTCGCCGCCTGGCGCGAAGCACCGTTCTTCACCGACGAGGAGCGCGCCGCCCTCGAACTCACCGAGGCCGCCACCCGGATCGCCGACCGCTCCGGCAAGGCCGTCCCGGACGAGGTCTGGGACGCCGCCGCCGACCACTTCAACGAGGAGCAGCTCTCCGCGATCATCCTGATGATCGCGCTGACCAACTTCTTCAACCGCATCAACACCACCATCGAGGAGCCCGCCGGCACCTCCTGGTGACCCCGGCGGGCCGCCCCTGCGCGCGAGAATGGGCCGGTGACCAGCTCCTGGACCTCCTTCGGCGGCGACCTGCACCTCGACCTCACCGAGCGGCGCGCCGCCGGGACCGGGCTGCGGGCCGCCCTGGAGGACGCCCTGCGCGAGGCCGTCCAGGACGGGCGGCTCGCGCCCGGCACCCGGCTGCCCTCCTCCCGGGCCCTCGGCGAGGACCTCGGGATCGCCCGCAACACCGTCGTCGAGGCGTACGGCCAGCTCACCGCGGAGGGCTGGCTCGACTCCCGCCAGGGCTCCGGCACCACCGTCGCCCGGCGGGCCGTACCCGAGGCCCCCGCCCACGGCAGGCGGGCCGCGGCCCGCCGGGTTCCGCAGCGACGGACCGCCCGGCACGACCTGATGTCCGGACGGCCCGACCTCTCGCTCTTCCCCCGCACCGCCTGGCTCGCCGCCGCCCGCCGCGCCCTCGCCACCGCACCGCACGAGGCCCTCGACTACGGCAGCCCGCTCGGCCGGATCGAACTGCGGCAGGCCCTCACCCACTACCTGGCCCGGGTCCGCGGCGTCCGCACCGACCCCGACCACCTGCTCATCTGCACCGGCGTCACCCAGGGCCTCGGCCTGCTCTGCACCGCCCTGCGGGAACGCGGCACCCGCACGCTCGCGGTCGAGGAGTACGGGCTGCCGCCGCAGCACGACGTCGCCCGGGCCGCCGGACTCACCACCGCCCCGCTGCCGCTGGACGAGGAGGGCGCCCGGGTCGACCGGCTCGACGCACGCCCCGGCGCCGTCCTGCTCACCCCGGCCCACCAGTTCCCCACCGGCGCCCCGCTCTCCGCCGAACGACGGGCGGAAGCGGTGCGGTGGGCGCGCGAACAGGACGGGTACGTCGTCGAGGACGACTACGACGGCGAGTTCCGCTACGACCGGCAGCCGCTGGGCGCCATGCAGGCGCTCGACCCCGAACGCGTGGTGTACGCCGGAACGGCCGCCAAGAGCCTCGCGCCCGGCCTGCGGCTGGCCTGGCTGGCCCTGCCGGACGCCCTGGTCGAACCGGTCGCCCGGCTGAAGGTCCTGGCCGACACGATGTCCCCGGTGCTCGACCAGCTGACGCTGGCGGAGCTGATCACCTCCGGCACGTACGACCGGCACGTACGGCGCTGCCGCCTGCACTACCGGCGCCGCCGCGACCACCTGGTCGCCGCGCTCGCCGAACACGCCCCGCACGTCCGGGTCACCGGGATCGCGGCCGGCCTGCACGCCGTCCTCCAGCTCCCGCCCGGCTCCACCCCGGAACCCGAACTCCTCAGCCGCGCCCAGGCCGCCGGCATCTCCCTCAACGGCCTCGCCTGGCACCGCGCCACCCCGGACCCCACCGACGCACCGCCCTCCCTCGTCATCGGCTACGCCACGCCACCGGAGCACGCCTTCCCGGCGGCGGTGCAGGCCCTCTGCGAGCTGCTGCGCAGGGCGTGAGGAGGGGGCGGGGAAGAGGAAAGGGCGGGGCGCGGTGGAGGCCCTCTCCGAGCCGCCGCGCGGGGCGGGGCGGCGGGGTGCTCGCGAACTGTCGGGCGGCACCGGCAGGTCGGCCGGACGGCGTTCCGCCCGCCTCCCTCGGGGGTGGAGGCGGGCGGACGACGGAGGGGCGCCTACTTGTTGCGGCTGCCGAGTTCGAACAGGAGCATGATGAAGCCGGCGAAGACGTGGATGCCGGCGGTGTAGATCACCAGGCGCAGGTAGACCCGCTTGTTGGCCCACTTCCCGGCGTCCATGGTCTTCGGGCCGGTCGGGGTGTCGGCCGCGCCGACCAGGGGGGCTGGGGCGGTGGTGGCGGTGGTGGTGGGATCGGCCATGGTGATCTCCTCCGGATGGTTCTGACGGCAGGTCAGTGGGTCGCGGCGGGGCCGCCGCCGAGGCAGAGTTCGCCGCCGGGGCTCTGCAGCAGGGTGTGGATGAAGAGCAGTTCGACGCCGTTCTCGGACTCGGCGGCGATGCAGTGCGGGGTGAGCGAGTCGTAGTGGGCGGAGTCGCCCACGCGGAGGTGGTGGACGCGGTCGCCGAGGGTGAGTCGGAGTTCGCCGCGCAGGATGTACAGCCACTCCTCGCCGGGGTGGACCCGGACCACCGCATCCTGGACGCCCGGCGGGACCTGCACGCGCAGGGCCTGCATGGCGCGGCCGGGGGCGCCGGCCCGGCGGTAGCCCCAGCCGCCGGCCCGGCCGGGCTCTATGGCGCCGCCGCGGACCACCGGGTCCGGTTCGGCCATGGTCTCGCCGAGCAGGCCGGACACCGAGGTGCCGTAGGCGCGGGCGAGGCCGAGCAGGACGGGCAGCGAGGGCTGGCGGCGGCCGGTTTCCAGCCGGGACAGATACGCTGGGGAGAGTCCGATCCGCGCGGCGGCGACCTCCAGGGTGAGGCGGCTGCTGAGCCGGTGCTCGCGGAGGCGGGCGGCGAGGCCGACGACCTCCTGGTCGTCGAGCTGGTCGCCTGCGGCGGGGGCGCCGGTGGAGCTGGTGGTCATGTACCCAGTGGACACCCGGCGTGCCGGTCGGGCAAGAATCTTGCCTCAGAGGCAAAAGCCCCGGAGCAGGGGCTCACGACCGGGACCCGCGGGCCCTCCCCGCCTCACGGCCGCGGGATGTTCCGCAGGTTGCTCCGGGCCAGGTCGATCATGCGTCCGACCCCGCCCGAGAGCACCGTCCGCCCGGCCGCCAGCGCGAAGCCCTTCAGCTGGGCGGCGGTGATGTGCGGCGGGACGGACAGCGCGTTGGGGTCGGTGACGACGTCGACCAGGGCCGGTCCCGGTCGCTCCAGCGCCTCGGCCAGCACCTCCCGCACCCAGGCCGGCTCGGTCACCCGCTTGGCCGGGATCCCCATCGCCCGGGCGATCCCCGCGTAGTCCACGTCCCCGTTGTCGATCTCCGACTCGGGGTACCCGGAGACCAGCATCTCCAGCTTGATCATGCCGAGCGCGCCGTTGTTGAACACCACCGTCTTCACCGGCAGCCGGTGCTTGGCCACCGTGAGCAGTTCGCCGAGCAGCATGCCGAGGCCGCCGTCGCCGGCCATCGCGATCACCTGGCGTCCGGGGTTGGCGAGCTGGGCGCCGATGGCGTGCGGGAGGGCGTTGGCCATCGAGCCGTGGAGGAAGGAGCCGATCACCCGCCGGTGGCCGTTGGGCTGCAGGTAGCGGGCGGCCCAGACGTTGTTCATGCCGGTGTCGACGGTGAACACCGCGTCCTGCGCGGCGACGTCGTCGAGGACGGCGGCGACGTACTCGGGGTGGATCGGCAGGTGCTTCTCGATGTCCCGGGTGTAGGCGCCGACCACGTCCTCCAGCGACCGGGCGTGCTTGCGCAGCATGCCGTCCAGGAAGGCGCGGTCGCCCTTGGCCTCCAGCAGCGGCAGCACGGCCCGCAGGGTGGCGGCGACGTCGCCGTGGACGGCCAGGTCGAGCGCGGTGCGCCGGCCGAGGCGGGTCGCGTCGTGGTCGACCTGGACGGTGTGCGCCTGCGGCAGGAAGGAGTCGTACGGGAAGTCGGTGCCGAGCAGCAGCACCAGGTCGGCGGAGTGCAGCGCCTCGTGGCAGGCGCCGTAGCCGAGCAGGCCGCTCATGCCGACGTCGTACGGGTTGTCGTACTGGATCCACTCCTTGCCACGCAGGGAGTGGCCGATCGGCGCGTTCAGGGCCTGCGCCGCCTCCATCACCTCGGCGTGCGCACCGCGCACCCCGGCGCCGCAGAACAGCACCACCTTGCGCGCCTCGTTGAGCAGCCGGGCCAGCTCCTGCACCTGCGACCACGGCGGCGCCGCGACGGCCTGCTCGGTGAGGAAGTGGCTGGTGCCGGTGGGGCCGGCGGCGGGCAGCGCGGCGACGTCCCCGGGGAAGGCGAGCACCGAGACGCCGTGCGCGCCGAGCGCGTGCTGGACGGCGATCCGCAGCAGCCGGGGCAGCTGGGCGGGGGCGGAGAGCAGCTCGCACCAGCTGCTGCAGTCGGTGAACACCCGCTCGGGGTGGGTCTCCTGGAAGAAGCCGGTGCCGATCTGGCCGGACGGGATGTGCGAGGCGAGCGCGAGGACGGGCAGGCCGCTGCGCTGGGCGTCGTAGAGGCCCTGGATCAGGTGGGTGTTGCCGGGGCCGCAGGAGCCCGCGCACACGGCGAGCCGGCCGGTGAGTTCGGCCTCGGCGGCGGCCGCGAAGGCCCCGGCCTCCTCGTTGCGCACGTGCACCCAGCCGATGCCCTCGGCCCGGCGGATCGCGTCCACGACCGGGTTGAGGCTGTCCCCGACGACGCCGTAGACCCGCTCCACCCCGGCCTGCCGGAGCACCTCCACCATCTGTTCGGCCACGCTCGCCACGGGTGCACTCCTTCACTGGGGCGCCGGTTCTCACAGGCACCTGCACACTCCGACGGGCGGCGGGGCGGCGCAGCCGGGGTGGGCCGGACGGGTGAGCGCACGCGGGTGCGGACGCCGCGGGGTGCGGGTCCGCGCGGCCGGCGCCGACCCGCACCCCGGGCGCTACTCCGCCGCCAGGTGGTCGTGCTGGCCGAGCTTGCCCGCGGCGAGGCCCGCCTGGGGCTGGCGGCGGGCGGGTTCGCGGCCGGGCGGCTGGGCGAAGCGCTCCTGCGCGGGCGGGGCGGTGGTGGGCAGGGTGACCGGCTTCCCGGACTTGAGCTGGACCGCCTCCCCGTCGTGCCGCAGGTGGAGCACGTCGCCGCGGCGCAGGGTGTACGTCGTCTCCTCGTGGCTGATCCGGACGTCGAGCAGGTGTCCGCGCACCAGCAGCGAGAAGCTGAGCCGCATCAGCCCGGACGGCAGCCGGGGGCGGAAGGACAGCGTCTCGCTGTGGTCGCGCAGCCCGCCGAACCCGGCCACCAGGGCGATGCAGGCCCCGGCGAGCGAGGCCATGTGCAGGCCGTCGCCGGTGTTGCCGCCGAGGTCGTGCAGGTCCATCAGGGCGGCTTCGGCGGTGTAGTCGTACGCGAGGTCGAGCTGGCCGACCTCGGCGGCGATGACCGCCTGGGTGCAGGCGGAGAGCGAGGAGTCGCGGACGGTGAGGCGCTCGTAGTAGGCGAAGTTGCGGGCCTTCTGCTCGTCGGTGAAGGCGTCGCCGCGGACCTGCATGGCGAGCACCAGGTCGGCCTGCTTGACCACCTGCTTGCGGTACAGGTCGAAGTACGGGAAGTGCAGCAGCAGCGGGTACTTCTCGGGCGGGGTGTTCTCGAAGTCCCAGACCTGGTGGTGGGTGAAGCCGTCGGCCTGCGGGTGGACGCCGAGGTCCTCGTCGTACGGGATGTACATCGCCGCGGCGGCGTCCCGCCAGGCGGCGGTCTCCTCGGTGTCGACGCCGAGGGCGGCGGCTTCGCGCGGGTGGCGGACGGCGGCCTCGGCGGCGGCGCGCAGGTTCGTCTGCGCCATCAGGTTGGTGAAGACGTTGTTGTCCGCGACGGCGCTGTACTCGTCGGGGCCGGTGACGCCCTCGATCCGGAACTTCCCGGCGACGTCGTGGTGGCCGAGCGAGCGCCACATCCGGGCGGTCTCCACGAGGAGTTCGAGCCCGTACTCGCGCTCGAACTCCTCGTCCCCGGTGGCCCGGACGTAGCGGGCGACGGCGGCCGCGATGTCGGCGCCGATGTGGAAGGCCGCGGTGCCGGCCGGCCAGTACCCGGAGCACTCCTCGCCGCGGATCGTCCGCCACGGGAACACCGCGCCGGACAGGCCGAGTTGGGCCGCCCGTTCGCGGGCCAGCGGGAGGGTGGTGTGCCGCCAGCGCAGGGCCTGGTTGACGGCGGCGGGCAGGCAGTAGGTCAGCACGGGCAGGACGAAGGTCTCGGTGTCCCAGAAGCTGTGCCCGTCGTAGCCGGGGCCGGTCAACCCCTTGGCGGGGATGGCCCGTTCCTCGCTGCGGGCGCCGGCCTGCAGGACGTGGAAGATGGCGAACCGGACGGCCTGCTGGAGTTCGACGTCGCCCTCGATCTCGATGTCGCTGGTCTCCCAGAACTCGCGCAGGAACGCGTTCTGTTCGGCGACCAGGCCGTCCCAGCCGGTGTACCGGGCGGCGGTGAGCGCGGCCTCCACCTGGTCCCGGACGGCGGGCAGCGAGCGGGTGCCGGACCAGCCGTAGGACATGAACTTGGTCAGCCGCAGCCGCTGTCCGGGCTTGAGCACGGTGGTGACGCTGATCCGGCAGTGGTCGGCCTCGGCCTCGGCGACGGTGTCGGACTTCTCCGGGCCCTCGATGATGTGGTCCATGCCGGCCGCGACCCGGATGCCGCTGTAGCGGGTGCGGTGCACCAGGACGGCCTTGGTGCCCCCGGCGTGGTGCACCTCGGGCTGCAGCGGCGCCTCCAGGACGGCCGCGGCGCGCGGGTCGCCCTCGGGGCCGCCGGGCAGCTGCTCGTTGGCGACCAGCTCGGACTGCAGCACGATCCGCACCGGGCCGTCCACCGCCTCGACGGCGTACTCGACGGCCGCGATGGCGCGCTGGGTGAGCGAGACCAGCCGGGAGGAGTGCACCCGGATCGTCCGCCCGGCCGGGGACGTCCACTCGGCCTCGCGGTGCAGCAGGCCCTCGCGGAAGTCCAACCAGCGCTTGTGGCTGACGAGTTCGCCGTACCGCAGGTCGAAGGGCTCGTCGTCCACCAGCAGCCGGATGATCTTGCCGTTGGTCACGTTGATGACGCTCTGGCTGGACTCCGGGTAGCCGTAGCCGCCCTCGCCGTAGGGCAGCGGACGCAGCTCGAAGACGCCGTTGAGGTAGGTGCCGGGCAGGCCGTGCGGCTCGCCCTCGTCCAGGTTGGCGCGCAGGCCGATGTGCCCGTTGGAGAGCGCGAAGACGGACTCGGCGCGGGCCATCGAGGCCAGGTCCAGGCCCTGTTCGGTGATCTGCCAGGGATCGATCGCGAAGTTGTCGGAGGGACTCATGCCGCCGCCTCCCTGCGGCCACCCAGGGGCCCCGCCTCGCCGCGCCCGCCCGGGGCCGTCACCTCGCCGCGCCCGCTCATGCCTCGTCCCCCAGGAGCTCGGCGAGGTCGTCGACGACCACGGTGGCGCCGTCGTGGCGCAGTTCGGCGGCCTGTCCGGTGCGGTTCACGCCGACCACCGCGCCGAAGCCTCCGGCCCGGCCGGAGGCGACCCCGGCGAGCGCGTCCTCGAAGACGGCGGCGTGCACCGGCTCGACGCCGAGCGCGCGGGCGGCGTACAGGTAGGTGTCGGGGGCGGGCTTGCCGGGCAGGCCCTCGGCCTTGGCTACGTTGCCGTCCACGATCACGTCGAACAGGTCCTCGATGCCCGCCGCCCGCAGCACGTCGCGGCAGTTGGCGCTGGAGGAGACCACCGCGCTGGGCAGCCCGGCCGCGCGCAGCCGGTGCACGTAGGCGACCGAGCCGTCGTACGGCTGGACGCCCTGTTCGCGGATCATCCGCAGCACGGTGTCGTTCTTGGCCCGGCTGATCCCTTGGACGGTAAGGGAGTTGGGGGGGTCGTCGGGGGTGCCCTCGGGCAGGTCGACGTGCCGGCTGTGCAGGAACGCCCGGGTGCCGTCGAGGCGCGGGCGGCCGTCCACGTAGGTGTCGTAGTCGACGACGGCGTCGAAGGGGACGAACGGCCCGCCGGTACGGGCGGCTTCGGCGCGCAGGAAGGCGTCGAAGGTGTCCTTCCAGGCCGCGGCGTGCACCTTCGCGGTCTGGGTGAGCACTCCGTCGAGGTCGAAGAGGAAAGCGCGGATGTCGTCCGGTAGCCCCAGCATGGGTGCAGTCTTACCCGGGAACGGGGGGAAGCCGCCCATTTCCCGGCGGCGCGTCGCGGGAAGGGCGGCTTCCGGATGCCCGGGCGCGCCGCGGGCGGCTACGGGGAGTCGGGCAGTTGCGCCTGGGCCGCCTGGACGACGGCGAATACCGCGCCCTGCGGATCCCGGACGACGGCCATCCGCCCGGCCTGCATGTCGAACGGCGGCTGGATCACCGAGCCGCCCGCCTTGACCAGGGCGTCCACCGTGGAGTCGGTGTCGTCCACCGAGAAGTACGTCATCCAGTGCGAGGGGGTGCCCGGGGCGAGGTAGCCGGGGATCGCCTGCATGCCGCCCACCGTGCGGTCGGCGACGTTGAGCGAGAAGTAGCCGTCCATGCCCTGGATGGTGGCCGGGCGCAGCCCGAGCGCCGCGCGGTAGAAGCGGCCGGCCGTGGCGCCGTCGGCGGTGTTGAGCTCGTTCCAGACCAGCGCGCCCGGCTCGTTGACCACGCCCGCGCCGATGAAGTCCATGGCCTGCCAGACGCCGAACACCGCACCGGTCGGGTCGGCGGCGACCAGCATCCGGCCGATCGTGCCGACGTCCATCGGCTGGTAGAGGATCGTGCCGCCGGCCGCGGCGATGGCCCGGTTGCTCTCGTCGGCGTCGTCCGAGGCGAGGTAGGTGGTCCAGGCGACGGGCGGCGCGGGCTGGCCCTCGGGCACGACCTGCCCCATGATCCCGGCGACCGGCCGGCCGTTGAGCGCGCACACGGCGTAGCCGCCGAACTCGGCCGGGCCGACCTCGCCCTGCCAGCCGAAGAGGTCGCGGTAGAAGTCCAGCGCGGCCTGCTGGTCGGCGGCCATCAGGTCGACCCAGCAGGGGGTGCCGGGCGGGTACGGATCGGTGACGACGGGCATGGCTGGGCCTCCCGGAGGCGGTGGGTGACCGGCGGTGGTGACCGGCGGTGGCCGGTACGACGGGGGTACACCGCCACCATCGGCCCGCCGCCGCGATCCCGCCACCGGACCGCGGTGTCGCGGGGCGGCCTGGGCGCGGTGTCGCGGGGCGGCCCCGGCGGGTTCACGGGGCGTCGTGGCGCCGGGCGGTGACGAAGTACGGCTGCACCTTGCCGCTCTGCGCGTAGTCCTTCAGCCGGACCAGCAGTTCGGCCCAGGTGCCGGCCACCGCCGGGACGCCCTCCTCGCTGCCCGGCTGCCAGCCCCCGTGGCGGAACAGTAGCCGGGTGCGGTCGGGCGCTCCGGGCTGCTCGGCGAGGTCCCAGCTGATCCAGGTGCCGGCCCAGTGCGGCGGGAACGCCCCGGCGTTGGTCCACACCACCCGCTCCTGGTCGGCCCGCTCCACGCGGAGCCGGAACGGCTCGGGGACCTCGGGGAAGTCGAACAGCAGGACGTCCTCCTCCCGGTCCGCGGCGGTGGTCCACCAGGAGGTCAGCCCGTCGTGCGTGGTGAGCGCGGCGAGGACGACCTCACGGGGCGCGGCGATGTCGAACTGCAGGGCGATCTCGGGCATGGGCTCCGCCTTTCGAGACCTGGGTCGAGGCCCGTGGCGGGCCTACGGCCACCATGGCACGACCCCCGGGCCCACGCGCTCCGGGAGCGCTGGTCCGGGGGTCGTCCCGCCGTCCGGTGGGTGCGGTCAGCCGCCGCTGCCGTACGTGGTGTTGGCGCAGATGTCGTCGTCCGCCGAGCGGGCGTCGTTGGTGACGGTGGTGGGCAGCGGCTGCGGGGGGGAGCCCGGGGTGCCGGCCGTCCCGGCGGGCGCGGCGGAGCCGACTCCCGCGGTGGCGGCGAAGTCCTGGCCGACGATCACCGAGATGCCGCGCGAGCTGCCGGAGGACATCTCGGCGCCCGGGAACAGCGCGGCGACCTTCTCGGCGTTCGCCTTCTGCCCGGTGCCGTACTCGATCGTGGTGACCTTGTACTTGGTGCTGGCCGCCTGGCCGGCGGTGGAGGCGGTGAACTTGGCGGTCTTCAGCAGTTCGGTGCCCTTGCCGGCCAGGCCGTTGGCGGTGGTCCCGTTGTAGACCGCCACCTTGATCGCGGCGTTGGAGGCGTCCCCGGCCGGGGCGGCCGGGGTGGTGGGCCCGGGCTGCTGCGGGGCCGGGCTGGTGCCGGACGCGTCCGGCTGCTGGCCGGTGGCGTTCTGGCCGTCGATGGTCTGGTCGGCCTTGAGGGTCTCCCAGAGCTTGTTGGCGTCCGGCTGGACCAGGTCCAGGTCGGCGTCCTGGGTGCGGTAGCGCCAGGGCGCCGTCACGAACTTCAGGTCGTGCATGTCGATGTTCTTCATCGACAGCCCGAAGGAGAGCAGCTTGTCGGCGGAGTCCAGGCCCGGGTCGACGGTCAGCGACTTGGTGGCGGCGTCGGCGAGCGGCAGGAGGGTGGTGGGGCCCATCCCGTCCTTCTTGATCTTGCTGGCGAGGGAGCTCATGAAGGCCTGCTGGCGCTTCATCCGGCCGATGTCCGAACCGTCGCCGATGCCGTGCCGCAGTCGCACGTAGTCCAGTGCCTTCTGGCCGTCCACGGTCTGCTTGCCCTGCGGGAGGACGAGGGCGCCCTTCTTGTGCAGGTTGGGGTTGATGTCCCCCTCGTAGATCGGCTGCGGCAGGCAGATGTCCACGCCGTTGACGGCCTTGGTCATCGCGGCGAAGCCGTTGAAGTCGACCACGAGGGTGTGGTCGACCCGGATGCCGGTGAGCTTCTCCACGGTGTTCTGGGTGCAGGCCGGGTTGCCGTCGTCGCTGCCGCCGGTCGAGAAGGCCGCGTTGAACAGGTCGGTGTTGCCGCCCTTGGTCCACTTGCCGTTGGGCAGCTTGCAGGACGGCAGCTGGACCTTGGCGTTGCGCGGGATCGAGATGCCGACGGCGTGCTTGTGGTCGGCGTAGACGTGCAGCAGGATCGTGGTGTCCGAGCGGGCGCCGCCGTCCTCGCCGCCGCCGAGGTCGGCGTTGTTCTTGCCGCGGCTGTCCGAGCCGATCAGCAGCACGTTGACCGGCTTGTTGCCGTCCGCGTCGGCCTTCGCCTCGGGCGGGCGGTCGCCGGCTATCGCGTCGGCGTCGAAGGACTTGATGTTGGCGTTCAGCTTGTAGTAGATCGCGCCGCCGGTCCCGGCGATCAGCACCAGCACGCCCGCCGCCGACCAGGCGACGATCTTCTTCACGTTCTTCTTCGGCTTGGCGTTCTTGCGCGCCGCCGCCCGTCCGCCGGCTCCGGAGTCCGGTCCGCCGCCGGCGCGGCCGCCCTTGCCCTGACCGGCGGCACGCCGGGCCTCCGCGCGTCCGCCGCCGGAACGCGGCGACGGCACGGCAGCGCCGCCCCTCTTGCCCCCGGTCGTGAGCGCGCCGGACTCGTCCCCGCCCCGGGCCGGGCCCTTGTCCCGCTGACCTGACATGCGCGTACCTTTCACCGACGGAAGCGACGCCCCGGACGATCTGGCGCACCGCACACAGAGAGACGGCCCCAACCGTTCCCAGGTTGCACATACGACCGTCTGCATCAACCGACGATCGTGGCTTCCGATCATATTTTGGCCCAACACGGTCATGGACCTCCGGTCGGTGGGCAAACCCCCCGACACCCGGGCAACCACCAGGCAGAACACCCGAAACCACCCGATTCCGACGTGACTTACGCCACTACGGCTCTGCGGTGCCGGGGGTCGCGGCGGGCGGTGCCGGGGCCGCCGCGGTCGGCTCAGAGCCAGCCGCGGCGGCCGGCCAGCAGGCCCGCCTCGAACCGGCTGCGGGCGCCGAGCCGGTCCATCAGGTCGGCCATCATCCGGCGCACCGTCCGCAGGGACAGGCCGAGGTGCTTTCCGGCCGCCTCGTCGGTGTAGCCCTGACCGAGCAGGCGCAGCAACTCCTGCTCCTGGCGGGTCAGGCCCTGCTCGTCGCGCTCGCGCGGGGCGCCGAAGGGGGTCGCGTCGGCCCAGGTCTGCTCGAACAGCGAGAGCAGCGCGGTGATCACGCCCGGCGAGGAGATCTGCACCGCGCCCTTGCGGGTGTTGGCAGGGTCGATCGGGACGAGCGCCACCCGCCGGTCGATGACCATCATCCGCAGCGGGAGCGCGGGCACCGTCCGGACCTCGCAGCCCAGTCCGGTCAGCCACTCGGCGTGCCGGACGGTGGCCCGGTCCTTGCGGACGCTGTCCAGGTAGACCGTCCGCATCGCCACGCCGCGGGCGAGCAGTTCCTCGTTGGCCGGGCGGCTGGCCTGGAGCGAGGCGGCGGACTGGGCTCCCCCGGGGTTGAAGGTGAGCAGTTCGCCGGAGACCGAGCGGATCAGCTCGTCCAGCCGGGCCTGCACGGTGGCGAGCCCGATCAGCCGCTCCAGCTGGCTGTCCTCCCGGGCCGACTCGTCCCGGTACTCGGCGAGCAGGTTGGTGATCGCCGCCTGGCGCCGCTCGAACTCCTGCTGGGTGCGCTGCTGGACGGACTCGTAGTGGCGCAGCAGGGCGGGCAGTCCGACCCTCGGGTCCACCGGCCGCAGGCCGCCCGGGAGCTCGCCCGGGAGTTCCTCGGACGGCCGGAGCAGCCGGAGGTCGGCGAGCTGGTCGAGCGCGTCGCGGACCTCCGCCTCGCTCAGGGCGAGCTTCTCGGCGAGCCCCTTGGCATCGAGGTGATGATCCGTCAGCATTAAGCGGTAGACCGCCTGTGCGGCGTTGTCGATCCCGTCCAGCATCGGCGCACCACCCCCGCAGTCCGTCCCCCTCCACCGGCAACTTCGACCGGGAAGTTGCCGCCTGATCATGCCAGGGCGGGCGGACCGGGACAACCGTCGAAAGCCCCACCGCTGCGGCTCGCGGAGAGGCCCGCGCGGCAAAGGTAATGGAATGGCAATGGCACCATCGTGCCAGGGCGATCTTCCTGCCGTCCCGAACACCTTCCGGTCCCCCTCGGCGTGCAGCAGACTTCCGGTTGTCGGGGGGCGGCGAGCTCCCCGGCCGGGCCCGCCGATGACCGCGGACCGCCCCCGCCGGCGGTCGACCGCCGCGGCTGCGGAAATGCCCGGCATCCGCTTCCGAAACTGCGCTCGTCCTGGGGGATTCCATGCTTTCCTGTCGCACGTTCGCCTGTACCGCCGCCGCCACTGCGGCCCTCGCCGTCGGCGTCCTGGCCGGAGCCGCGCAGGCCGCGACCGGCCACCCGCCGACCGCGCGTCCGGCGTCCGTCGCCTCGCCGTCCGCCGCTCCCTCCGCCACGCCGGGCGACCCCACCGACCCGGTGCCCGCCACCACGGCGAAGCCCCGGGACCCGGGCATCAACACGCCGGGCGACTGGCGCTGGGAGTGATCGGCAACAACGCCGACACGGACTGCACATGACGTCTCCTCACCGATCGCCGACCGCCGGGCAGCGCGGTCGGACGGTGCGGGACTCCCCGGTGGACGCACCCGGCCGCCGAGCCGGGCGGCGGAACCGACTCGCGTCGCACCCCACCCGTCCGCGCCACCGGTGCGCCGCCCGCGGGCACCGGCCGGCCGCCGCACGCCCCCACCCGGGGCGGACGCGGCGGGTCGCGCTCCGGACGCCCACACAAATTGAATGTGCAACAAAACCGTCAGGAGCGACAGTGCCGGTTATCGAGCCGATTGTGCTGAACTTCTTCGGCATCGAGGTCGGCCTGGTCCGCGCCGACCGCGACGAGATCTCGTTCCATTTCGGACCTCACCTCACCGGGATTTCCCAGGACCCCGACCAGCTGCGGGTGGAATTCTCCGGAATCACCGGAAAGGGCGATCCGGGCGATTTCCTGGTGCGGCGCAGCGACGGCACTCCGCTGCTGCGCCGCGCCTTCCGGGGCTGGGGCAACGTGCCGCCCGCCGTCCCGCCGTTCGCCGCACTGCAGGACCGGTTCTGCCTGGCCCCGGCCGTGGTGCTGGCCAAGGGCGGCGCCACCGTCGCCCTGCTCGGCGGCCCGTACTCGGAACAGGCGAACGTGGGGGCCGCGTTGGCGCAGCGCTCCTGGGAGTTCGTCTCCGGCCGGCTGCTGGTGCTGGACCGCCGCAGCGGCCACGTGCTGCCCTACCTCGCCCCGCTGGAGGCGCGCGGGCCCGCCGCGGCCTGGCTGCGCGGCGCCGGGCTGCCGGAGGGGATGTGGCGCACGGTGGCCTCGCCGATCGGCGGCGAGGTGCTGCTGGTGCGCCCGGAGTGCCTCGGCCCGGTCGTGCCGGTCCGGGCCCGGCTGGCGCCACCGGCGCTGGTCCGGCTGTGTCGCAGTGCGGACGAGGAAGTCCGGCTGGCACCATGGGAGTTCACGACCCAGACCTGGCCGGCCGGATCGGCCGGCCTGCTCGCCGGAGCGCCGACCCACTGCCTGCACCTCCCCGGTGTGGGCGGGGCGGAGGAGGCGGCGGGCCTGATCGATCACGCAATGACCAACGAGAAGGACGAGTCGTGCCTCGACGTACCCGCTATGCCCTCGGTGCACCGTGCTGGGCTGACTGCATCACTCCCGATCTGAGCGGCAGCCGGGACTTCTACTCGGCGCTGTTCGGCTGGGAGTTCGTCACCGAGTCCCCGGACTACCAACTGGCCCTCCTGGGCGGGGAGATCATCGGTGGCTTCGGCGCCGCACCGGCCGGGATGCCGCCGGGCGCGGTGTGGAACACCTACCTGGCGACCAAGGACGCGGACGACAGCTGCACGCAGGTCGGGCGGCACGGCGGCCGGGTGGTGATGCCGCCGGTGCCGGTCGGCGCGAACGGGCGGCTCTTCCTCGCCGTCGACCCCTCGGGCGTCGCGATCGGCTTCTGGGAGGGCCACCGCGCCGAGGGCGTGGTGCTCGCCGACGAGCCGGGCGCGATCTGCGGCCACGAGCTGCGGGTGCCGCTCGCCGCCACCGCCGAGGCGTTCTACGGCGCGCTCTTCGGCTACCGCCTCACCGGCGACGGGGAGTTCGAGCTGGACGGGGTCGGGCAGGCCCGGGTGGTGGAGAGCGACCAGGGCCGCCCGCAGTGGCTGCCCCACCTCGGCGCCCACGACCCGGCGGACACCGTGCACCGGGCCGTCGAGCTGGGTGCCCGGCTGATCCGCCCGGGGCGCGAGGAGCCGCCGGTGCTACGGGACCCGTGGGGCGCCGAGTTCGGCGTCGTCCCCGCGCCGGCGGGCGGCGGCGGCGGGGCGTGACGGCAGGGCCCGGCCGGGGGGATCGGGTCCTGCCGTCACGGCGCCTTGCTGTGACTGCGCCTTGCCGTCACGGCGCCTCGGAGTCACGGCGCCTCGGAGTCACGGCTCCTTGCCGTCACAGCGCCTTGACGGCCGAGGCCAGTTCGGGCCGCCCCTTGATGGCCAGCTTGCGGTAGATCCGGCCCAGGTGGGTGTCCACCGTGCGCTTGCTGAGGCAGAGGCGCTCGGCGACCTCCAGGTTGCTCAGCCCCTGCAGCACCAGTTCGGTGACCCGCCGCTCGCTCGGGGTGAGCCGGACCGGCCCGGCGTCGCGGGTGCCGATGGCCGGGCCGCGGTCCTCCGCGGGGCGCGGGCGGGCGTCGCCGCCGGGGAGGGGATCGGCGGCGATGGTCCGGGCCGCGGCCGGTTCGCCGAGCGCCTGGTAGGCCTGGGCGGCGTGCGAACGCCACGGCACGCAGGCCGGGTTGGCGATCCCGCGGGCGGCCAGTTGGTGCCCGCACTCCAGGAACAGCCGCAGCGCCTGCTGGTGGTCACCGCGGTGGGCGGCGAGCAGGCCGCGGGCCTCCAGCACCACCGCGCGCAGCAGCGGGTGGGCCTCGGCCGGCAGGTCGACCGCGGCGAGTTCCGCGCCGTCCACCGGCAGGCCCCGGCGCAGCCTGGTCCGGATCGCCATCGCCCGGGCGGCGCCCGCGAGTTCGTCCGCCCGGACCCGGCCGGCCAGCTCCGCGGCGTGTTCGGCGTCGGTCAGGGCGGCGTCCAGCCGGCCCTGGCGGTGGGCGATGTCGGAGCGGGCCAGCAGCGCGAGGGCCAGTTCGCCGCGGTGGTTCCAGCGCTGGGCGGAGCGGACGGCCCGGCCGGCCCAGGCGGCGGCCTCGTCCAGCCGTCCGGTCCAGGCGTAGGCCATCGCCGCGCCGAGCACCTCGACACCGGCCTCGGCGGGCGAGACCGCGCGCACGCTGCGGGCGGCCAGCCGGACCGCCGTCCGGGGCAGGCCGCTGGCGGCGGCCACTGCGGCCTGGGCGCCCAGCAGCGCGGGGGCGGACGCCTCGGCGGGTTCGGCGCGCAGGGCGGCGACGGCCGGTCGCAGGGCGGTGCGCCGGCCGGTCAGCAGTGCCTGGGCGGCGAGCGGCAGCAGGAGGTCGGCGGCCGGTTCGGCGGTGGCGGCGAGGGCGTGGGCGGCCTCGGTGAAGGGGACGGTCGCGGCGCCGGAGGAGCTGAGCGCCAGCACCGGGCCGGTGAACGGCCGCAGCAGCCGGGCGCGTTCGACCGGGTCGGCGACGTCGGCCAGGCCGGCGGCGCAGCGGGCGGCGGCGGCGACGTCCCGGTGGAGTTCGACGGCGCCGAGCTGCGCGGTGAGCGAGCGGACGGTGTCCGGGTCGGTGGTGTCGGCGAGCGCGCGCTGCAGGTAGCGGGCGGCGTCGTCCCAGTGGCCGTCGGCGGCGGCGTCCCGGGCGGCGGTCCGCAGCACCGGGAGGGCCCAGTCGAGGCCGGTGGTGCCGGAGGACATCAGGTGTTCGGCGGTGCGGCCGGCCGGGGCGCCGAGCCGGACCAGCAGGGCGGCGGCCCGCTCGTGCAGGGCGACCAGGACCCGCGGGTCGGTGCGGGCCAGCACGGCGGTGCGGACCAGCTCGTGCCGGAAGGTCTCCGGCGGGCCGGGCTCGATCAGGTCGGTGCGGCGCAGCGCCTCGCGGGCCTCGTCGGCGAGCAGCTCGCCCTGGCCGGCCAGCAGGGCGGCGGTGGCGAGGTCGGCGTCGGCGCCGAGGACGGCGAGGCCGGTGAGCAGGTCGGCGGCCCGGGGGTGGCTCTGGCGCAGCCAGCTGAGCGTGGTGTCGGCGAGCGTGCCGGCGCCGATCCGGCGGACGGTGTCGAGGTCGGGCGAGCCGGGCGAGACCCGGGCGGCGACCAGCCGGGCGGTCAGCTCCTCCAGCACCAGCGGGTTGCCGCGGGAGAGGTTGTGGCAGACGGCGGCCAGTTCCGGGTCGACCGGGGCGTCGAACTCCTCGGCCACCCGCTCGGCGACGCAGCTGTCGCAGAGCGGGCCGGGGGTGACGGTGCGGGCGTGGCCGAGTGCGCCGAGTTCGGCGGCCAGCGGGTCGGCGGCCTCGTCGGCGGTGGTGGCGAGCAGCGCGACCGGCAGGCCGTCGAGCCGGCGGGCGAGATAGGAGAACCACTGCCGGGACTCCTCGTCGGCCAGGTGGAGATCGTCCACGGCCATGACGACGGGGGTCCGGGAGGTCAGTGAACGAGCGGCGTGGAAAAGACTGTTGAGTACCCGTTCGCGTCCGTTTCCGGGGCTTTCCGAACTCTCCGGGAGCGCGGTGGCGAGGAATTCGCCGCCGGGGAATTCCACTCCTTGCGGCGCACTGTTTGACATGCGCATGATGGGATCGAAGAGCTGGCGCACCACCCCGTACGGAAAGTCCCGCTCGTTGTCGTGACACCGCGCCCGCAGCACCACCGCCTCACCCGGTATCCGGGCCAGCGCGGCGCGCAGCAGCGCACTCTTCCCGATCCCCCGTGACCCTCTGACCAGCACCACCGCGGGCCGGCCCGCACCCGCCCCGGCCACCGCCCGGGCCAGCTCGGCCAACTCCTGTTCACGGTGCGGCAAAACTCCAGTCGGCAACGCAACCCCCCGTCGGCACCCTCACGCGACTCACCAGTATCGCCACCCCCACCCGGCTGTCAACGCGCGGGCCGAATACGTACGGCACTACGTACCGGCGCGCAGGAATACGCAATCGCCCGCGATGCGTAAGTCCGGCGCCCGGCCGAATATGCAGTATGTACAGCGGTTTTGACGGCGTGTTCAATATCGGCAACGCACTTGTGAACACAGGGGGATGACTTATGGAGCGTCCGCGGCTCAAGGCCCATTTCCTCACCGAGACGGTGGGCGAAAAGGTCTTCCTGCTCGGAGAGGGGCAGGACTACCTCGTCCCGGGGGCCGCCGCGGTGCGCCTCCTGCCCTACCTGGACGGACGGCGCACCGTCGCCGAGATCCTCCAGGAACTGGGCGGCACGGTGCCCCTCGGCCAGGCGCTCACCGCGCTGCGCCGCTACGAGGCGGCCGGACACCTCGCCGAGGGCCGGCCCGACCTGCCGGACCACGTGCTCGCGTACTGGGACGCCCAGGGCGTCGACCCGGCCGTCGCGCTGGAGACCGCGCAGGCCACCGAACTGCTGGTGCTGGCCCTCGGCGCCGCCGAGGCCGCGCCCCTGGTGGACGCGCTGACCGCGACCGGCCTGCGGGCCCGCCCGGTGACCGAGGACGAGGCCGTCACCGGCGGCCCCGACACCATGGTCATCGCGCTGACCGACGACTACCTGGACCGCGCCCTGGAGCGGCTGAACACCGCCCGCCTCGCCGACGGCCGCCCCTGGCTGCTCGCCAAGCCCACCGGCACCGCCCCGTGGCTCGGCCCGCTGCTGCGCCCCGGCGAGACCGGCTGCTGGACCTGCCTCGCGCAGCGGATCAGCGGCAACCGCCAGGTCGAGCGCTACCTGGCCGGCAAGCGCGGCGAGACCGTGCCGCTCCACCCGCTGCGCGCCGCGATCCCGGCCGGCCCGGCGATGGCCGCCCAGCTGCTGGCCGCCGAGACCGCCCGCACCCTGGCCGACGCCTGCTGCTCCGCGCTGGCCGGCACGATGGTCAGCCTCGACCTCAACACCCTGCAGACCACCGAGCACACGCTGGTCCGCCAGCCGCAGTGCCCGAGCTGCGGCGACCCGGCGCTGCTCACCGAGCGCAGCCCCAAGGTCGTCCTGCAGCCCAGCCCCGCCCGGCACACCACCGACGGCGGCTACCGGGTGCAGGCCCCGCAGTTCACCTACGACCGGCTGAAGCACCACATCAGCCCGCACCTGGGCGCGATCACCCGGCTCGGCGCGCACGAGGACACCGGCAACGGCATCACCTACAGCTTCACCGCCGGCCACAACTTCGCCATGGTCAACGACAACATGGACCTGCTGCGGCGCAACATGCGCGGCCAGAGCGGCGGCAAGGGCCGCTCCGAGATCCAGGCGAAGGTCAGCGCGATCTGCGAGGCCATCGAGCGCTACTCGGCGGTCTGGCGCGGCGAGGAGCCGGTGGTGCGCGCCGCCTACCGCGACCTCGACCCGGCCGTCGCCGTCCACATGGACGCCCTGCTGCAGTTCTCCGAGGCCCAGTTCGAGGGCCGCGCCGCGTGGAACGCCGACCCCAACCACCGGCTGCACCTGGTGCCCGACCCGTTCCCGACCGACGTCGAACTGGACTGGACGCGCGCCTGGTCGCTCACCCACGACACCGAGCGGCTCGTCCCCTCCGGCTACGCCTGGTACGGCCACCCCGACCTCCAGCAGCACTTCTACTGCGTCGGCGACTCCAACGGCTGCGCCAGCGGCAACACCCTGGAGGAGGCGATCCTGCAGGGCTTCTGCGAGGTCGTCGAGCGCGACGCCGTCGCCCTGTGGTGGTACAACCGGCTCGCCCAGCCCGAGTTCGACCTCGACTCGCTGAACGACCCGTACGTGGACACCATGCGCGCCTTCTACGCCTCGGTGGACCGCGAGCTGTGGGTCCTGGACATCACCTCCGACCTCGGCGTGCCGGTGTTCGCCGCCGTCTCCCGGCGCAAGCACGCGGTCGAGGACATCATGGTCGGCTTCGGCGCCCACCCGGACCCGCGGATCGCCGCGATCCGCGCGCTCACCGAGGTCAACCAGTTCCTCCCGTTCGTCGACCGCCGGGACGACGAGGGCAACACCCTCTACCGCACCGACGACCTGGAGACCCTGGAGTGGTGCCGGACCGCGACCGTCGCGGGCGAGCCCTGGCTGCTGCCGGACCGCGAGCGCGCCGCCAGCACCCTCGCCGACTTCGCCCCGCTCGTCGGTGACGACCTCGCCGGGCACGTCCGGGACTGCGTCGAGCGCGCCGCCGGGGCCGGTGTCGAGGTGATCGTGCTCGACCAGAGCCGCCCCGACCTCGACCTCAGCGTGGTCAAGGTGATCGCTCCCGGCATGCGCCACTTCTGGCGCCGCCTCGCCCCCGGCCGGCTGTACGACGTCCCGGTGCGCCAGGGCCGGCTCGCCGCGCCGCACACCGAGGAGCAGCTCAACCCGAAGAACGTCTTCTTCTAGAACGGCCGGGTGCTGACACGATGACCACCGCTCTGACCACCGATGCGACCGCCGGTCCGACCGCCGGTCCCGACGGGATCCACCTGCCCGCGACCGCCCGTACGGTCCGCCGGCTGCGGCTGCGCCCGGACGGCGCGCTCGCGCCGCTCGGCCCGCGCGCCGTCCGGCTGACCGCGCCCGTCGGCGCGCTGAACCTGAACGACCTCGCCCCCGGCGCGCTGGACGCGGTGACCGCGCTGGCCGCCGGGGAGCAGACCGAGGAGGAACTGGCCGCCCTGGTCGCGGCCCGGGACGGCGACGCCGGGCTGCTGCGCTGGCAGCTGACCCGCCGCCGGCTCGGCACCGCCGGGCTGCTGGAGCACTCCGTCCACCTGGCGACCGGGGCCTCGGACGAACCGCTGGCCCGGCTGCGGCCGGTCGGCCGGGGCGCCGCCGAGCCGGGGCCGACACCGGACCCGACCGGGCAGGTGAAGCTGTCCCGCTTCGCCTCCGCCGCGGTCGAGGACGGCGCCCTGCTGGTCCGCGCCCCGGGCAGCCCGCTGGCCGTCCAGCTGACCGCCCGGGCCGCCGGACTGCTCGCCGCACTGGCGGGCTGGACCAGCCCCGCCGCCCTCGCCCAGCTGCCCGGCGGCCTGCCGCTGGACGCCGTCCGGCAGACCCTGCGGCTGTTCGCCGCGGCCGGCCTGCTGGCGTACGGCTCCCCCGGCGCCGAGCCGGAGGCCGAGGAGCAGCGCTTCGCCCAGTGGCAGGCCGCCGACCTCGCCTTCCACTCCCGCACCCGTCGGCCCACCACCGTCGCCGGGTACGGCGGCACCTACCGGTTCGGCGACCGGTTCGCCCCCGAGCCCGCCTCGCCCGCGCCGTTCCCGGGCGAGAAGGTCGCCCTGGCCGTCCCGGACCTGGACGAACTCGCCCGCGCCGACCGGCCGTTCACCGAGGTGCTGGAGCAGCGCCGCTCGGTGCGCGACCACGACGAGCAGGCGCCGATCACCCTGGAGCAGCTCGGCGAGCTGCTGTACCGCAGTGCCCGCCGGCGCCAGACCTTCACCGGCGGCGACGGCCAGGAACTGGCCGACCGGCCGTACCCGAGCGGCGGCGCGGTGCACGAGCTGGAGGTGTACCCACTGGTCACCTCCTGCGCCGGCCTCAAGCCCGGCCTGTGGCACTACGCGACCGACCGGCACGAGCTGGAACTGGTCAGCGAGCCCAGCCCGGCGACCGCCCAACTGGTCGCCGGCGCCCGCGAGTCGAGCCTGATGAAGGCCGACCCGCAGGTGGTGCTGCTGGTCACCGCGCGCTTCGGCCGGGTGATGTGGAAGTACGAGACGGTCGCCTACCCGCTGATCCTCAAGCACGTCGGCGCGCTCTACCAGACCCTCTACCTGGTCGGCACCGCGATGGACCTTGCGGTCTGCGGCCTCGGCGGCGGCGACGCCGCCGACTTCGCCGCGGCCAGCGGCATCGACTACTTCACCCAGGGCACCGTCGGTGAGCTCGTGATCGGCAGCCGGCCCCCGACGCTGCGCCAGGACGTCGGCGTCCCACGGAGAGAAGCCAGACGATGAAGTTCCGTTTCAAGGCGCTGCAGCGGATGCGCGAGCCGGACGAGCTGGACTCGCCCACCCTGCTCGCCGCACCGCGCGGCTGGATCGCCCTGTTCGTCGTGATGATCACCATGGCGGCGGCGCTGCTGTGGACCTTCGCCGGGAACATCCCGATCACCGTCGACGCCCCGGGCCTGCTGACCCGCCCGCACGGCACCGCGATGATCCAGAGCCCGTTCGGCGGGATGGTCCGCACCGTCCTGGCCAAGCCCTCCGACCAGGTCAGGCAGGGCCAGTCGGTGGCCCGGGTCGAGGACGCCGAGGGCCACAGCCGGGAGATCACCAGCCCGTTCGGCGGGCGGGTGGTCGGCCTGTCGGTCACCGACGGGCAGGTCGTCGCGCCCGGCTCCCCGGTGGTCTCGGTCGAACGGGTCGAGGACCCGCAGGAGGGCATGGTCGCGATGGTCTTCGTGCCCTCGACCCACACCATCGGGCTGGAGCCCGGCGACCAGGTGGACCTCAACGTCTCCACCACCCCGGCCGGCGCCTTCGGCCTGCTGCGCGGCACCGTCAGCTCGGTCAGCCCGTACGCGCTCACCAAGGAGGCGGTCTCCGGCCTGGTCGGCGGGGACCTCGCCGCCCAGCGCTACCTGGGCAAGGACGCGCCCCGCCTGGTGGTGGTCGAGCTGACGCCCGACCCGGACACCCCGAGCGGCTACTCCTGGACCTCGCAGAGCGGCCCGCCGAACCCGCTGGGCACCCAGGTCGCCGTCACCGCCACGATCAACGTGGGCAAGCAGACCCCGTTCAACCTGATCCTCGGCCGCTGAGGGGAGCTCCGATGACAACCACGATCCCGGAGACCACCCGGAGCACCGCTTCCGACCCCGCACCGGGGAAGAAGCCGGGGAAGAGGAACCGCCGCGGCCGCCCCACCCGGGCGGCCGCGCCGCGGCGCTGGCGGCACGCCGTCCCGACCGTCCTGCAGATGGAGTCGGTGGAGTGCGGCGCCGCCAGCCTCGCCATGATCCTCGCCCACCACGGCCGCTGGGTGCCGCTGGAGGACCTGCGCGGCGTCTGCGGCGTCTCCCGCGACGGCGCCCGCGCCTCCACCCTGCTCAACGCGGCCCGCGCGTACGGGCTCAAGGCCCGCGGCTACCAGACCGAGGCCGAGAAGCTCCGCGACCTCGACGGCCCGGTGATCATCTTCTGGGCGTTCCAGCACTTCATGGTGGTCGAGGGCGTCCGCACCCGGTACGGGCGCACCGTCGTCGCGGTCAACGACCCCGCCAGCGGCCCCCGGCTGATGGAGTGGGACGAGTTCGACTCCGGCTTCACCGGGATCGTCCTCTCCTTCGAGAAGGGCCCCGACTTCGAACCCGGCGGCGACCGGGGCGGCATCACCCGCGCGCTGCTGGAACGCCGGCTGCCCACCGGACGCGCCATGCCGCTGGTGCTGCTCGCCAGCCTGCTGCTGGTGCTGCCCGGCATCGCCATCCCCGCGTACACCCGGGTGTTCATCGACCGGGTCCTGGCCGGCAGCGGGAGCGGCTACCTCCTCCCGCTGCTGGCCGCCATGACCGCCACCGCCGTCGTCGTCTTCGTGCTGACCTCCGTCCAACGGCACTACCTGCTGCGGATCGAGATCCGGATGGGGCTGGTCAGCTCCGCCCGGTTCTTCCGGCACCTGCTGCGGCTGCCGGTCGACTTCTTCCTGCAGCGCCGCCCGGCCGAGGTCGCCAAACGCGTCTCCGGCAACGACGTGGTCGCCGAGATCCTCTCCCGCGACCTCGCGCTGACCGTCATCAACCTCGGCCTGGTGCTGTTCTACGCGGCCATCCTGATCCGCTACGACATCCTGCTCGGCGTCGTCGGCCTCGGCATGGCGCTGCTCAACATCGTCGTGCTGCAGGCCGTCGCCCGCTCCCGCACCGACGCCGTCGCCGCCCTGCGCACCGACCGCGGCAACCTGACCGCGACCACCTTCACCACCCTCTCGCTGATCGAGACGGTCAAGGCCACCGGCGCCGAGCCGGACGCCTTCAGCCGCTGGGCCGGCTTCCTGGCCAAGGTCGTCACCGCCAAGCAGAAGCTGGGCATCCCCAGCGCCGTGCTCACCGTCGTGCCGCCGATGCTGGCCGCGCTCAACAGCGGGCTGATCCTGCTGGTCGGCGGGCAGCGGGTGGTCGACGGCGCGATGAGCGTCGGCATCCTGGTCTCCTTCCAGACCCTGCTCGCCGCGCTCAGCCGCCCGGTCACCCAGCTCACCAACCTGGGCGGCCGACTGCAGGACGTCACCGCCGACATCAAGCGGCTGTACGACGTCGAGCGCTACCCGGTGGCGGCGGCGTTCGCCAAACCGGAGCCGCAGGCCGGGCCCAAGCTGGACGGCAACCTGGAGTTCGAGAACGTCCGCTTCGGCTACAGCCCGCTCTCCGACCCGATCATCAAGGACCTCAGCCTGACCGTCGTCCCCGGCCGGCGGATCGCCGTGGTCGGCGGCTCCGGCAGCGGCAAGTCCACCCTCGGCCGGCTGCTGACCGGCCTCTACACCCCGTGGTCGGGCCGGATCCTGCTGGACGGGCGGCCGCGCGAGGAGCTGTCCCGCACCGTGCTGGCCTCCTCGCTGGCCTACGTCGACCAGGACATCTCGCTGTTCGAGGGCACCGTCCGGGACAACCTCACGCTGTGGAACGACGACGTCCCCGACGAGGCCGTCACCGCCGCACTGCACGACGCCGCGGTCTTCGACACCGTGATGACCAGGCCCGGCGGCATCCACAGCCCGGTCCTGGAGGGCGGGCGCAACTTCAGCGGCGGCCAGCGCCAACGCCTGGAGCTGGCCCGCGCACTGGCCACCGAACCCACCCTGCTGGTCCTGGACGAGGCGACCAGCGCGCTCGACCCGGAGACCGAGCGGGTGATCATGGACAACCTGCGCCGCCGCGGCTGCGCCTGCCTGATCATCGCGCACCGGCTCTCCACCGTCCGCGACGCCGACGAGATCATCGTGCTGAACCAGGGCGAGATCGTCGAACGGGGCACCCACGACGAGCTGTTGGCGCTGGGCGGGCACTACACCGCGCTCATCGAGTCCGCGCGCCGCGAGGAGGAGGACGAACTGTGACTGTCGCTGTGGAAGTCTTCTCGCCGTTCTTCACCGAGGCCGCCGAACCGGTCGAGCCGCTCGCCGACCGCTACCTCGTCCTGGACGACCCCGGGCGGATGCTGCTGGTCCGCTCCGGCGCCGTCGACCTGTTCGCCGTGAGCCTCGAATCCGGTGCGCCGCAGGGCCGTTGGCACTTCCTGTGCCGGATGGAGGCGGGCACCCTGGTGCCCGGCGCGGCCGCCGGAGCGCGGCGCGGCATCGTCGCCCGCCCGGTGCTCGGCGCCGAGGTCTCCTACCTCGCCACCTCCTGGGTCGAGGGCCTCTCCGCCCGCGGCCGGGACTGCGGCACCGCCGCCGGAGCCGCCGTCCGGGCCCTGCCCGAGGGCGAACAGCAGCAGGCCGCCGACCAGTTCCTGGCCGGGCTCGCCCGCGGCCTCACCGCCCTGGCCGGCGCCCTGCGCGACACCCTGCCGCCGCGCGAGTTCACCCCGCTCGACCCCGCCGGGCCCACCGCCCTCAAGCGCGGCCAGGCCCTGCGCTCGGTCGACGGCCTGCAGTGGGTGCGGGTCGAGGAAGGCACCGTCGAGGCGCCCGGCGGCGCGGCCGGCGAACTCGCCGGGGGCACCGAGCTCTGCCTCACCGAGAAGGACTGGCTGGTCGCCACCGGCCCGGCCACCGTCCGGGCCCGCTCCCCGCGCGAACTCCTCGACGAGGGCGGGCTCTGGGAACGCCTCACCGCGCACTGCGGCCGGCTCCTGGACGCCGTCGACCGCCGGATCGAGACCCGCCGCGACGCCGAGACCGAACTGATCACCGCCCGCCGCGAACGCGACGCCGGCACCCTCGCCGACTCCGCACGCGGCTTCGAGACCGTCCTGCGCGACACCTCCTCCCGGCTGCGGATCGGCGACGCCACCGGCGACGAGCCCACCCTGGCCGCCGCCCGGCTGGTCGCCGCGCACGAGGGCTACACCGTCACCGCCCCGGTCACCGGCAACGGCCACGACCGCCGGCTGGACCGGCTGCAGGCCATCGCGCTCGCCTCCGGCGTGCGCACCCGCTCCGTCCGGCTCGACGGCCGCTGGTGGCGCCACGACCTCGGCGCGATGATCGGCTACCGCAAGGCCGGCGCCCCGGTCGCGCTGCTGCCGCTCGGCGACGGCTCCGGCGGCGGCTACGTCCTCGCCGAGGGCGGCAAGGTCACCCCGCTGACCCCGAAGCTCGCCGCCGAACTGCAGAACAAGGCCACCGTGCTGTACCGGCCGCTGCCGGCGGCCGTCCGGACCGTCAGCGGACTGCTCAAGTTCGGCCTGCGCAACAACCGGCGCGACCTGTGGATGTTCACCGGCATGGCCGCCCTGGTCGCACTGATCGGCCTGCTCGTCCCGATCATGACCGGCGAGGTGCTCGGCACCTTCGTCGCGCACGCCCAGCGCAACCTGATCACCGAGGGCGCGCTGGTGGTGATCGGCTCCGCGATGGCGGTGGCCGCACTGTCCATCGTGCAGAACATCGCCGTACTGCGGATCGAGAGCCGCTCCACCGCCGCCATGCAGGTCGGCGTCTGGACCAGGCTGCTGTCGCTGCCCGCGCCGTTCTTCGCCAACTACTCCACCGGCGAACTCGGCACCACCGTGCTCGGCGTCAGCGCCGCCCAGGAGACCCTCTCCGGGATGATGACCACGGCGACCCTCGGGCTGCTCACCGGGCTCGCCAACCTGGTGCTGGTCTTCTTCTACGACCTGCGGCTCGCCGCGCTGGCCACCGTCCTCGTGCTGATCGGCGGCGGCTTCGCCCTCGTCGCCGGCCGGCTGGAGGTCCGCTGGCAGCGCCGGCTGTACGCGCACGAGCAGACCATGTCCGCCCGGGTCTTCCAACTGCTCACCGCCGTCCCCAAGTTGCGCGTCACCGCGGCCGAGGACCGGGTGTTCGGGGTGTGGGCCGCCGAGTTCGGCAAGGGGCGCGGACTCGCCGCCTCCTCCCGCCGGGTGCAGAACGCCGTCACCACCTTCAACGCGGGCTTCCCGCTGGTCTGTTCGGTCATCGTCTTCGGCGTGATCGCCGGCCCGCTGGACGGCAGCGTACCGATCCCGGTCTTCCTCGCCTTCTTCACCGCCTTCAACCTGCTGATCGCCTCCAGCCTGCAGTTCACCTCCGCCGCGGTCACCGCGATGGGCGTCGTGCCGATGCTGGAGCGACTGCGGCCGATCCTGGAGGAGAAGCCCGAGGTCGACGACACCAAGGCCGACCCGGGCGACCTCTCCGGGCGGCTCGGCCTCAGCCACGTCACCTTCCGCTACGGCCAGGACGGCCCGCCCGCCCTCCAGGACGTCACGCTGACCATCGAACCCGGCGAGTTCGTCGCCGTCGTCGGCCCGTCCGGCAGCGGCAAGTCCACCGTGCTGCGGCTGCTGCTCGGCTTCGAACGGCCGGAGGCCGGCACCGTCCTCTACGACGGCCAGGACCTCGGCGAGCTGGAGGTCTCCGCGGTCCGGCGGCAGTGCGGGGTCGTGCTGCAGCACGGCGCGCTGCTGGCCGGCGACATCAAGGCCAACATCGTCGGCTCCACCAACCACACCCTGGACGACGCCTGGGCGGCCGCCGAGATGGCCGGCATCGACAAGGACATCGCGGCACTGCCGATGGGCATGAACACCGTGCTCTCGGAAGGCACCAGCACCCTCAGCGGCGGCCAGCGGCAACGCCTCATGATCGCCCGCGCGCTGGTCTCCCGGCCCCGCATCGTCTTCTTCGACGAGGCGACGAGCGCGCTCGACAACCCGACCCAGCGGCTGGTCACCGAATCCACGCGCCGGCTCAACGCCACACGGGTGGTGATCGCCCACCGGCTGTCGACGGTCGCCGAGGCCGACCGGATCATCGTCATGGACCAGGGCCGGGTGGTCCAGCAGGGCCGGTACGAGGAACTGCTGGCCGACCGGGACGGGCTGTTCGCCCGGCTCGCCAGCCGGCAGATGTAGGTCGTTCGTTCGTAGGTCGTTCGTTTCGGGGAGGGACGGCACATGGAATACGCCCTGCTGGTCTTCGGCCAGGAGACGGACTGGGACCGGATGACGCCCGAGGAGCGCGAGGCGCGGTTCACCGCCAACCGCGCCTTCGGGCGGGAGCTGGCCGAGGCCGGCGTGCGGATCGTTTACGGCGCTCGGCTGGCCCGGCCGGCCGCCGCCGAGGGCGAGGCCCGGGCCGGGGACGGCGTGCTGGAGGTCGGCGGCCTCTGGGTGATCGACGTGCCCTCCGAACAGGAGGCGCTCGGCTGGGCGGCGAAACTGCCGGTCAGCGAATCGGGCCGGGTGGAGGTCCGTCGCTGCGACGGGCCACCGCGGACCAACCGGCCGGTGGGAACGGAGAACTGAGGATCATGGAATACACCCTGCTCATTCACGGCGACGAGCGGGTCTGGAACGGGCTGAGCGAGGCGGAGGAGGCGGCGCTCGATGCCGCCCACGCGAGATTCGGCCGGGAGCTCGCCGAGGCCGGTGTCGGCGTGCGGTACGGGGGTGGGCTGCACCGCAGCTGCAGCGCCCGACTGGTGGTGCCGGGGGGCGGCGCCGGGGCACCGGTCTCGGACGGGCCGTACCGGGAGGGGCACGAGCACCTGGGCGGGCTGTGGGTGATCGACGTTGCCGATGAGGCGGAGGCGGTGGCCTGGGCCCGCCGCATGCCCGGCGCCCCGGGCGACCTCGTCGAGGTCCGCCCCGTCCGGGTGACCTGAGGGATTCGCCCCGTCGAGCACCGGCTCGACGGGGCGACGTGCTCAGGCGTCGGCGGTGAAGTGGTCGAACTCGCCGGCCTTCGCGCCCCGGAGGAACGCGGCGAACTTGGCGGGCGTGGTGCGGACGATGACGTCACCGTCGTCGGACTCGCGGAGCTCGATCACCTCATTGACCGCACGAACCTCAACACAGTTGCTTGCCGCTTCACTGAAGCTGGATTTCCGCCACTCGGACCTATTCATACCTGTACTTCATTTCCTTCACGATCGAGCGAATGAAATCTCGTGACTCGCTCTCCGGGAGCGCGACGGCTTCGATGCGATCAAAGATCGCACGATAGCCCGCCAGCTGGGCTGGCGAGTCGAAGACGTGGGAGCCGTGGGACGAGTCGGCCTGGACCGTGTCCAGCTCCGGCACCGGCCCCTCCGCGTAGACCAGGTTCTCGCTGGGACCAGCGAAGTCAGCCGTATCGAACGGCACGACTCGCAGCGAGACTCCTGGAAGATCAGAGTCGATGACAAGGGAATCAAGCTGCTCCCTGAGCACCGCCGGCCCGCCGTACTGAATACGCAGCGCCGCCTCGTGGACGAGCGCCACGTACAGAGCTTCACCGGATCGAACAGCCTGCTGCCTCCGCAGGCGGAAGTTCACCCTGCGATCGACCTCGCGATCGGGGAGCGGGGTGAACCCTCTTGCGAACACAGCAGCGGCATAGGGCCCCGTCTGAAGCAGCCCCGGGATGAAACCAAGGTTGAAGCTCTTGAGCCTCTTCGCACGCCCTTCGATTTCCGCCACATCAATTGGCGCGGCTGCGAGTACGTTTCGATACTCATCCCACCAGGCTCGCTCTCGCTCCCTGGCCATGTCGGCGAGCGCGTCAACCAAGGGCGCGTTGGCGCACATGCAAGCCTCCGCGATCTCGTGCAGGCGATCCACGCTGACGGCGGACTTCCCGCTCTCCATCTGCGTCACCAGGGCCGGAGTCACACCGAGTAGGCGGGCGAGGTGGCTGCCCGTGAAGTTTGCCTGCTCTCGCATCCGCCGCAGTTCGGCGCCGAGTCGACGCTGGCGAAGTGTCGGGTTCTGACGGTTGGCCATGGCGTCCTCTCTGCTGGTACAGGCGCCAGTCTGCCGTGCCGCGCGCGGGGGTGGCCATCCGGGGGAACTACTCCATCGGGGGAACCTTCGCACATCGAGATTAACCTTAAGCCCCGATGCGCTATCGTCGTTCCCAGCTCGATCCGACGGATCGTCAGTAATGCCTGCATCCCGGGCAGTAGGCGCCTGCTGCCCCGGCACCGAAGAGCAACCAGCCCTGCTCCGGCCTGGCCTGGCTCACGGCGACGCCCGTCGTCACCTCTCCCACACCACAGCCTCACGGAGGTTCCCGTGTGCACCCGTAACACCCCCTCGCTCACGCTCAGCCGGCAGGCCCTGCGGGACGTCCTGACCCGCAACGGCTGGCACCCCGAGACCATCTTCAACGCCGAACTCGCCCTGATGGAGCTCCTCGTCAACGCGTGGCGCCACGGCGACACCACGGCGCCCGTCGTCTGGTTCTCCCTCCTCGGGCACACCCTCCGCGTCACCGTCTCCGACGAGTCCGACGCCGTCCCCCAGCAGCGGACCTCGGCCGAGTTCGCCGAGACCGGCCGCGGCCTCCAGCTGGTGGAGGGCCTCACCCACCGCTGGGGCGTCGACCCCCAGAAGCGCGGCAAGAGCGTCTGGTACGAGCTGGACTCCGCCGCGTGACCCGCGAGCCGGTCGCCCCGGACGACCCGCGGATGAAGGACTACAGCGGGCCGCAGATCACGGCCCTGCTCGGCGAACTGCACCGGCGTGGAATGCCGTACGGACTCCTCTGGGGCTCCGCCTCGCCCGGCGGGTCCACCATCGACGGCCGCATCCTCGTCGACTTCGGCAACGCCCCGGTCAGCACCATGCTCAACCTCCTCCACCTCCTCCGCGACCTGGACCGCAACAAGGCGTGGACCCCGTAGAACGAGCAGCACTGAGACACGCGGAGGCCCTCGCCCATCTCATGGCGAGGGCCTCGCGGGGACCCCCGACAGAGCTCAGGGAAGTGACGCCCGTGCCGCCCGTGCGCCGATGCGCCGTTGACGGCGTCAAAGGGCCGAGTTCAAGGTCGTCACAACTGAGCGCAACAGACGCATCAGCGGAGGTGGTCATGGAGCTACGATTCCTCGGCAAGGACCCGGAGTCGGGCGATCACGGATGCCCGTCCGTGTGGCTCGACGAGGAGCGCGGGGAGCTGGTGATCCAAGGCTGGAAGGCAGATCTGGCAACGGAGGCCGAGTGCCGGAAAGCCGGCCCCATTCCGGAGCACGAGGCCGTGGTCCGGATCCCCAAACGCATGATCCCGCTTCTCAGGGAGGCCGTTCGTGGCGCAGACGCTCTCTAGCTTCGCCGATCTGATCCGATCCGCGCAGCACTCCGCGCTGCACCTGGAGATGCGGGACTGGTACGCGGTCGAGAACGAGACCGACGGGTTCACCGCATGGCGTCAGGGCAAGAGGCTCGACCCCGAGAACCGGGAGTCGTGGTGGCGGCCGTGGCTGGACCTGGTGCAGGAAGTCACCCGCAAGGGCGTCGCGATTCGTCGCGCCCGGGTCGTCTCGGAGCCGGTGAGCGAGTACATCCGCTTCGAACATTCCGGGACCTTCACCAATGTCGCGGCGGGTGAAGAGATTCGGTGGCTCCCCAGGCGTGGTGCGTCGGGAATCGCCCTCCCAGGGAACGACTGCTGGATCTTCGACGGCCGGGTCGTCCAGTTCAACGTCTTCGACGGCGACGGCCGGTGGGTCCACACCGATCAGACCGAAGACCCGGCGGTGGTGGCGCTTTGCGCCTCGGCCTTCGAGGCCGTGTGGGACGCCGGGGTCCCGCACCAGAAGTTCGCCGTCTAGCGCCTGCGCCGGAAGTCGATCGGCCGGTTCATGCCCACCTCTCCACTGTCCAGCGCGAAGGCCGCACGCGCAGAGATCGCCGCACGCCTGGACGCGATGAAGAAGGACGCGGGGCTCACCGGGGATGAACTGGCCGTCCGGTGCGGGTGGCACAAGTCGAAGTCATCGCGGATCGCGCGCGGTCTGACCGCGCCTTCGGATGCGGACATCCGTGCCTGGTGCGCCGCCTGCGGATCCGAGGACCAGGCCTCGGACCTCATTTCGGCTTCACGTTCCGCCGACTCGATGTACGTGCAGTGGCGGCAGATCCACCGCGACGGCATGCGCCGGATCCACGAGAAGACCCTCCCGTTGTACCAACGAACCCGGAGCTTCCGGGTCTACGCATCCAACGTCGTGCCGGGAATGCTGCAGACAGCCGGGTACGCAACAGGGCTCCTTCGGTCGATCACCGACTTCCAAGGAACGCCTGATGATGTCGGCCAGGCCGTTCGAGCCAGGACCGAACGATCGAGCGTGGTCCAGAACGCCGGCCGGCGGTTCGCGATCCTGGTCGAGGAAACGGTCCTGTACTACCGAGTGGCGGACAACGCGGCCATGGCCGCCCAGCTGGGACGCCTGTTGTCGGTCATGGCTCAGCCGAACGTGTCCTTCGGGATCATCCCGCGGGGCGTGCGCCGTACAGTGTGGCCACTCGAAGCGTTCTACGCCTTCGATGACGAGCTGGTCGCCGTGGAGACCCTCACTGCCGAGATCAACATCTCCACTCCGAGCGAGATCAGCACGTATCACCGGGCCTTCGCCGAGCTGGCGAAGCTCGCCGTCCGAGGCGCGACGGCACGGGCCTGCATCACGAAGGCCATCGACTCGCTCGGGTGAACCGGTGCAACCGGGTGCAACTTCGTCGACCGCACGGCCCTTGGCTCCTTACCGTCCTGCTGACGACATCTCATCAGGCGCGGGGAGCTGATCTCATGGCCGACGGCGAATGCCCGGGATGTGCGTTCTTCGTCGATGCGAAGGCGCGCTACCCGGCCCACGAGTACCCCACCATCGGCCGGATGCTCGTCCGAACTCACGCACAGCACCTGGCTGACGGGGAGTGCCTGGCACCCTCTCGGCCGGTCCTCACGCCGGAGGAGCACACCGCAGCTCCCCTGACCTCCGAGGAGCGGCAGCGGCGGGCTGACCTGCTGACCCGCGTCCGGGCGGCGAACCACCCCGTGCTCTGAGCGCGACATCGAACAGGAGGACACACCGCGAACGCCCTGTGCGAGATCGAGATCCCGACCGACCTTGCCGCCTACAACTGGCCTTCGCCATGCGCGTGTTGGGTGTGGCGAGCATCGATCCAGATCGCTTCGACGCTACCGTCTGACACACCCCCGCTCGGACCATCCCCGCCCTGCCCCTTCCACGACCCCGACCCCAGGGAGGACCCGATGTCGAACTGCACGCAGTGCTCCGTTCCTGCGGCGATCGAGGATCTCGACGTGCAGCCGCCACAGCCCTGGTGCCTGGGCTGTGCGACCGCCCTCGTACGAGCCGGCGATCCGGTGATCAACTACCGCTCGCTCCAGGGCGAGAACGAGTACCAGCACATCCTCGCCGGCGGCAGCACCCAGGTACTGCCCTTCGGCTGACAGGCACACCTAACGGCTCGCTCCCTGCGCACAGGGAGCGAGCCGCTCTCATGGTTGATTCTGCGGGTCGTCTCCGAGCACATCCCGTGCGAGTGGAAGGCAGTAAGAGAATGGGCGAGTTCACTCCCGCGGCCGACGAAGCGCTGAAGGCCGCGCGGTCCATCTGTGGGCCGTTGGAGCTGGAGGAGATCAGCAACCGGCGAGGCTCCGCAGTCTGGAAAGCCACCGGACCGCAAGGCGTCGCGAGCATCAAGCTCGGCACCGGTGAGGCCGCCGAGGTGACCGCGCGCGAAGCCTCCGTCCTGGACCAGCTCCCCGGCTACACCGTGACCGCCGGCCGCTTCGACGACGGCGTCTGGTACGTCACCCCGTGGCTGGCCGGACCGTCCACCTGGGAGGTCTTCCGCCCGGTACGCAAGGGCGACGGCGGGCGGGGTGACGCCCTTGAAGCGGCAGTGGAGCTGTGCCGCGCCGTTGCCGGCCTCCACGCCGAGGGGTGGGTACACGGCGACCTTCAGCCCCAGCACGGAATCCACGGCGCGGACGGAACGGTGCGCCTCCTCGACTTCGCCTGGTCCCGACGGCTCGGCAGCACCCCGTGGACCGCATTCGACGGCACGATGATCCACCTCACCGCCCCGGAGTTGGCTGCCGCCATCATCACCGGCCCCCAGCCCGTCGACACGACACAGACGGCCGACGTCCATGCCCTCGCCGGCACCCTGTGGACCTGCGTCACAGGCACATGGCCGCTGGACTACGAGGCCGCCGGACTCGGGCGGGGCACGCCCGTCGCGGAGATCCGCAAGGCCATCGCGACCCGGGCCGTCCCGCTCGCCGCCTCGACGCCCTGGCCCACGCTTCAGGCCCGGCTGCGGGACGTCCTGCTGGCCGGGCCCGACGACCGGCCGAGCGCCGTCGAACTGGCCGACCTCGTACAAGCGGTGGACGCATGGTCCGGCTACGCGAGCTGACCCCGGACGACGCCGAAGCCCTCCAGAGCATCTACAGCCCGGAATCGACGAGGTTCCTCGGCCGCGGGCCGATGGACGCCGCGGAAGCCCGAAGCGCCGCTCACGACGCTGCGGCCTCCGCCGCTCGATCCCCGCGCATGATCTACACCCTGGGCCTCGATGTCGACGGCGATCTGCTCGGGATCGCCAAGCTCCACCTCGACCGCTCCTTCGCCTCCGCCGGCTACGTCCTGCGTCCGGATGCCCGGGGGAAGGGGCTCGCCACCGAAGCAGTACGCGGGCTCGTCGCCCTGGGCTTCGGCCGTCTCGGGCTGTCCGTGATCCGCGCCAAACACCACCCGCAGAACCCGGCCTCCGGCCGCGTCCTCCTCAAGGCGGGGTTCGAACCGACCGGTGAGCACGCCGGATTCACCACCTATGCCATCCGGTCGCCCTGAGCGCATCTGAGGCAGCACACCAGGACGGCCCGCTCCCTGCATGCAGGGAGCGGGCCGTTCGCATACCGGTCGTGGTAGGGCGCCGCGGGCGGGGGCGGGGGCGGGGGCGGGGGCGGGGGCGGCGGGGGCCTGGGCCCGCCGCATGCCCTCCGCCCCGGGCTACCTCGTCGAGGTCCGCCTTGCCCGGGTGACCCGAGCCGGCGCGTAGCGCCCGTCGACTGTGGAGGCGTGGGAAGTCGGATCGGCCGACTTCCCACTCCTCTTGCCTTGGTGGGGCGTCACGGCGCGTCGGTGAGGTCGAGTTCGGACACCTCCTCCTGAACGGCCCACCACCTCCCCGGCAGCGGTCCGCCGGCGCCTGCCCCGAGTCGATCGGGGCCTCTCGATCGAGGTCGGTCAGCTCATGAGCGTGGCGTCCAGGAACTCCTGGACCGGCCCGAAGAGGCCATACGGCACATACTCCGGGATCTCGGCGAGAGCGACCCAGGCGAGTTGGTCCAGCTCCTCCGTGTCGACCACCTCGGCAGTGCCGCCGACGACCCGGCACGCCGTGTACGACATCAGCCGGCCGGTCTTGGGATGCACGCGCTCACCCAGGAGCTTGACTGCGGCCACACCGAGCCCGGTCTCCTCCGCCGTTTCACGGACAGCTGCCTGCTCTGGAGACTCACCGGGCTCGATCTCACCGGCCGGGAACTGCCAGGAGAGCTGCCCCTCGCTGACCCGTCGCCTCACCATCAGAATGCAGGCTTCGTGGACCACGAGCGCAGCGGCGATGCCCGGGCGTTCCTCCGCAGTCTGCTGTGTCACGTCTGCTCCTCCAGGGCGGCCAGGATGGGTAAGAAGACCGTATCGGCGTCGATGAATCGGACCACCGAGTTTCGAGGAACCCACATCACATCGCCAGGTACTCGCATGGGAAGTACTCCCACACCACGCCCGTCATCCGGCGCGCAGGTCACTCCTCGGGTCCGCTCCCTGCATGCAGGGAGCGGACCGTTCGCATGCCGGGTGTGGTAGGGCGCCGCGGGCGGGGGGCGGGGGGAGATCGGA